>JBGSRM010000277.1:0-19154 GCA_041737575.1 Akkermansiaceae bacterium
CACAGCAAAACACATCAAAGACACACAAAATGCGCTCAACAACCGCCCCCGAAAACGTCATAATTTTTTAACCCCAAACGAATTCAAACAACAAAATTTCAAACAAATTGACACCCGTTGCATTAGCAATTAGAATTCGCCCATCCGTACAAATATTACTATGCTACAACCGCTCGAAGATATGACAGAGGGAAATTTAACGAGAGAGGATATAGAGTGCCGGTATCCGTTTGTGAAATCTCCTTTAAAGTCTTATGGCAGTCTGCACGTGATATCACAATATCTTTCCATCGATAATCCGCCTGCCGATATCAGGGGTGAGTGGCAGCATGGACACATCGAACCAGGAAGAAACATCGATCCTGATTCTGTTATCGGAGGCGACGGCGTTTCTCGATTTAAGAAGAACAGCAGATATTATGTTGCTAGAGAAGATCAGAAAAATTATCTCAATTCTCAAGGATATGACGACGTTCACGATATAGGTCTGCCATTAATTTATGTTCCGCAACCTGCAGTGTCTCGTGTAAAGAATAGTCTTTTGGTAATGCCCTTTCATTCAATCGGAGGAATGAAGATGGAAAGGGAAAAACTTGAGGACGAATACCTCGCCTACATCGATTCCGTTCGGGGGGATTTTAGCGAAGTCATCTGCTGCCTGCATCGGAATGACTATGATCAAGGTGGGTGGAATACAAAATTTGCCGAACGTGGCTTAGAAACTGTCGTGGGAGGTGATCCGAATGATGGTAACACCTACTTTCGCCTAGCCTATCTGTTTTCGCGATTTGAATATGTCACTGGAAATTCGTGGGGATCTCATTTAGCTTATGCCGCTTATTACGGAGCAAAATCATCCATTGCGGGCCCTTCACCTAAAGTTCACAGGGAAGCTTATGAAAACCTAACTTACTTCAAAAATAAACCCAGACTGCTTGATTTGCTGCTCAGCAGCGTTATGGAAGAAAAGCGCAAAGTCGCTTATCCCTTCCTATGGTGCGATCCTTGGAAAGCGGAGCAACAAATCGACTGGGCAAAATCGCAACTCGGAGAATCCTCGCGTCTTACGCGTGAGAAAATCCGCCAACTATTCGACTGGCCGAGTGGTGCGGAACAAACTGTCATAAAATTACGCCGCAGGGTCAAAAAGCTTCTGACACCCTGTATTGTAAAGATACGCAGGTTTTTTCCCCGCCCCCAAGAGATTCTTGACCCGCGAAATCCTGACCCAGCTGCCCTTCTCAAAAGTATCGGGGTTTCTTTTCTGGAAACAGACACTCACCTCAATGTTCTCGGCTGCGACTACGCAAACTTTTCCATGGGACTACAACTCCGGAAAACATCTTCTGATGCCCGAGTGTACGAACAGGTCATCATTAATCAGGAATACCGAATAGTCTTATCGCTGATTGCTGAGAATGATATCAAACCAAAATGGATGATTGATTGTGGCTCCAACATAGGTATCACATCATTGTATTTCCTAAATCGCTTTCCAGGGTGCTCTCTAGTCTGTGTCGAAGCTGATAGGCGGAACTTTGAGCAACTTAAAATCAATCTAGAAGAACAGGAGAATGTGCATTTTTACCACCGTGCTATTTGGCACGAGAGCAATCATTTGCTTTCGATAGGCGATAGCTTCCGGGATGGAATGGAATGGTCGAAAAGCGTTGACAAAGATCAGGTGGGTGACGAAGCAGCTCAAGTGAACTCCATATCCATACGGGAGTTGATAGACACCCATGAAATCGATGTGGTGGATTTCCTGAAAATCGACATCGAGGGAGCGGAGCATGAGATTTTCCTTAGCGCAGCTCCCAACGACTTCCTTGCCATTACCCGATTTATAGCAGTTGAGATCCACGATGAGGTGGTCTGCCGCAAGAGCATTCACCAGGTTCTGAAAGATGCAGGATTCACGATTTTCGAGTCCGGGGAACTTACAGTTGGTATCAATCGTCGACTTATTAAATAGTCGTAGGTTGTTGACTGATAATTTCACACCTAGGTTAAGTCTGTGGTTCAAATCCTAATCACACCTCAAATTAATATCTATTCGCTTCAGTGTATGAATCCCCTCGTTTCCGTCATAATCTGCACCCATAATCCTCGTGCAGCTTACATCGAAAGTGTGTTGTCTTCTTTGAGGATTCAGACTCTTGCGCCTGAGAAGTGGGAACTATTACTAATCGACAACCGCTCTGATCAACCGCTCTCCGAACGGATTGATATAAGTTGGCATCCCCGCTCTCGTCATGTGCGCGAGGAAAAATTAGGACTCACGCCAGCGCGCTTCACAGGTATTCGCGAAGCGGCGGCCGACATACTTGTTTTCGTGGATGATGACAACTTGCTAGATCAAGACTATCTTCAGTACGCATTATCTTTAGCAGATAAGATGCCTTACGTGGGCGCGTTCGGAGGTGATGTGGCAGGAGAGTTCGAAGTAGCTCCGCCAGCATGGATCAACCCTTATCTCGAATGCTTGGTCGTAAGGAAGGAGACAGCCCCACGTTGGTCATGCCAGCCCGGCGCACTCTCTATCTCCACCGCTCCTGCTGGCGCAGGTCTTGTCGTCCGCGCCGATGTAGCCCGGCTTTATCTTTCGAAGGCGTCCAGTGATCCTATCCGCAAAGACCTCGACCGCAAGGGCAGTAGCCTAATGTCAGGCGGTGACACGGACATGGTGTTTTGTGCATGCGAAATGGGTCTTGCAGTTGGCCTTTTTCCTGAACTTCGCATGCGCCACTTGATCTCAAAAGAGCGCCTCACACTCGAATACACCCTACGTCTCGCTAGAGGTATCACGGTTTCGGTGTATCTTTTGCGATACCTTTGGGACGGTATCATCCCTAGCAAACCCTCGCTTAAACCGCCTTTGGCGCAAAGAATCACCCGCTTTTTGCGTTCGATCAAACAGTTTGGCCGCTTTTCGGAAGAGCAGCGTGTCGCCTTATTGGTGGAAGATGCACGTCGAAAAGGCTCAATGGACGCATACGAGATCATTTCTAATTTTAAAACGCACTTGAAGCCAACGGTGTAATCATGAAAACCGTCGCCCTAGTAGATTGGAACTGGATTGGACACCATCCGACGTACTTCATGAATCTCGTGGAAGGCTTCGTAAAGGCAGGATGCCGGGTCGCTGCTTTTTGTCCAGAATCCGCAGTAGAGAATGTCCGCAAGGAAACAATCGATTATGGGAATGTCACAGTGAATTCCTGCCGCTATTTCCATCCTCGTGCGCGCCTGCCACTGCTTCTGAGAATGCACGAGAACGCATGGCGGATCTTTGGCGGCCTTGATACTTTGTTGTGCCGCTGGGAGAACGACCATGTCACATCCATCGATCTGGTGTTTTTCTCCACAATCTATGATTTCCAGTTTGAAAACTTCGATCATGCAAAACGTTATTTTTCCCGTCCATGGTCCGGAATCTATCTGCATGCCCGCGCCTTCCGTATGCCAGGGTCCCCCATGCCCAACTTCAATCGCCTTCCCTGTCCTGAAAAGATTTTCACCCATCCGTCCATGTCCTCCGTCTGTCTGATCGACGAGGGTGCGGTCGAGCCAATGCGGGCTTTGACGAAGGGCAAACCCGCATTCGAATTCCCGGACATCACAGGCAGGGAGATCGACGAACCTTTAGATGGCGACACGCTGTCTGGTAAACTTTTGCGATACGCCCAAGGAAAGAAGATCGTCGTCTGTCTTGGACACCTTCAGAAAACGAAGGGCTTGCTCGAGTTGTGTCACGCGGCGCGCGATCCACGATCCGCAAACATCTGCTTCTTCTTCGGAGGCGATGTGAGCTGGGGCGACTTCACACCGGATCAAATTCAACTTATCCAGTCAACGTGGGAACAATGCCCCCATGTGCTCACGCATCTCGCGCGGCTCAGCGATGCAACCATGAACGCATTGATCCGAGCCTCCCATGTTGTTTTTGCCGCCTACACCAACTTTCCAAATAGCAGCAACATCATGACCAAAGCCGCTATGCTTGGGCGCCCCTTGGTAGTGAGCGACGGCTACCTGATGGCCGAGCGCGTCCGCAAATATCGATTGGGTGCCGTCGTTCCCGAAGGTTCGGTGCCGGACATCATCAAACAAATCCACCATCTCTGCGACCAAGGCGAAAATCCAAACGCTGACTACAAAGGATACTACGAAAACCACTCTCCGGAAGCCCTTCAAACCGCCCTAGCCAAAGTAATATCCGCCATCCCATAGCGTTTATTAGCGTCCCTTCGCGGTTAAAAACTCTTACTCTTCTCTTTACCATGAAACCCAAATCCATCCTCGTCACCGGCTCATCCGGCCTCATCGGATCGGAAGTGAGTAGTTACTTTTCCAAGGAACTCGGCTACCGCATTCATGGTGTAGACAACAACCAGCGCGCCACATTCTTTGGACCTGCCGGTGACACCCGTTGGAACCAACATCGCCTCAGCAGCGAACTGAACGACTTCACCCACCACGAACTCGACATCCGGGATCGCCAAGGAGTCCTCGATCTTGTCGCAGCGGTAAAACCCGACGTCATCGTGCATACCGCAGCCCAACCATCACACGACCGCGCTGCAGACATCCCCTTCGATGACTTCGACACAAATGCCGTGGGCACCCTGAATTTCCTCGAGGCCGCCCGCCGCGCGTGCCCCGAGTCGCCCTTCATCCACATGAGCACCAACAAGGTGTATGGCGATGCCCCAAACCGCATCGAACTGGCAGAACTTGAAACCCGCTGGGACTACTCGGATACAACATTTGCCAACGGCATCCCAGAAAATTTCACCATCGACCAATCCAAGCACTCGCTCTTCGGAGCCTCCAAAGTCGCCGCCGACGTAATGGTTCAGGAATATGGTCGCTACTTCAACATGCCTACTTGCTGTTTACGCGGCGGCTGCCTTACCGGCCCGAACCACTCCGGCGTGGAACTGCATGGATTTCTTTCCTACCTCGTCAAATGCAATCTGGAGGAACGCGAGTACAAGGTCTTTGGTTACAAGGGCAAACAGGTGCGCGACAACATCCATTCGCTCGACGTGGCGCTCTTCATGGCCGCGTTCATCGAAGCACCACACTGCGGAGAAGTTTACAACATCGGCGGTGGAAAACCAAACAGCACCTCCATCCTCGAAGCCTTCGCAACGGTCGAGAAATTCACAGGCAAAAAACAACAATATACCTACGTCGATCAAAACCGCATCGGCGACCACATCTGCTACTACTCAGACCTCTCAAAAATGCGAACCCACTATCCGAAGTGGGACATCACCCAATCGCTCGAAAGCACCATACAACAGATCGTGGAGGCATGGATAAACCGCGCCTGACAGCCAATCTTCCTCCATTCAAAATTCAGCATCCACCATTCAAAATTCGACTCCCCTCGCTTGCCCGTCTCAATAGTCATCAACAACTACAACTATGGACGTTTCCTCGGTGAAGCGATCCGCAGTGCGTTGGAACAAACGTTGTCGGCATTGGAAGTCATCGTGGTGGACGATGGCTCCACAGACAACTCCCGTGAAGTGATCGAATCCTTCGGGAGCCAAATCCAAGCGATATTCCAGCCGAACGGTGGCCAAGCCGCCGCTTTCAACACCGGTATCCTTGCTGCCAAAGGAGACTGGATCTGGTTGCTTGATGCGGATGATTCCCTGAAACAAGACGCAGTTCGGCAGGCAATAGAACTCACCGCACCCGGCATCTCCCGTATTGCGATGGGGATGGAGCAGATTGCGGCCGACGGCACCCGGATAGGCATCCAACTTCCCAATGGCGGCATTTGCTTCGAAGGTTCTCTTCGCGATGTGATGCTCGAACATGGCGGCTTACCGTCAACCCCAACCAGTGGCAATTTGTTCGCCCGAGAAGCACTGCTTTCCATCCTGCCGGTTCCGGAAGACTCCTTCCGCATCTGCGCCGATGCCTACCTTTTCGTAAAGTCAGGGAAGTGCGGAAGCACAAGGCTTGATCCACGCATCGTAGCAAATTACCTCATCCACGGAGAAAACAATTTTTCGAGAGCCGATGGCGGCACCCCGAACCCGAAGGCACTCGCCAAAGAACTGGACAATGTCCTGCTCACACTCGGCCTGCTTGATGACTATGGGCAGACTCTCAGTCCGACGGACCACCGGAAGATTCTGCGCTTTTGGATCGGTGATCAGGTTTTGCTGGCGGTGATCCGAGCCAAGCTCGGCAAAGCACCACACCCCAGACTAACCGAATGGTCATGGCTTCGTATCATCGGTGAATTCTTTTCCACTCTTTTGTTGAGTCCACAGCCAATCAAAATTCGCATTCAGAAGTGCCGCAAGGTCATCAAACTCGCGCTGAAGCACGGATAGGCGCAGAGACGCGAGCTTGGAGACGCGAGGGCGGAGGCTGGGTGCATACCAGAAATGCGCATGGGAGCTCCATACGAGCTGCTTTTCTCTTTCTTTCTCGCGTCTCCAAGTTCGCGTCTCCCTGCTTCTCCTACATGCTATCCCTATGAATTCAGATCACTTTCGTTTCGAAGATATGGAAATCTGGCAACGCGCCGTCGAAATTTCCATGCCTGTGTTCGACATTGCAGACTCGCTGGAAGAGGCGAAAAAATATCGTTTTGGCGAACAATTACGAGCGGCCATGCTAAGTGTATCAAATAACATGGCCGAAGGTTCAGGAAGTGCTTCTGACGCCGATTTCGCGAATTTTCTCAATATCTCTAGACGTTCCATCTTCGAAGTAGCCAGCATGCTACTGGTATTCCACAGCAGAGGGATGATTCGCGACCGTCCTACCACCATTTTGTCGGAACTCATAGAACTTAGCAAAATGACTCATGGGTTTCGGAATACGCTAAAAAAGCGCTGAGTTCGCAGGGTGATACGAGGCCCCAGCACTTCGCTTCTCTTCCCTCGCGTCTCCCCAGCTCTTCGCTTCTCTTCCCTCGCGTCTCCCCAGCTCTTCGCTTCTCTTCCCTCGCGTCTCCCCAGCTCTTCGCTTCTCTTCCCTCGCGTCTCGCGTCTCCATGCTCTCTGCTCAAATGCCCATCTCCGTCATTATCCCTGCTTACAAGGCGCGCAAATATCTTGCAGAAGCACTCGAAAGCATCGGCAAACAAACCCTGCCTGCTGCGGAGGTGATCGTTGTGGACGACAAATCCCCTGACCCGGTTGATGATATTATCGACGATTTCGCCAAACGGCCCGGATATCCACCGCTGCGACTGATCAAACATGAAACAAACCGCGGACAAGCCGCCGGTAGAAACACCGGCATGAAAGCCGCATCCGGCGAATGGCTCGCATTTCTCGATTGCGACGACATGTGGGCCCCGAACCACTTGGAATCAGTGATGGGGGCAGCAACAAAAACCGGTGCGGATCTTGTTTTCTGCCCAGCCATTCTTTTTGATTCCGATCCACACAGCCCTGAAAACTACCGTCTGCGGCCTCTGACAGTGGATGAATCGGCACTTCGTCCGATCAGTATCCTGAACCGTTGCTTCATCGTCATTTCCTCTTCGGTCATCCGGGCGGAAGCGACTCGTTCGATAGGTGGCTTTGATGAAGACCCGATGATGCGCGGGGTCGAAGATCTCGACTTGTTCATGCGTATGCTTGGCAAAGGTGCGAAATTCCACATGGATCCGGAAGCCACGCTCTACTACCGCAAACATCCTGGATCCGCCACGGAAACCACAGGCTATTTGGCGAGACAGAGCGTTCATGTCACGAAAACACACCTTGCAACTCTCGAAGGAAGCCAGAGGGAAAAACAAACCATCCTCATGCAAACCTTTTGGAGATCTGCAGCACAATTATGGCTCGTGAAGGCTCCCGACCGTATCTCCTGGCTCCTTTCTGCCATACGCCATTCACTCTGGAATCCCTACCAGTGTCTGCGCTGGTTCTACCGCTTCCTCCGCGCTATACACCGTCAATCAGGTTACGGTCTTTAAATTCACAAACCAATCCAATCATGCAACCACCTCCATTTCACGAACCCAAAGGAACAGCACTTCTCCGCATACTTTGGAAACTCACAGGCAGAAAGCGGCATTTCGACTCCTTCCTGACACCTTTTCTCAAGTATCGCGAGTTCCTACCCGTCGTTCCTGGCGAGAAGGTCATTCCTGATTTTCTTACATCGGAAGTCCGTTTTAGAACTCCTCCCATCGGCCCATGGGCTACGCCGGCCGACGATACCCTTGCCGTGATCAAAGCCGTGGTCGGATTCAATTCAAAACGCATCCTTGAAATCGGCTCATACAAAGGCACCACAGCGAAACTGATGGCGCAAAACACCGATCCTGACACGCGAATCTTCACCCTCGATATCGATCCCGATCACGGATCGGCATTCAAGGGCACCCCGGAGGAGGCGAAAATCACCCGCATCATCGGCGACAGTTCGCTGGAAAACGCCTCCAAGCACGCACCCTACGATTTCATTTTCATCGATGGGGATCACGGTCGCAAGGGAGCTTACCGCGATTCCCTTGTATCTCTTGATGTCCTTACGGATGACGGCGTGATCTTCTGGCATGATTACCAGAACAACGACTATTTCGTGCATCGCAACGGTGCCGTGCCCGAAGCTCTGCTTCTCTTGCAACAACAGAAAAACATACCCCTTGTCTCGATCGAAGGAACCATGATCGCCGCCTATTCAAGAAAACCGGAATGGGAAACAGCACGGCTAATTAGTTGATGTGACAGGAGTAGCACAATGACTCTCCCTGCGGAATTGACGAATAAAACTCGATCCAACCATTTTAGAAAATATTATCGGTTTCCCATCGTCCGCTCTAGAAATTCACATGCGCATTGTCCTTGCCACTGACCTCGCCGCCCTCGGTCCCGGCGGACTGGAGGTTTTGATCCGTGGACTTGCCCGCGGACTTTCCTCAACTCACAAAATCATATTGGCCTCGGCTGACGATCCGAATGACATCGGGCAATCTCCACTTGCATCACACATCGAGGATTTCATCCGTACCCCGACGGGTGAGCCCCCTCAGGAATGGAGCAAGACCTTCGCACAAGACTTGAGTCAACGCCAAGTGGATCTCTGTCATTTCCATCTGGGCGGAACATATGGATGGAAGTCTGGGTCGCGTGCTTTTTCTCCCATTCTTCAAGTCCGCAAGCAGGGAATTGAATGTCTCACCACCAATCATCAGGCCGTCCACCCTTTTGATCTCAGCAGGGCGGGCGACCCGCTTTGGCGGCGCATCGGATTCTATATGCGCACATTTCCGGGAAAGTGGAGCTGCTTGCGGGCAGTGGGTCATGAATATCTGGTATCCGATCACGACCTGCGGATAGCACGTACCACATTTCCGATGTTCAGGCATAAGTTCGGCCGCATCTATCACTCCTGTCTGGAAGGCAATCCACCGCAAATCACGCTGCCTGAAAGCAAAGTCATCCTCAATCTCGCTACGGTTTGCTTCCGCAAGGGTCAACATGTGCTTGCCGAAGCGTTCTCAATGATTGCTAACAAGCACCCTGAATGGCGGCTCCGCTTTGTGGGGACGCTGGCTCAGAAAGAATGCATCGAGAAAATTCAACGCATCGCTCGCTCCGAGGGGCTGCAGGAACGCATCGAATTGTGCGGCCCAACCAGCAACCCCGTAGCAGCCATCCATGATGCCGAAGTCTATGTGCAACCATCACTTCTCGAAGGCCTCGGTCTATCCCTCCAGGAAGCCATGTTTCATGGTCGTCCGTGTATCGGCACAAGGATCGGTGGGATTCCTGAACTGATCGACCATCAATCCTCCGGCCTTCTTGTGTCTGCGGACGATCCCGGCGAAATGGCTGCGGCGCTATCCGCGCTCATCTCCGATCAAGCCATGCGCGAAAAATTTTCCTCTGCCGCCCAAAACGCCATTGTGACCAAGGGAATGACGCGCGAAGCGATGATACAATCCTATGAAACGCTTTATGCAAGACAGCACTGAGAACGAATGAACCCTGAACCCTCCAAGAGGCGAATCGTTAGCGTCACACCCTTTCGAACCGATTACTACAGGGAATACAACCGCCTGTTAGATCAAACCGGCAGACTTCGCCTGAGCTTGCTATGGAAGAGACAAGGCTATCCGGGCGTTCCAGCGGAAAGAACGAAATTGCATCCGCTTTACGGGAGACTGGCCAGACTGGCCGAGTTGGCAACCCACGGCGAAAATGCCGAGTCATTCCGCTTCGCCCTTTATCCTGCCTTCGACCGCTGGGCCGCCCGCAAGCTACTACCCGGAGACTGGGTGTTCTCAAGCTATGGATACGCGAATGAATGTTTTCGGAAAGCGAGGATACAAGGGGGACTTACGTTTCTTGACGGCGGCAATTCCCATCCGGAAAATTTCTGGAAAATCGTCGGAGAAGAGCACCGCAAGTGGGGCATCCGCCGCCCTCCTATACCGGAGTGGCATTACCGCAGATCGCTGGCGATGATGAAGGATGTGGATTATGTCCTGGCACCCAGCGCTTTTGTTGCCAACTCATTCCTTGAGCGTGGATTTTCTCACGACCAGATACTGCGAACATTTTATCCTGTCGATCTTTCCTGCTTCAAAGCGGACTCCTCGCCACGTCCTCCAGAACGGCCTTTCACGATCATCAATACCGGCGGACTTTCCCTTCGCAAAGGAGCACCTTACCTGCTGGAAGCGTTCCGAAGAATACGCGACCGCATTCCCAACGCCCGATTGCTGCTCACCCGCACCCTCAACAAGCCGGTGGAAGATCTTCTTAAACGCGATTACTCGGATCTTCCAATCGAGTGGAGCGGCTACCTGCCACAGGAAGCCCTTGCGCAGCGGCTTCGCGAAGCGGATGTATTCATTCTCCCGTCACTCGAAGAGGGTCTAGTCAGAACTGCAATTCAAGCCATGGCGTGCGGCCTCCCCGCGATTCTAACATCCCATACGGGTGCGAATGACTACATTGAAGAGGGAGTGAACGGATCCATCGTGCCATTGCGTGATGCCGAAGCAATCGCCACGGCGGCAGTGTCATGGTGGGAACGAATTCAAAACGGTTATCACATACCCCATGGAAATCTTGAGAACCAACTTGGTATCCCGGCATTTCATCGTCGGATCGACGAGGTATTCAAGATGATCGAGGCAAAGCATGCCTGATTGAATCGGCTCCTTGTGAGAATATGCACAAAAACAGTGACTTCCCACCATCATGCAGGCCAACAGAATCGTCATAGTCACCGCCTCAAACGAGCCCTATTTCCAAGGCCTTTGCGTGACACTCATGAGTGCCGCTTTTTCGAGTTCACGCTCCATTCCCATCCGCATCTATGTTCTCGATACCGGCCTGAGTCTTGAAAATCAAGCCGCTCTTCTGGATCTCATGTCCTCTCTTCGCGATGACTGCCAGATCATTTTCCGAAAGGTTCAGGATCATTGCTTCGGGGGAATGCGCCCCGATTATGGCGGTGGCCACTCGACATACGCACGCCTGCTTATCAGTTCCTTGGTTCCTGAGGACAGAGCGATCTATATCGACGCCGATTTTCTAGTATTGAGAGATTTGTCCGAAATTTGGGACAGGAAGATCGCGCCGAACCTCATGCTGGCCACTCCCGATCTTTGTTCCACTAGCGGCGAACGAAAAAAACTTTCCGTCGATTGTCCATTCATCTCCTCCGCCGAGGCGGATGCTTACCTTTACTACAATGGCGGATTTCTGATGATCGATCTGGAGGCATGGAGGCGGGAAAACGTGGAAGAGCAGGCTTTTCGCTGCGTGAAAGGATATGAGGACAAACTACAGGCATGGGATCAGACCTTGCTTAATTTTGTTCTCAGGGGACGGATCGGCCCGCTGCCCGGGTTTTGGAACCAATCCTGTTCCGCGGACGGTATTCCGGGAGATGCCAACATCCACTACATCACCATGCGCAAACCATGGAATCACTGGTCTCCAATTCCGATGTACCGCGCATGGTACGCGTTCCATCGGCGGTTCATTCGGCCAAGACTGCCTCTTCAGCTTGGAATGCGTGGTCATATCACTGGGGTATTCCGCCACTTCAGGGATTGCTTGCTGGCTAGTATCCCGCTCATGCGCAAGCGATACATCTCTCGTCTTCAAAAACACCCCAATCCGCGCGTTGCACCCGCCTACGAAAATCACCTTCGTAAACTTTCCGCAGCAATGACAAACCCGGCTTGGCGAAGTAAAAAAGCGATCCGGGATCTTGAGAAAAATTGGAGCTGACATGCTTCTGCCAGAATATTCAGAGCCTTCCGTTTCCTCTCAGAAATCATTCTCTCTCACCCATCTGATTTTCAATTATCCCGACTTCTACATGCGCAATGTTTTCAACAAAATCTATTCGGCTTACGATGTGGTGAACATCCTCGCCAACATCGGTCTTTCGACGTGCAGAACAAGATTGAGCGCCGCATTCCAAGGTTGTCAGATTGGCAGGAAATTCCGCTCCAGCGGATCAGTCCACATCAAAGCTCGTGCCTCGCGAAGCATCATCATCGGCAATCACGTAACGCTGCTCTCACATTGGCGCAGCAACCGGGTGGGACTCTCCGGACCAGTTATACTCCACACGTGGGAAGGCGGAAAAATTGAAATAGGCGACCATACCGGGGCCTCATCCGTAGTCATATCCTCCCGTTCCGGTGTCAAAATAGGAAAACACTGCAACATCGGGGGCAACGTCCGGATTTTCGACCACGACTTTCACGCGCTCAATGCCGAAGTCCGCCGCGGCCCACGCGGCTGCGATGACTGCGCCACTCGTCCCATCTCCATCGGCGACGATGTCTTCATCGGCACCAATAGCATCATCCTAAAAGGTGTCACCATCGGTGACCGCGCAGTGATTGGAGCAGGCTCGGTGGTGACCAAGAATATTCCGGCAGATTGCATCGCAGCAGGAAATCCGGCGGTGGTGGTAAGAAAAGCAGAAAGTTGAAATTTAAGTCAGGTGCTTGAGCGCATTTTGTATTTCGCCTTTCAGCTTTCCCATCTCAGCTTTTCTCCAACTGCTTTCTATTTTCAACTTTCAGCTTTTCCTCCACATGCTCCGCATCGCCATCCTAGCCGACTTCCCGCTCACCGCCCTCACTAGCGGATCCACGGGTCGTGGTGGCGGCCAAGGCTGCACATGGCTTCCACAGCTCGCCCAAGCCTTTGAGAAGCATACGGATCTCGAAATCCACTGGATTATCGCCAGCAAATCCACCAAACAGCTCAAAACCCTTTCCAAAGGGAACCAAACATTCCATGAGATGCCGTGCCTGCCCAGATCCGTCGACCTGCTGACAAATTATCTACCCATCCGATGGTCATTCCGCAAACTGCTTGCAAATATCCGACCTGATGTGATCCACGCATGGGGTGCTGAAATGCCCTACCCACCCGCACTTTTCGATTTTTCAGGCCCCAAGGTATTTTCGCTCCAGGGTGCGCTGAACTACTACAAGCACATCGGCGGTCTTCCTAACGAATGGCGATGGAACAAAATGGTGTCCATGGAGCCAAAGTTCATCCAAGCCGCTGATATTGTCACCGCAGAGTCGCCATGGGCTAGGGAGCGTGTTCTCGAACTCCATGAAAAGGCGGACTGTCGTGTGGTGGATTATGGAATTCACGAATCGTTTTTCAACACCACGTGGTCACCCGATCCTAAGGAACCTTTTGTCTTATACATCGGTGGCGGTGGATATCGCAAAGGAATCGATGTCTTGATCGATTCTTTGAAACTGCCCGGTGAACGGAATTGGAAAGTCTTGTTGGCTGGTGATGAGACGCTTGGCATGGAAATCAAACAATCGGGACTCGATGGCTGCGAATTCCTCGGCATGATGAAATGGCAGGATCTTTTACCTTACATCCAACGCGCGTGGTGTGTTGTCGTGCCTACCCGTGCTGATACAGGGCCGACCGTCGTCAAGGAATGCCGTGTCGTAGGCTTGCCCATCGTAGGCAGCACTCATGGTGGTGTCCGCGACTACATCCACCACGAATCGAACGGCTTGATTGTCAATCCACTCGAACCACAGCCGCTGCGCTCGGCACTGGATTCCGTCATGACTTCCTACGAACGCGCCGTGTCTCTCGGGCGCGGTCGGCATGATGAAGACCGCTCATCATTCCAGCCCTCACTAACCGCCTCGAAATTCACGGAAATCTACAAAGAACTGGCATTTGGAAAATCCCATTCCTGAGCCATATCGCCGAATACGTCCCCAGCAATGTCCCAATCACCAAAAAAAAACCTGATCATGACTTTCGCCTACGGTTACTCCTGGGCTGAAATCAGTGTGTTTTTCAATTCATTGAAGGCAGTAGGCTACAATGGCGATGTGGTCGTTTTTGCCTCCCGACTTTCACAGGAAACCATCAATCAAATCACAGCGAAAGGCACCCGGGTCATACCGGTTTGGCTTCCCTTGTTCCATCTCAGAAATGTTTTTCTAATTCCCGGCTGGAAACCTTGGCGATTGCTATTCCGCATTCTTCCCTCTGCCCGCCTGCGCCGCTGGATCGCCAAACGAATCTTCAACATCATGTGCGCACGATTCGCACACTTTCAAAACTACCTCTGCGACAACCTTGACCAATACAGTCACGCGATGATCACGGATATCCGTGATGTCTGCTTCCAACGGAATCCCTTCGAATCCCCTCTCCCCGGCAACATCGTTTCCTTTCTGGAAATCATTCTTTTGGGAGACGGAGTGAATCGCAAATGGCTCGCGGAAGCATTCGGTGATCGTGTCGATCCAACCCTGTATGACAAAGAGGTCAGCTGTGCGGGCGTCACCTTGGGGACTAGCGAAGCAATGATGCGCTATCTCGACCTCATGCTTCATGGATTGCAGAAGGTAGAGATGATGACCCCCGTTGCCGGTGTGGATCAGGCAGTCCATAATGAAATTCTCCATCTAAACAAAATCGATGGCAGCGTTCTTTTTGGAAACGGCAATCCACTCTGCAACACCATGGGGCACGGGGATCCGTTATCGCTTGATATTGACAGCAACGTGCTGGCCAATGACGGAACCAAGGTCGCTATCCTCCACCAGTTCGACCGCATACCACAGGTAGCAAAGCCTAAACTTTCCCTGTTTCATGACATTACATTATCTTGAAGCACCAAATAAATTTAAGAAACAGGATATGGACTACTGCGAGCAAACCGTGGAAAAGATACGCGTTATATTTTCAGGCCGTATGTTATCAGACTACGATGACAACCTCATGATTTTCAAGAGACGCGACTAACGATCATGCTTAGAGCCGCAACCTGCACCCCGATCAATTTCCCTTCCGATCCCCATTTCTGGGGCCGCGACACGGGACTGCTATGCAGCAGTCTCTGCGATGCTGGCATCGACTGCATGTGCATCATGCCGGGCCCGCAATCGGGCATCGATGCAGGAGGGGTTCTAAGGGCATCGTTTCCGTCCATGGAATCTCCCGAATGGTGGCGGAATCATCAACTTGACTTCGTGGTTATCTACGCATGGGGTGATCCGCGTTATATCGCGATCGCAAGAGCCATCCGTGAGGCGGGAATATTTCTCATTCAGAATCTGGACTCCGCCGGCATCAACACCCCTTACTCCGATTTCAAACGCTGGTGGATCAGCTTGTCTGGCTTGATTGCCGGACCTCAGCCAATGATGGCCAAAGCGCGTTTAACGGCGCGCATGGCAAGAGATCTCTTTCCCTCGCTTTTTGAATCAAAGCGTCTGGACATGCTGGAGGAGGCCGATGTCATCGCGGTGGTTTCACCTCAGGCTCGGAATTCGATCCACGAATATGTCACAGCGTTAAAGCGTGGCCACCTCTCATCACGGATTCAAGTGATCCCCCACGCTGTGCCCGCATCCATGAATTACGATGGCAGAAGCAAAACAAAATCCGTCATTTGCGTAGGGCGCTGGAATCAGGAGGATTGGCATCAAAAGAATCCGGAACTCACCCTCAAGGTCGCACTGGCATTCTGCAAAAGCCATACTGACTGGACTTTCGAAATCATCGGACGTGGTGCTAACGAATTGCCGGAGAAATTCCGGTTGAATGCGCTGCCATCCAATCTGATATTCACGCCTCAAATGGATCGCATCGCTTTGCGCGAAAGGTATCTGGATGCGGCGTTAATTTTCTGTGCGTCGCGATATGAATCCTACCACATCGCCTCTGCTGAGGCGGTTTGCTGCGGGTGCCGTGTGGTTGTGCCGCGTCATCCCCTGCTCGCATCCACCGCCTGGTTCACGCAACAGGACTCCGGCACCATCGCAGTATCACACCGCACCGCTGATCTTCTGGACGCATTAACCCTCGAAGTCTCCCGATTCGACCCCCAATCCAAAGCGGCGCCCCTTCGCTCCACACATTGGTCCAACCTGCTCACCGGTCCCGCCGTCGCTAAAACGATCCTCCATATCTTGGAATCCCAGCCTTTGAGCCAAAGCTGATTCGAGGAATTCCGACTCTAGGCAGCCATCCTCTTTCATTAAAAATTTAGAATTCAAAATCCAAAATTAACATAGCGTGCTCTTCAACTCCTGGGAATTTCTAATCCTGCTCGTCGTCACCTTCGCGCTCTACCAAGTGCCGATGCCGGGACTGCATCTCAAGACGTGGCAGGTGACTCTGCTACTCGTAGCCAGTGCTCTCTTTTACGCATGGAACGAGCCATGCCTGCTCATCCTGCTCTCTGCATCATGCCTGCTCAACGCAATCGCGGTGGAGAGAATCCTTTTCTGGAAAGGTAGGGTCGTGCCGCCACGCTCGGCCGTGTTTGAGAACAGCGAGCAAACAGCGACCAGAGATGACGACATTCAAAATTCAAAATCCAAAATTCAAAATGACAAAGCCAGGACCTGGCTTTGCGCCACTGTAGTCCTCAACCTCGCCTTCCTCGCCTTCTTCAAATACGCAGGCTTCTTCTCGGATCTTTTTCCAAGCTCCTTGCTCTCTGCTCCCTGCAAGGAATGGCTCAAAGCCATCCCTTTGCCCGTCGGTATTTCCTTCTACACTTTCCAAGGCATTTCGCTTGTCGTCGATGTCTGGCGGAGCGACATCAGTTCCAATACCGCCGAGAAACTCTCCGCTCGAGGCAAAGCCAGAGCCGTCTCCATCCGCGACACCTCATTCTACATCGCATTCTTTCCTCAACTCGTAGCCGGTCCTATCGTCAAGGCGCACGAGTTTGTCGATCAAATAGGAGCCAAGCGGTTTACTGACATCGACTGGATCACTGTCCGTCGTTGCCTGATCACCGGATTTTTTCTCAAAATCTTCGTCGCTGACAACCTTGCCGAGCAAACGATCTATCTTAGCGTTAACGGAACCGAATTGGCTGGCACGGGACCGATCAACCTCATGTCCCTGCTCTATGGATACAGCTTCCAAATCTTTGCTGACTTCGCAGGCTACTCCCTCATCGCCATCGGACTCGGTGCCTTGTTCGGATACAAACTCCCCCCCAATTTCAATTTTCCCTACCTCTCCACCAGCATCACCGAGTTCTGGCGCCGCTGGCACCTTTCCTTATCATCATGGCTTCGCGACTATCTCTACATCCCCCTCGGCGGCAACCGCAAGGGCAGCGGACGCACCTACTTCAACCTCTTCCTCGTCATGTTCCTCGGCGGCCTCTGGCACGGAGCCGCCTGGAAATTCGCACTGTGGGGCTCGCTTCATGGTCTGTTCCTTGCCGCAGAACGGCTTATTTCAAGACGCCACAAACCAGAAACCAGAAACCAGATTCAGGAGTCTGAAAATAAAAAATCAAAAATCGACAATGATCAATCGTCAATCAAGCCTCTTCCCTCTGGCCTCTGGTCTCTGGCTTCTGGCCTCTTAAAGTGGTTTATCACTTTTCACCTCGTCACCGCCCTCTGGCTCACCTTCATGATGCCCGATCTGGCAAGCATCGTGGCTTTCTTCAAGGGTGTCGCATCCATGAAATCCGGCTTCTCCGGCCCACCGATATTCTCATTACTTTTTTACGGTTCCGCCATCGTCCTCTACCACACCTGGGGCTGGCTGCGTGAGCACCGCGAACACTTCGCTAAAAAAATCGCACGCTCTCCGATTGAAGCGGCTATGCACGGCATCATGATCTTCCTCCTCCTCACAAACCCGGGCGCGCCGCAAGGCTTCATCTATTTCCAATTTTGAACCTGAATGAACTGAGCTTTTTCACAGAAGCTAACACAGAGAACGAAGAATATCCCAGCCCTATATACTCAATGCCTCTACCAAACATCAAACAGATAAATTGAGCAAAAGTGATTACGTGAAACCCCTTCGTTTCCTTTGTACCTTCTGTAAAAATCCCCCCTAAAAAAATGAACAGAAGCAAACAAAGAGAACGAAGTTGGTTCCATCTCTCCATTCTCGATCCTCTACGAGAAATCAGCAGACCCCAGCAAAATTCAAATGCGCGCAAGCCCTTCGTTTCCTCCGTTACCTTCTGTGAAAGTCCCCTGAATCAATGCATCCCATGTATCAGCAAGCTGATCGACTTTCAGAAGTGATTATCGGCGCAGCCATTGAAGTCCACCGCGATAAAGGTCCGGGATTAATCGAGTCGATCTACGAATGGTGCCTAACCAAGGAATTAGACCTACGAAACCTATCCTACGTGAACCAAAAGCCTGTCGAAATTTCCTATAAGGGCTTTATCAGAAAAGAAGAACTCCGGTTGGATATCTTGGTAGAAGACTGTATACTCATCGAGGCCAAGTCGGTTGCAATGATTCTCCCGATTCACAAAGCACAACTCCTCAGCTACATGAGGCTTATGAATATCCCCATAGGACTACTCATCAATTTCAATGAGATGAGGGCAATAGACGGAATACATCGGTTGATTTTGCCTGGTGCGAATAGAGACACATCCAACTTTGAATGTGCCGATCCAGATATAGATCTACAGTAAATTTGAGCGAAGCCCCTTCGTTTCCTCCGTTACCTTCTGTGAAAATCCAAAAAAGAATTTGAACAGAAGCAAACAAAGAGAACGAAGGATGTCCCATCTCTCCATTCTCAACGATAAATTAGCAAAACTCTGCGAAATTCAAAAGAGCGAAGGCCCCTTCGTTTCCTCCGTTACCTTCTGTGAAAATCCAAAATAGAATTTGAACA
>JBGSRM010000109.1:0-12852 GCA_041737575.1 Akkermansiaceae bacterium
TATGCGAATCCTTCAACCCCTTCGCATTCACATGCGTGTAAATCTGCGTCGTCGCAATATCCGCATGACCCAACAGCTCCTGGATCACCCGCAAATCCGCGCCCCCCTCTAACAAATGCGTCGCAAACGAATGACGCAACAAATGCGGATACATCCGTGATTCAATACCCGCCATACGCGCCCTCTTCTTCACAATCTGCCTCACCCGCTCCGTCGTCAGCGCCGCACCCCGTATCCCTAGAAAAATATGCGAGGAAGTCTTCCTCTTCACCAAAGCCGGACGCTCGTTCGCCACATAATCCCCGATCGCCTGCATCGCCTCTCCACCCACACGCACCAACCGCGTCTTCGAACCCTTGCCCACCACCCTCAAAAAACCTTCGGTCTCATCCAGCCACTCCAGCCTCGCCGCACACAACTCGGAAAGCCTCAACCCCGACGAATAAAATAGCTCCAGAATCGCCCGATCCCGCCGCCCTAACAACTCATCCTTGGAAATACTTTCTAACAACTGCTGGATCGTCCCCGCCGATAAAGTGTACGGCAGCAGCTTCTCCCCCCTTGCCGCCACCAAAGGCTCCGCCGGATCCATAGCAATCACCCCTCCCGCCGCCAGCCATCGGAAAAAAATCTTCAAATGCACCATCACCAAACGCCGCGTCGAAGCCCCCAACCCCCGCACCTTCAAACTCTCCAAATGCCCCACCAACTCATCCGTCCCCACATTCACCAAATCCAAACCACCCTTCTCCATCCACCGCGCCAGTTCTCCCAAAGTCCTCCCCACCGAAATCTGATAAGCATCCGAAAGCCCCTTCTCAATCGCCAAATATCTCACAAACCCATCGATCTTCTCCTGCATATCTCCCCCCACCATGACACCTCCTCCACACCCCTCACAAACCTAAATTCTCCAATAATCAATAACTCATAACCCATAACTCCTCTATTCTTACCGATTCAAGGTTGAAACATATCCCCCACCGTGCATCTTTCCACCCCGTGACCCCACCACCCACAACAACCGCCAGACCTACCAAGTCCAAACCATCCAAATCATGGTCTCCCGAAAAATCTGCCGAGCTCTACGGAGTCAACGCATGGGGACACAACTTTTTCAGCATCAACAAACACGGCCACGTCACCGTGAAACTGGAAGACGACTCAGACACCATCAAAGTCTCCCTCCACGACATCGTCGAGGGCCTCCGCGACCGCGGCACCCACCTCCCCGTCCTCCTCCGCTTCCGCGACCTGCTCCACTCCCGCATCACGGAAATCAACGAAGCCTTCTACCAAGCCATCAAAATCACCAAATACAGCGGCACCTACCGCGGCGTCTACCCCATCAAGGTCAACCAACAACGCCAAGTCATCGAGGAAATCGCCGAGTTCGGAAAACGCTACCACTACGGCCTCGAGGCCGGCTCCAAGCCCGAGCTCATCGCCGCCCTCGCACACATGCACGACCCAGAGGCCTACATCATCTGCAACGGCTACAAAGACGAGGAATTCATCGACCTCGCCCTCCACTCACAAAAAATGGGCATGAAAATCATGCTCGTTCTCGAAATGCCCACCGAGCTCGACCTCATCCTCGAACGCTCCCGCAAAATCGGCGTCCTCCCCAACCTCGGCATCCGCATCCGCCTCTCCACCAAAGGCTCCGGCCACTGGCAGGAATCCGCAGGCGATAAATCCGTCTTCGGCCTCAACGCCGCACAAGTCATCGGCGTCGTCGATTCCCTCAAAGCATCCGGCCACCTCCCCTGCCTGAAAATGCTCCACTACCACCAAGGCTCCCAAATCCCCAACATCGCCGCCATCCGCGAAGGCTGCACCGAGGCCGTCCGCGTCTATTGCGACCTCGTCAAAGAAGGCGCTCCCATGGGCGTCCTCGACATCGGCGGCGGCATGGCAGTCGATTACGATGGCTCTCACACCAACTTCGCTTCCTCCTGCAACTACTCCATCCAGGAATACTGCACCGACATCGTCGAAGTCATCGCCCAACAATGCGATCGCGTCGGCGTGAAACATCCCGAAATCATCTCCGAGTCCGGCCGCGCCGTCGTCTCCTACTACTCCGTCCTCGTCTTCAACATCCTCGACGTCACCTCCGCTCAAACCACGGACGAAGAACCCGTCATGCCGGAAAAGGCTCCCCAAAACCTCGTCAACCTCTTCCACGTCAATAAAGAGCTCACTAAAAAAAACCTCCAGGAATCCATGAACGATGCGGTCTACTACCGCGACCAAGTCCGCGCCATGTTCCTCTACGGCGCAGCCACCCTTCGCGAACGCGGCCTCGCCGAGGCATGGTACTGGCACATCCTCACCCGTATCTCCAAATTGATCTCCGACATGGACGACGTCCCCGAGGAACTCCTCGAACTCTCCAACGGCCTTGCCGATTTCTACTACGGAAACTTCTCCCTCTTCCAGTCCCTCCCGGACTCCTGGGCCATCGACCAACTCTTCCCTGTCCTGCCCATCCACCGCCTCGATGAAAAACCAAAACATCGCGCCGTCCTCGCCGACATCACCTGCGACTGCGATGGCAAAATCGACCGCTTCATCGACAAAGAAGACGTCGCCAAAATCCTCCCCCTCCACGAACTCAAACCGGACGAACCCTACTACATCGGCGTCTTCCTCGTCGGTGCGTACCAGGAAACCCTAGGCGACCTCCACAACCTCCTCGGCGATACCAACGTCGTCGGCGTCCACCTCGAAAACGGCAAGCCCGTCTACACCCACGAAGTCGAAGGCGACACCGTTGCCGACGTCCTCACCTACGTCGAGTTCGACCCCAAAGAACTCATCGCCAAATTCCGCAACTTCGCAGAAAAAGCCGTCAACGACGGCCGCATCTCTCCCAAAGAACGCAAAGAAATCATGGACCTCTACCGCGACGGCCTAGGCGGCTACACCTACTTCGAAAGCTAATCTACCCGGACCGCGAGATTCAGCTCGCGCCAACACAAGCCAATCCTCTTGCCAACTTATTTATCGGCACCTCGGGTTTTCTTGAACTCCACAATCTGTTTTGCATCCACCAACTTTTCTCTCAGCTCGGCATAATCAACTTTCTGCACGGAAACGTTTTTCTCAATCGCCACACTGGCAGCGATCGCTGCGCTTTGTGAGAGAGCCATGAACACCGGCTCCATGCGAATCGAGCCGTGAGCAACGTGCGAGGTGGACAGACAAATCGGCACGAAAAGATTTTCACACTCGCTCTCTTTCGGAATGATCGACCGATAGGAAATGCCATACGGCTTTGGTGGCACACGCCAAATAACGCCTTCATTCTGCACCGTGCCCTTGTCTGTCACGATGTGCTGGACGCAGTGCGAATCCATACCAAAGGAACCAAGCGCGATAGGGTCGGGCGCGGACTTTTTGCCTTCGCAATCGTGCTGGGTCATAACGTAGTCGCCCACCATGCGACGTGCCTCGCGTATGTAAATCATCCACGGCCAGCCGCCGTTGTCGGTGAACTCATCTTTCGGCAGACCATAGGCAGCGGTTTTTTTACGTATCTCCTCCGGCACGCGCGGGCTGTTAGACATCGTCCAAAGGAATCCGCGGATGTAGGTTTCATGCTGCTTCTCAGTCTCGCTACGGCGTTCATAGGTGGCTTCAGGATATTCATAGTTCGCACCGGGATGGTCGGAACCAACGGCGTGCATGTTGTTCCAATCGACCTTTGATCCAGTGCCCTCAAGAGGTTCGATAAGTGCTGGTAGACGAGGATCTCCGGCATCGAAATTTCGTAACAAGAGTTCGTGATCGATCTCTTTGTAGCCCTCTGGTTTTTCCATAGGAATACGAAGTTCTGGGTCGGTGGTGAGACAGACACGATAGTTGTAGGCCTGGATTTTTTTATCGCCTTGGCCGTTGCTGAGCCCCTCGATTTTAAATACATAAGGCAGCAAGCCACTACTAGGATCGCCAGCTTTTACGTAGGGATCTACATCCTTGATAAAGTGATCCTTATCACGCTGTGTATAATGGATGCGTGGGTTGGTATCTCCACGCCTCACACCAGCCATATCCTCACCATATTGGCTCTCCGGCTCGCGACCAACCGTGTAAGTCACGCCCGCCGCCGCCATCAGATCGCCGACATACGTCGCATCAATAAACATCTTACCACGATATGTTTTGCCGCTCAGCATGGTGATCGACTCTATGCGTTTGCCATTCATCTTCACACCGCCATCACGATCTAACAATTCATTGTAAACCACCTCAACTTCCGCATCAGCGAGCATTTTCTTAAAAACCTGAAGCCCCACCTTCGGCTCAAAACTCCGCACGAAATCCTTCCCGTAGGCCGCCGCGACACCTTGATAAAACTCAGCCGCAATGCCACCGAACGTATTCTGCCTCCCCAAAAAATCCGTCGCGCCGAGACCACTGGCGCTCATGCCTCCGGGGAACCCCGAAGGATTCAAAAGAATCACAGAATACCCCCGCCTCTTCGCATCCATCGCCGCCGTTACCGCACCCGATGAATCACCGTAAACAACAATGTCATACAGTGGCTCTTCCTCAGCCACCGCCATTGCACACGACGCCGTGAAAATGAAAAGAGCGGATAGCAAGACTCTGCCACTGTATCGGAAATCCACTTTTTTATGCTTCATGATTTTTCTGTAAGTATTCAAAATCAACCTCCCTCCACCAGCGCGATTTCATCATCGGTAAGTCCATACAGTTCATATACCAAGAGGTCAATCTGGCGGTCGGTAGCGGCGATTTGAGCCTTCATCTGCGCCGCCACCTGCGGGTTCGCCTCCACACGTTGCCTTGAAACGAGCGATAGCATTCTTTCCACAAGGACAACCATACGGTCGTGCTTCTCTACAGCGGTTTTATTTTTGAAGTCGATGATGCGTATTGGAAAAACCTCGATGTGCTGTTTTGTCAAAGCAATCCATCCACCTCGAAAAGGCGTGCTGTTTAACTTGAAAAAACGATCAGCAAGTTTTGAATTAAGGAGACCTAACAACCAAGTAAGAGAGATTTTTTGATCATCATTGAGTCGGATGCCATAAGCACCACCTCCTCCGCTGCCGCTACCGGTAAAAAAGAAATCTCCGGTGGAGTCATAAGCGAAGGCAGCACCCCTCGCGATCGCAGGACAAAGAATTTTTGGACCTACAAGCCTTGCATGATTCTTTTTGTAAACGTAGCCATACCACGCACTTCCAAGCGTCCCCTTGCCACGTTTCTTTAGTATGCGCTCCAGTTGCCTAAGGTATCGGAAAACTTTGGGCTGTTTATGTTCCATCAGTTCCATCGCCATCAGTTCGTTTGGCGAATCAGCTTTATAAGGAAAAATCAAACGTTTGCCGTCGTCCTTGATTTCATATCGATCCATATTAACTGAACCCTTCAAAAGATGGCGCAGCGCTGAATTCTCGATTACAACTCGGGAATCCAAAGCCTTTGAATATGCCTCGGTTGATTTGGCTCCCTCTTTCGCATCATGAAGAATGAAAATCGCGTCTCCATCCGTCTGGATACCCACAAACAAGCGTGAGATATCCCCAAGCTTCACCGGAAAGCCCTGAAGTTTCTCCATCAGCTTGGCAAGCCCTCCCACACCAAAGTTCCAATCATTGCCCCCTAATTGTGAGAGCGGAATATTGCCAATGGTAACGACTTCATCGATCTCAGGCTGGTGGATTCGATAGATAGCCTGTTCCTCGGCAAAGCTGGATCCTGACGTGTCCTTGATTTTCCTCACTTCATCAATCCGGCTCCTCCAAGCCTCCAAATCATGAACTTTCACGAACGGGCAGAACGACTTGTATTCACGGTCAAGGAACAACAAACACGTATAGGTGGTCGCACCGGTGAAGACCTGATGATGTCCGAAATGAACAATCTCGGAAAGATGACGTCCCTCGGCAATCAATTCCCGAAGGTTGCGACCATATTGCGCGTTGAAAAATTTGTGTGGAAGGATGAAGCCTGTCCGACCCTTCGCATTGATGAGTTGCAGAGCCTTCTCCACGAAAACAACATAGAGATCGTAGTTTCCTGAAGCGGCGGAGCGGTAGGCTTTCTTATACATTTCCACCTCGATAGGTGCCCATTCTTTCATCGCTTGGATCCGCACGTAAGGCGGATTGCCTATTACACAATCGAAGCCATCCTGCTTGAAAACCTCAGGGAATGCGGTTTTCCAATCGAAGACATTCACACGGTAGCGAGCTTCGTCGTCGAGTAAGTCCATTTCTGGCTGATCATGGAAATCGGGGCCGATCAACGAGTTGCCGCATTTGATATTGTTGGCGAGGTCAGGAAGGATACGCTCGCGCTCCTTGATGAAATCACGCTGGGCGATCTCGCCCGTTTCACCTTCGAGCACCTTGAGAAGCAGGGAAAGTTTGGTTACTTCCACGGCGGCGGCATCGATATCCACGCCATGGATGTTGTTGAGCAGGATGCGTTTTTTCTCACTGGTCGTGAGACGCCATTCGCCACCTTTCGATTGGTAGAGCGTTGCGTTTTTACCCTTGCTCCATTTTTCAACATTTTCGCAATAGCGGTCGCGATGCCAGTCGAGTAAAAATTGATACGCAACAATAAGAAAGGAACCGGAGCCGCAAGCGGGATCGACGACCTTGAGCTTCGCGGCATCAGACAGCGACATCGGCTTGTTTGCATCAGGCGTGAGAAGTTTTCCAAGTGTGTTCTGGACGATGTATTCCACGATGTAGCACGGCGTATAATAGACGCCACCAGCCTTACGAACCTCGGGTTTCTCCTCGATCTTGGCTTGATGCCCGTCGGTCAATCGAATCGTTTTCCCGAGAAACCGCTCATAGACCGAGCCCAAGATATCCGCGGGCAAAACCGAGAACTCGTAAGGGCTGTCCGGATAGTAAAGGTGAGCGATGATGTCCTTGAGCGATTTGTCATCGAGCGCGAGATGGGGCGTCAAAGTATCCGGCTCTTCGGCTTGGCTTTTTTCCTTTGAAAAATGGAAAAGTCCGGAGTTGTAGCGGGCATCAGCCGCTCGGAAAATCTCCAGCAATCGCTGATAGGTTTGTGCGCCATTGGCGACTACGCGTAACCTGCCATAATCCTCCGTGCCACGATCCTCACAAATACGAAGAAATACAATACGGTCGATCGTTTTCTGGACTGCGAAATTCAGATCACGAACCGTAAGCGATGGATTACGAAGTGCGAAATTTCGCGCCAGCAAATCACGCCAGCGTTCAATCTCCTCAAGAAACGCCGTATCCACCTCGGCGGTTCCCTTCTTCCTCTTCGTGGAATCCGCGTATTTGTCGAACGATCCTTTGAGAATGGCATCGCGTGAGAAAATGGCTGCGATCTCATCCCATTTCTCAGAATACTGCTCGTAAGTGCAATAGAATATCCGTGCCTTGGATGTCGGATCACTTGGCGCGGGCTTCACGCGGGTATCGTAAATCGCAAATTCCTCAAAGTCAGAGAGAATGGAGAGCGGAAGCTTCGCAGACCATGCGTAGCGCCTGAGCTGATATGCCGGAGCGATATCCATCTTGATGTTCACCGACGGCTTTTTTGCTTCGAGAAAGAATTTCCGCTGGCCGTGTATGGTAAATGCGTAATCCGGAGCCTTCACATGCGGTCCGATCTTGATGGCATCCTCATGGATGACATCGCGGTATTGCGGGGCGAGTCCTTGGGAATTCGCCATGTCCCAACCGAGCGCTTCAAAAAACGGATCGAGAAATTGTTTACGGAGCTGGAACTCATTGTAGTTGCCCGAACGGAAGTGCTCGCGGTGATCTGCGAAAATTTCGCAAAGCTTGATGACGGAGTCAGGTGCGGGCATGGGTTGGCTGAACAATGGACAATTTTCCTACCTGAATCTCCCCGCCAACACCAGCCCTGAATCAATTCGCCAAACTTTATCTCCCAAGTATTTTCATCCTTCCGGCACCCCACCTGCTTGCTAGAGTCTCCCCAGTGAAAACAACCGGCATCCTTATCCCAACATTCTCCACACGTCGCCAAGCGGATCTCGGCATTGGCGATACTCTCGGTATCCAGCACTGGATCGACTGGGCGGCGGAATACAAGGTCGGCTTCCTCCAACTCCTCCCGATCAATGAAAACGGGACCGAAGAAAGCCCCTACTCGGGCATCTCCTCCATCGCGATCGACCCGATCTATCTTTGCTTCGATCCGCCTCACATACCTTTCATCACCCAAGCCGAAATCGATACCGCGCGCACTTCCCTCGGCTCAGCCCTTTCCTCCCATTTGATCCATTATCCTGCCGTCCGAGCCACGAAAAATCATCTACTAGATATATCGTATTCCCGCTTCACCGCTGATGCCTCTCCTTCCCAAATCAACGAATTCAAACGCTTCCGCACGGAAAACGCTCACTGGCTCGGCAACTACTGCGATTTCAAGTTGCTCATCGAGCTGAACGGTCCCGACCTCCACTGGGACATGTGGTCGGAAAACTGCCGCGATCCCGAATCCGCATGTATGTTTCTAACAGAACTCCGGAAAAAACAAGCCACACACATCGACTCACGGCTCGAATACTTCGCATACGTCCAGTGGCTCTGCTTTCGCCAGTGGCGCGCGCTACGTGCCTACGCCGATTCCAAAGGTGTCAAACTCAAGGGCGACGTCCCGATCGGCATCGCTTTCCATTCCGTGGACGTCTTTTTCAACCGCTCCCTTTTTAAAACCGATTGGTTCGGCGGCACACCACCCGAAGGTTACTCCTCGACAAACCCATTCATCCACGAATGGGGACAAAACTGGGGCATCCCTCTCTATGACTGGGAAGCCATGGCCAAAGACAACTACTCCTGGTGGCAGCAACGCATCGCCAGCCTCACGGAAATTTTTCACATCTTCCGTATCGATCACATCCTCGGTTTCTACCGCATCTACGCCTTCCCTTGGCACCCTCGTGACAACCACAAATTCGTGGGCCTCAACCACACCTCCGCTGCCTCGCTCACCGGAGGGAAAACCCCGCGTTGGTTCGATCACCCGGACGACACCTACGAAAGCCGCACGGCCAACCACCGCAATGGCGATTCGCGTCTCCGCCCGATCATCAAAGCCGCGGGCAAAGCGGAAATCATCGCCGAGGACCTCGGCTGGGTGCCGGATTATGTCCGCCCGCACCTCACATCCTTCGGAATCGCCGGCTATCGGATCCCCCATTGGGACTCCAGGGAAGACGGCTTTCCTGTCATGGGTCATGAGTTTCCTGATCTATCCTTCGCGACATACTCCACACACGATCACGATTCCCTGATCTCCATTTGGGAAAACTGCCGCAACACCATCAACCTCCATAAACAAAAACCCACCGAGCAAGGCCACTGGGCTGCCGAAGGTGCCGCACGCGCCCTCCGCTTGCTGGCTCGCTTCTCGAACATCCCCGTCCCGGATGATAACCAATGGCCACCTTACTCGGAAGCCATTCATCTCGCCCTCATCAAAGCTCTCCTGGCCTCCAATTCCCGATACACCCTTCTCATGGTCACCGATCTTTTCTCCCTCAGAGAAAGGATCAACATACCCGGTGACCCCTACGCACCCAATTGGAAGCTACGTATTAACCTGAACCAAGATCAACTCACCGAGCGCGGACGCATACTCTCCACTCTCATTTCCCTCACAGGCAGGGCAAGCCATCTCAAATAAAAAAGCCACTGGTCTCCCAGTGGCTTCTATAAATTCTAATTGATTCAGCGATTAGGCGAGAGTGGACTCTTCTTCGGCTTCCTCTTCATCGCACTTCTTCTTGCACTTGCCAGCAAGCAGGGTGGACTCTTCTTCGGCTTCTTCTTCATCACACTTCTTCTTGCACTTGCCAGCGATCAGAGTGGACTCCTCTTCGGCTTCCTCTTCATCGCACTTCTTCTTGCACTTGCCGGCGATCAAAGTGGACTCCTCTTCTGCTGCTTCCTCTTCATCACACTTCTTCTTGCACTTGCCAGCGATCAGAGTGGACTCTTCTTCTGCTGCCTCTTCATCGCACTTCTTCTTGCACTTGCCTGCAAGCATAGCTTCTTCGGAGGCAGCGCACTCGCAGCCAACCGTGGCGTACTTGTCGATTGAGCACGCGTCACCGCAGCAGCATGTGCTAGCTGTGGACTCTTCTTTTTCCTCATCGCACTTTTCTTTGTCGCACTTGCCTGCAAACGAGAGCGGTGCGGTGATCAATGCTGCGCAAAATGCTGTCAATAGTAGTTTCATATCTGTCTGGATAGTTTGGTTTGGTTGTTTTTTGGTCGCGGGCGCAACCTATTCCATTAATAGAGTATCGCCAGAGGATTTTATTCACTTTTTAGGAAAAAAATCAAAATTCCTCCCTGATTCTTGAAAAAACACCCTCATTTACCCAATCCAAGCCAGAAATTCCTGATTCCCATCCATCCCCGATATGCTCGCCGGAACCACCCCGCGCCACTCCCGCCCATACTCCTCGGTCACGAAATTCCGGATTTTCTCCACCGCCCTCACTCGCAATTCCTCGTCCCTCACGATTCCTCCCTTTCCCACATCCTCTTTCTCCAGCTCAAACTGCGGCTTGATCAAACAAACAACCTCGCCCCCCTCTTCCAACACCCCAAACACCGCTGGCAAAACTTTCGTCAGCGAAATGAAGGACAAATCCATCACCGCCAACCTCACCTTCTCCCCGATGTCCTCCGGCCTCATGTGACGGGCATTGAACTTTTCCTTCGAAATCACCCTCGGATCATTCCTCAACTTCCACACCAACTGATTCGTCCCCACATCCAGCGCATGAACCCGCGCCGCCCCACGCTGCAACAAACAATCCGTAAACCCACCCGTCGAGGCCCCCACATCCATACAAACCCAACCCGTCACATCGATCCCGAACTCCTCCAGCGCCCCCGCCAATTTGAAACCACCCCGCCCCACCAACTTCGGCTTCTCCTTGATCTCCACCACTGCATCCTCCCCAAACCGCTCCGCCGGCTTGTCCACCATCCGACCATCCACTTTCACCTCCCCCGCCAAAACCAAACGCTTCGCCTGCTCCCGGGAATCACACATCCCACGATTCATCATCAAAGCATCCAAGCGATCTTTCCTCACACCCCACTTCCTACCCACCACACCCATTTCCTCCAATCACAAAGATGGAGAAGGCCTTTTCAAAGTAGCTGCGGTGTCCCACCGCAGGCCGTGTTTGTGGCGTCCCGCCGCAATTCTATCACCTTCCTCATTTGTAGAACTGTCCAATGCCTGTTCCATGGTTGCCACCCAATTTTTCCCGAATGGAATACTCTGCCCGTAGCTGGATAGAAACGGGGGAACCGTGCCACTCGTCGCTTTCTCCATCATTGCTTGCAACCGCTTCAGACTGCCTGATCCCACCCCGTGTCCTGGAACCACAGGCTGGCGAGCTGTTCGAGTTGGCCACCGGTGATCATGGTTTGTCACCTTTTTTCCGCAGCTCGTCGATCATCCGGTCAAAGTCAGACTCAAACAAGCGATCCTGCACGATGCGGTATTTCTCAAATTCACTTTCCGCGTGAGCTTGGGCGATTTCGGCGGTGACTTTGCCAACATCCTGCAAAATTTCCCGGTCGGTCGCCGCGATGAAACGATTGAGGCGGGTTTCCCAGTCCTGCATGGTCATGGGCATCTCCCTCAGTGCCATGGATTCTGCCACATCGAGGTAGGCGGAAACGAGACGTTGCAGTTGCTCCATTTCGTTTTCCGTGAGGTAGTTCTTCGCCACGCTGACATCGAACTTCTGGATTTTGCCCTTGGGCGCATCCTTCCAGGTGGTGAGGCCCATGTGGTCTTGCGTGGCATCGGCGCGTGAAATGATGACCTCTGCTGCCGTCTGTCCGTGGATGGCCCAATGGAGCTTGTTCTGCACCGTGGCGAAGAAGCGCTTGGTGGCGGCGGCGGTGACATCGTAGTCGATGGAGGTCGCATAAATGTCGGTGATCTTCTGGTAAAACTTACGCTCGCTCAGGCGGATTTCCCGGATGCGCTGGAGCTGTTCCTCAAAGTATTTCTTGCCGAGAATGGAGCCGTCATTTTTCAGACGTTCGTCATCCATTGCATAGCCCTTGACGGTGAACGACTCGATGATGCCGGTGGCCCACTTCCGGAACTGCACAGCGCGTTCCGAATTCACCTTGTAGCCGACGGAAATAATGGCGGAGAGCTTGTAGTGCTGAGTGTCGTAGGTTTTGCCGTCAGCGGCAGTTATTCGAAATTTTCGAATAACTGAATCCTCCTGCAATTCGCTGTCAGCGAAGACTTTCTTGATGTGGTAGTTGATGGTGTGGGTTTCGACATCATAGAGCACTCCCATCATCTTCTGGGTGAGCCAGACATTTTCATCGGCGTAAACGGCTTCGACACCGCCCTGACCACTGGCCGCCACAAAGGTCAGATACTCCGCCGCCGAAGAGCGAACCAAGGAGACTTCGGTGTTCTTTTTCGGGCGACCGCCTCGGGTGGGTTTATCTTTACTCATGGTTTTTGTCCCTTTCTTCCTCCCAACGGGGCATCACACGAAAGCCCCGGGAATCACACATCCCACGATTCATCATCAAAGCATCCAAGCGATCTTTCCTCACACCCACTTCCTACCCACCACACCCATTTCCTCCAATCACAAAGATGGAGCAGGGCTTTTCAAGTAGCTGCGGCGTCCCGCCGCAATCCTGTTGCCTCATAAATCGAGCACACTATAAGTTGATGGAATGGCCGATTCCGTTGCCTCATAATTAGGACACCATAGCGGCTTTGTTTTTGGTTGTTGTTTTCTTTGCCCTAATGGGCGCGACGGAGCGTAGCGGAGGC
>JBGSRM010000194.1:0-13910 GCA_041737575.1 Akkermansiaceae bacterium
GTTTTCATATTTTTGTTTTGTATTTTTTATTGGGTGGCTGGAGCTTCCAGCCTGAGAGATTTTTCCGCTGCTTTTCTGCCGATGAGGAAGAAGACGGCGGGGGTGACGACGAGGTCGAGGAGGGTGGAGGAGATGAGGCCGCCGACGATGGCGACGGCGACGGGGTGGAGGATTTCCTTGCCGGGTTCGCCGGGGGAGAGGACGAGGGGGATGAGTGCGATGCCAGCGGAGAGGGCGGTCATGAGGACGGGGACGAGGCGTTCGAGGGTGCCGCGTGTGATGAGAGCGATGCCGAAGGTTTCGCCTTCGTGGCGCATGAGGTGAAGGTAGTGGGAGATCATCATGATGCCGTTGCGAGCGGCGACGCCACCTACGGCGATGAAGCCGACGAGGGTGGCGATGCTGATGTTATCGATTTTCCACCATGTGAAGGCGAGGGCGCCGGCGAGGGCGAGAGGGAGGTTGAGCATGACCTGGAGAGCGAGGGAAACGCTGCGGAAGTAGCTGGTGAGTAGGACGGCGATGATGACAGTGACGATGGCGAAGAGAATGAGGATGCGTTGGGATGCTTGCTGGCGGGCGAGGTATTCGCCCTCGAAGCTGAGGGTGTAGCCGGGTGGGAGTTTTACTTTGTCAGCGACGGCTTGTTGCCAGTTTTTGACGAGGGATTCGAGGTCGCGTTCATCGGTGTTTGCGCCGATGACGATGCGGCGTTGGCCGTTTTCGCGGTTGATGACGTTGGGGCCGTTGACGTTGTGGATGTCGGCGACGAGGGAGAGGGGGATGTGGGTTCCATCGGGTGTTTGGATGAGGAGGTCGCCGATTTTTTCCGGGTATGTGCGCCAGGATTCGGGGAGGCGGAGGACGAGGTCGACGGTGGTTTCGCCTTCGCGGAGTTCGCCGAGGGTGGAGCCGCCTAGGAGACGGGAGACCTGGTGATTGATTTCACCGGCAGGGATGCCTTCGGTGCGGGCGCGGGCGCGGTTTACTTCGATGCGGATTTGAGGGATGGCGACCTGGGCTTCGAGGTTTACATCGGTGAGGCCGGGGATGGACAGGCCGGCTTCTTTGACTTGTGCGCCGAGGCTACGGAGGGTTTCGAGGTCAGGGCCTTGGATTTTCACGGCGATTTTTGCGGAGACGCCGCTGAGCATGTGGCTGAGGCGGTGGCCGATGGGTTGGCCGACGTTGACGAAGGTGCCGGGGATCGTTTTGAGTTTATCGCGGATTTCGGCGAAGACGACATCGCGGGGGCGGCCATCGGGGTGGAACTCGACATCGAACTCGTTGACCGAGACCGGCATGACGTGGTCATCGCGTTCGGCGCGACCGGCGCGGCGTCCGACGGATTTCACTTCGGGGATTTCCAATAGAATTTTGACGGCATTTTCGCCTACGACGTTGGATTGTTGGAGAGAGGTTCCCGGGGCGCTGGCGAAGGAGATCGTGGCGCTGCCCTCGTTGAAGGAGGGGAGGAATTCCTTGCCCATGGATGGGTAGAGCATGGCGGCGGCGGCGACGAGCAGGATGACCGAGCCGATGACGAGGAGGGGAGCGGAGAAGGCGGCGCGGAGGAAGGTTGCTTTGGTGAAGGATTTGAGGGCTCTGACGAGAGGGCCGTCGCGGTGGGGTTTGCCTTCTTTTGGTTTCAGGAGGAACGAGCAAAGGACGGGGATGACCGTGAGTGAGACGATGAAGGATGCGATCATGCTGACGATCGTGGCGATGGCGATGGGTTGGAAGAGGCGGCCTTCGAGACCAGCGAGGCCGAGCAGTGGGATGAAGACCAGGATGATGAGGGCGGTGGCGTAGAGGATGCTGGAGCGGACTTCGCTGGAGGCGGAGGCGATGACTTCGAGGCGTGGTTTTGGTTGGGAGCGGGAGGCGTTTTCGCGGAGTCTGCGGAAGACATTTTCGACATCGACGATGGCGTCATCGACGACCATGCCGATGGCGACGGCGATGCCGCCGAGGGTCATGCTGTTGACGCTGACGCCGAACCATTTGAAGGTGAGCAGGGTGATGGCGAAGGAGAGCGGGATGGCTGTTAGAGTGATGAAGGTGGTGCGGAGGTTGAGGAGGAAGAGTAGGAGGACGATGGTGACCATGATGGCGCCGTCGCGGATGGCTTCTTTGAGATTGCCGACGGCGTTTTCGATGAAGTCGCCCTGGCGGAAGAGGATTTCCGCTTCGACGCCTTTCGGGAGGCTGGGGCGGAGTTCGGCGAGGGCTTTTTCGATTTCGGCGGTGAGTTTCAGGGTATCGAAGCCGGGTGCTTTATCGATGCTGAGAATGACGCCGGGGGTTTCATGGGTTTCGCCGTCGAAGGCGATGGCTGCGTCGCCGCGCATGGTGGCGACGCCGTATTTTACGTTGGCGACATCGGCGATGGTGACGATGCGTTCTTTATCGCGTTTGACGATGGAGGCGGCGATTTCCGCGGGGTCGGCGGTCATGGCGAGGTTGCGGACCATGATTTCGCGGGGGCCGGACTGGAGGTAGCCGCTGGTGGCGTTTCCGGCGGAGAGGGAGACGGCGGTTTCGAGTTCTTGTAACGAAACGCCTTCCGCGAGCATTTTGAGTGGATCCGGTTCGACGTGGATTTGTTTGACGCCGCCGCCGATGGCGAGGACTTCTGCGACGCCGGGGATGCTTTGGAGGCGGCGGGCGACCGTCCATTCGGCGAGGGTTCGGAGATCCATGGGGGCGATGGAGTTGTCATTTGAGCGGAGGCCGACGAGGAGGATTTCGCCCATGAGGGAGGAGACGGGAGTCATGCCGGAGCGGGTGTTTTCGGGCAATTTGGCGGCTTGGAGGCGTTCCTGGACGAGTTGGCGGGCTTTGTAGATATCGGTGCCCCATGCGAATTCGACGAAGACGAGGGATAGGCCGACGTCGGAGTTGGAGCGGAGGCGGTCGAGGCCGCCGACGCCGAGGAGGGCGTTTTCGAGGGGGCGGGTGACCTGGGTTTCGACTTCTTCGGGGGCGAGGCCGGGGGCTTCTGTGAGGACTGTGACGGTGGGTTTTGTCATGTCCGGGAGGACTTCGACGGGGAGTTCCGTGGCGGTGCGGGCGCCGAGCAGAATGAGGAGAAGAGCCGCGGCGATGACGAGCGCGCGGTTTTTCAGGGAGAAGCGGATGAGGTGGTTAAGCATGGAAAAGGAAGTTGACGAGTGATAGCATTGATAGCACTTTGTGGAATGGCTCAGTTGTTGGTGAGAAATGTTCCGGATGCGTTGGCGAAGCAGTTGAAGATTCGAGCGGCGGAGCGGGGAGTTTCCGCCGAAGAGGAGCATCGGCGGATTTTGCAGGAGGCACTTGATCCGGCATCGGCTGTGGGTGTGAAGTCCGGGAAGCCGAACTTGTTAGAACACATCATGGAATTGGGTAAAATCGCGCCGGATTTTGAGTTCGGAAACGACCGACCCGAATGGAAGCGCCGTGAAATTGAATTTTGATGCGTTACCTGCTTGATACGAATTTCATATCCGAGCTGCGCAAAGGCGATCGAGCCAACCGTGGGGTCAAGGCATGGGCGATGAGCCATGATTCGGCTTTGTGGGCTTTGAGTGTAATTACGATTGGTGAGATTCGCAAAGGTATCGAAGAATTGCGGCGTAGGGATACACGGCAAGCTCATGCCATAGAGGGATGGCTCACTACGATTCATGAGGAATTTTCCGATAAGATTCTTCCGGTCAGTTTGGAAATTGCAGATCGCTGGGGCCGTTTGATGGCTACGAATCAACTGCCACCCTCTGACATGCTGCTGGCCGCGACCGCGATGGAACACGGGCTGACTGTGATCACGAGAAACACGACTGATTTCGAGGGGAGTGGGGCGAGTTTTCATAATCCTTGGAAGTGATGGGGCATCAGCCATTGATAGGTTTGCGGATGAACAGGCTGGCGATGAGCAAGAGGAGGAGGACTGCGGAGGTGATGGATAGGAAGACGACTGTTGGGGTGAATATTGGATGTTCGTGATGGTGGTTGTTGTCGCCTGAGGATGCGGCGATTTCCTCGGCGGTCTTTTCGGAACCGTCTTCGTTGTGGGGGTGGCCGTGGGCGGCGTCCATGGCTTCCTTGAGGGAGGCGGTGCCTTTTCCTGCGAAGGAGAGTTGGTAGGAGCCGGTGGTGACGACTTCATCGCCGGGGTAGAGACCGCTGAGGATTTCGGCGCGATCGGCGTTGATTTCGCCTACTTTTACGGGGACGCGGACGAAGGCGTGTTTGAGTTCGTAATCGCGGATGAAGACGAATTTGGAGAGGCCATCGCCCTGGAGGGCGGAGCGGGGGATGCTCATGACATTTTTGCGTTCGTTGGTGCGGATGAGGAAGCGGATGTTCATTCCGGGGCGGAGTTGGTTATCTGGGTTTTCGACGGTGAAGACGACGCCGGCGCTGTTGCCGCTTTCGTGGTCTTCATCGGTGCGTTTGGAGAGGTTTTGACCGAGGGCGCAGGCGGGATCGGGGCAGGGGCAGGCGGTGAAGCGGAGGAGTTTTCCCTGGAGTTTTTGGTCGGGTTTGAGGGGGATGGTGATTTCCGCGGTGGTGCCTTGTTTTATCGTGGCGGCTTGTTGTTGGGTCATCGTGGCGATGGCGTACATTTTTTTGAGTTCGGCGATTTCGCAGAGGATGTCTGTGGGTTCGACGGGGGAGCCGAGGACGGCGTTGATGGAGAGGATGGTGCCGTTGGCTGGGGCGTTGAGCCAGACGCTGGGAGGAGGGTTGCCGGGTTGGCGGCTTTCCAAGAGGACGAGGGGCATGTCTTTTTCGACGTAGTCGCCGATGGCGAGGTCGGTTTCGATGATTCGTCCGGGGATGCGGCTGGAGAGGACGGAGCGATTTTCAGGGATGGCTTCGAGGGAGCCGAGGGCTTCGATGTGGGTTGCGAAGTCGGTTTCCTCGGTGACGGCGGTTTCGATGTTGAGGTTGTGTTCGGATGTGGCATCGAGGGTGATGATGTCTTTTTTTGGTTCGCCAGCTTGGAGGCTGGCGATGGTGATGAGGAATGTGAGCAGGTGTTTCATGGTGTGATTTTGTTAGAAGTTGTTAGTTTTTGGGGAGTGCGGCTTCGTAGCGGATGCGGGCCTGGTGGTAGGAGCTGAGGGCATCGATGCTGGCGCGGGTGAGCTGGCGTTTTTGGGCGCGGGCGCGGAAGATTTCCGTTAGATCGCCTTGGCCTTGTTGGTAGGCTTGTTGGGCGAGGTCGAGTTGTTGTTGGGCGAGGGGGAGGAGTTCCCGTTGGATTTGTTGGTCGAGGGTGCGCCATTGTTGCATTTCGTCGTTGGCGCCTGCGGCGTCGTGGCGGGCGTTTTGGAGGATGTTGCTGGCTTCCTGTTCGCGGCGTTTCATGGTGGCTTGGGCGGCTGCGATGTTGCCTGAGTTGTCGTCCCAGAAGGGCAGTGGGATGCTGAGTTCGAAGCCTACCATGAGGTCTTTTTCGAAACCATCGGGTGCGTCTTCGCGTCTCATGCCGCTGACGAAGACGCCTGCTTCCAGGTCGTCGAGGCGGTTTGCTTTTTCGTGTTCGACCATGGATCTGGCGCGATCGATTTGGAAGAGTGCGGATTTGTAATCGGCGCGTTTGTTGGGGTTTCCGGCGGGTGGGGGTGAGGGGGAGCGGAGAGAGCCGTTGAGTGAGATTTGGTTGTGGGGATTCATGCCCAACATTTTTTTGAGATCTGTTAGAACGACGGATTCCTCGGCTTCGATTTGTTTTTGCTCGATGGTCATGGCGGCGGCATCGAGTTTTGCCTGAATGGTTTCGAGGGCGGAGGCTTCGGCGTTTTTCTGGCGTTCCGCGATGAGTTGTGCGAAGCCGAGGGCTTCTTTTTCCTCGGCAATGAGGGATTGTTTTCTGCCTTTGAGGGCGAGGGCTTTGGTGAAGAGGAGGCGGGCGTCGCGGAGGAGTTCGCGTTCGGCCTGGAGGATTTCCCATTCAGCGGCGTCGAGTTTGGCTTTGCTGATTTCTTTTTCGAGGGTGAGTTTGTTTGTTAGGGGGAATGAGCGTGAGAGTCCGAGGCGGAGTTCGCCCTCGGTGAATGCGGCGTCGTGTTCGAGTTCGACGTCGAGTTTCGGGCGGGAGGGGCGTCCGGCTTGTTGCCATTTGCCGACGGCTTCCTGGATTTTCCAGCGGGCGGCTTTGAGTTCCGGGTTTTGGGAATGGATCAGGTTGGCGAGGGCGGACTCGGAGACGACGAGGGAGGGCTCGGCTTGGGCGAGAGAGAATGTTAGAAGGAGGATGGGGATATTTTTTAGCATGGTGAGATGGGAATGGGGCTGTTTTTTGGGAATTTTTTACCACGGAATGCACGGAATACACGGAATGTGAGATTGAACTGAGTGGTATGGATTTGTTGTGGGCGAGGCATTCATTGCCTGTGTGATTTAAGTTTCGGTGGATTTCTCCTGGGTAGGAGATGGAGGGAAAAGTGCGCGGAGGTGCGCGGATTCCTTGGTGTTAGTACGCAAAGAGGCTAAAAAGCCTCACCCGATGATTGGTGGGATATCCAGTGCGAAGACTGGATTTTCAGGCATTCTCCAATCGCGTGATTTGGGGAGGGGGGAGAAGATACCGTTTATGGTTACTAGGAGAGATTCCGGCTTATACGGTGCGAGGAAGGGAGCTTGAACGGCGCAGCAGTGATGGTGATGGGTGGAGTCCTTGCAGGGTTTTGAGTCGTGATCGCTGTGATGGTCGTGGTCTTGGTGATCGTGGTCGTCGTGCTGGCAGGTTTCGTGGGAGTGGTCGTGGTGGAGGGAGTGAAGATCGGGGACGCGTATTCCGATGCCCACGAAGGTGAGGAATAGGATGATGGCGCGTAGTTTGATTGCCAGAAGCACGTGGGGGGATGGTATTATGGATGAGGGGGGTTGTCTAGGGGGGAATTCGGGAAGTCTTATAGTCTTATAGTCTGAAGGTCTGAAGGTCTGAAGGTCTGAAGGTCTGAAGGTCTGAAGGTTGAATTTTTGGGACTGGGTTGTTTGGTTGATTTTTTGTGGTGGCATGATGGGGGGAGTGGATGCAGGTTTGCGGGGACGTGATAGCGAATGTTACTTTTATCGGGGTGAACGTGATGTTTGGGTTGGCGATTTTGTTGTTTTTGGTTGTTTTTTTGGTGAGGTGGGGCGGGAGAAGTGTGGCGGAGGGGCCGCCGGCTTTGCCTGTAGGGAAAGTTCCGGTTTGGTTTTATCGGGATATGGATATTTTCGGGATTTTGGGGTTGTCGTTTGTTTTTTACTGGATGGGAGCGGGGAACTCCTTGATTGCGGGGAAGAGTGAGGAGTTGAAAATTTCGGGGTTGGATTTGATGGTGAATATGGGGTTGCAATTTTTTTTGGTGGGGGTGGCGGTGGCGATTGTGATTTCGAGGGTGGGTGTGGTGGAGTGGTTGGGGCTGGTGTGGAAGAAGTGGCCGTGGGTGTTTTTGTTGGGGCCGGGTGCGGTGGTGGGTATGTGGGTGGTGTTTGGTGTGTTGATGAGTGTGGGGTATTCGGATCTGATGGAGAGTTTGGGTGTGGAAAAGGCGCAGGAGACGGTGAAGTTGTTTCAGAAGGAGCAGGATATGATGGTGGTAGTTCTGATGGCGTTCACGGTGTTGGTGGTTGCGCCGATCTGTGAGGAGATTGTGTTTCGCGGGTACTTGTATGGGGCGGTCAAGCGGTTTGTAGGGCCGCGGTTTTCAGCAATTACTACGGGTTTAGTATTTTCTGCGGCGCATGGAAGTATGGTTTCGATGTTGCCGCTGTTTGTTTTTGGAATGGTTCTGGCGTGGTTGTATGAGCACACAGGATCGATCTGGGCTCCGATCGCAGTGCATTTTCTTTTCAACGGGGCGACGGTGACGATTCAGTTGCTGTTGAGATATGGAGTGATTGAAATGCCGGCGTGATGGAGAAGTTGAGTGACATTGGTGAGGATGCCTTGGTGGATAGGTTGGTGGGTTTGGTGGTGAAGGGGGAAGGATTGGAGGGGCCTGGGGATGATTGTGCGGTGGTGGATGAGGGTGGGGATGAGTTGGTTTTGTTGAAGACCGATGCCTTGGTGGAGGGGGTTCATTTTTTGATGGATGTGGATGCGGAGCGGGTGGGTTGGAAGGCGGTGGCGCGGGTGTTTTCCGACTTCGCGGCGATGGGAGGGAGGGGTGAGCGTTTTTTGGTGACTTTGGCGTTGCCGGGGGAGATGGAGGTGGGGTGGATTGAGGGGTTTTATCGAGGTATGGGGCGATGTTTTGAGAGGTATGGCGGGGTGTTGGCGGGTGGTGAGACGTGTCGTGTGCCCAGTGGGTCGGCAGCGGTTATTTCGGTGGCGGCGACGGGGAAGGTGGCGAGGGGGAAGCTGGTGACGAGGGGTGGTGGGCAGGTGGGCGATGAGTTGTGGGTGACGGGGGAGTTGGGTGGATCGTTGGGGGGGAAACATTTGGATTTTTCGCCGAGAGTGGAGGAGGCGGGGTGGTTGGTGGAAAATTTCCGGTTGAGTGCGATGATGGATTTGTCGGATGGGGTTGCGAGGGATTTACCGAGGATGGCGCGGGCGAGCGGGTGTGGGTATGAGGTGGATTTGGGTGCGTTGCCGGTGGCGGCGGGTTGTGATGTGGGGGGGGCGTTGGGGGATGGTGAGGATTTTGAGTTGATGTTTGCGATTCGGAATAGTGAGGGGTTGGCGGAGGCTTGGGGGGAGAGGTTTTCGGGGGTGAGGCTGACGAGGATCGGGCGTTTTGTGGGTATGGGTGAAGGGGATGGGTTGGAGGGAGGATGGGATCATTTTGGGTAATGGGTTTTATACTCGTGTTGTAGGAGGCTTGGCTCTGCTCGTTCATTTCAATAATGCCGATCTTCGTTGGGAGCGGATCGTAAGATTGGGTAGAAGCGAAATGATTTTGACCACGGATTTCAGGAATATACGGAGGTGATGGTTTGGAGGATGTGGGTGTGGTTTGGGCGCGCATTTCTGGCACCCAGTCAGGGTGCGGTATTGGGATGGGGTGATCCCGGGGTGGTCGTCGCTATCGCTCCTCGACCCCGGGTTACGTTCTGTCATCCCGCTGGGATGGGGAAGACGGCGGGTTTGATCCGCCGCTCCGGTGGTTCAGGAAGCTGGCGTGTTTTGATCCGCCGCTCCGCTGTGGTGGGTTTGGATGGCGGCGAGGATGTCGGGGATTTCGGCGAGGCGGCCGATGCCTTGGTAGCCGCAGGCGAGGTCGCCGGTGGCGGGGGGGATGAGGGTGCAGCCGTCTTGTTGGAGGGTGGCGATGTTGCGTTGTGTGGCGGGGTGGTTCCACATTTTGCCGTTCATGGCGGGGGCGATGAGGGTTTTGGTGGTGGTGGGGAGGGCGAGGTAGATGGAGGAGAGGGGGTCCGGGGCGAGGCCGTTGGCGAGGAGGGCGATGGTGTTGGCGGAGGCGGGTGCGATGAGGAGGAGGTCGGCGGAGTCGGCGAGTTCGATGTGGCCGGGTTTCCATGAATTTTTTTCGTCTTCTAGCGAGGTGAGGACGGGGTTTCGGGTGATGGTTTGGAGGGTGAGGGGAGTGATGAATTCGCAGGCGGATTTTGTCATGACGGCGCGGACCTGGTGGCCGAGTTTGACGAGTTGGGAGGCGAGGTCAGCGGATTTGTAGGCGGCGATGGAACCGGAGATGCCCAGGATGATGTTCATTTGATTTGGAGGTGTATTGGGTTTTCCTAGAAATGAAAATTTAACCGCGAATGAACGCGAATGAACGCTAATTTTAAGAAACTTATGGAAATTTTCTTTTCGACTCTCACGATGAGATCCGGGACAGGGACTCTTTGGGTATCTGCGTTCATTTAGTCGATCTGCGGTTCCATTTCTGTATTTAGGGATATATGAATTTTGTATTGTAGAAACAATTTTTTGACAAGAGGCGGAATGACGTATAAAGAAACCGCCCCCTGAGTGGTTTAGTGACTGTGAGGGGAGAAAACAAATAAATTTCAGATATGGCCAAGACGACAACACTCAAAGCAGCACACCGCCTCCGTAGCGGATCGGGCAAACTCAAGCAAATGCGCCGTGAAGGCTGGCTTCCATCCGTGGTTTATGGCCGTGGAGTTGAGAACGAGAATTTGAAGGTGGATGCGAAGACCTTTGCGGATTTGATCGCGCACAGTGCTTCGGACAGCATTTTGATCAATTTGGATATCGAAGGTGAAGGTGTGCGTTCGGTTTTCCTGAAGACGATTCAGCACGATTCTCTTACGGGCAAGGCACTGCATGTGGATTTCCTTGCTGTGGATGAAAAGACGGAGATTACAGCGAACATTCCGTTGCATTTGACCGGTGAGGCGAAGGGTGTGAAGGCTGGTGGTATTGTCGAGCAGTATGCGCACACGCTGGAGATCACTTGTTTGCCGAAGGATTTGCCGGATTCGCTTGAAACGGATGTGACTGATTTGGATGTGGGTGATAGTTTGCACATTGGAGATTTGAAGATGCCTGCTGGTGTGACACCGACGCATGCGGCGGATGTGGTTGTGGCTCACATCGGCAAGCCAGCGGCTTTGGTTTCCGAGGAAGCTGTGGCGACTCCCTGATCGTTTTTGATTCGGAAGTGATTTACAAACACCCGTTGCTGAGAGGCTGCGGGTGTTTTTTTGTAGTTTGAGGTTGTTTGCGGGGTTGGGTGGGGTTGTGTTGTGTGTGATATGGAATTTCGGTTGATTGTAGGGCTGGGTAATCCGGGTAGGCAGTATGAGGAGACGCGGCATAATGTGGGTTTCATGTTGTTGGATGAGATGGCGAGGGCTGAGGGGGTTGAGTTTCGGAGCGAGCCGAGGTTTCAATCTCATATCGCGAAGTTGGGGGATGGGACGGTTTTGATGAAGCCGCAGACATTCATGAATTTGAGCGGGCGGGCGGTGAGGCAGGTGATGGGATTTTTCAAGTGGGAGGTGGGGAGTATGTTGGTGGTTTATGATGATGTGGCGTTGCCGCTGGGGCATTTGCGGTTCCGAGAGAAGGGTTCGGCAGGGGGGCATAATGGGATCAAATCGATCATCGAGCATGTGGGAGGGGATGGGTTTGCGCGGTTGAAGATGGGGATAGGGGGGGCGAGAGCCGGGGAGATGACCGGGCATGTTCTGGGGAAATTTGCGCCGGATGAGAGGGAAGAATTGCAAAACATGCTTGCCACGGCGGTGGAAGCCGTTCAGTTTTCGCGCTCCCAAGGTGTTGCGGTGGCATCAAACCGTTTCAATACCCCCCGATCTAGCAAGACTGAAAACAAAACAACCGAGAAGAAACAAGATGAGCCGTAAATACAAAGGACTGATAGCGTTGGCGACAAAGAGCCAAGAAGGAAGCATGGATGAATTGGTGAGCAAGATCACGAAGGAAATCGAGTCCACAGGAGCGAAGATTGAGAACATCGAGATTTTGGGCCGCAAGGATTTCGCATACACGCCCCGCAATATTTCCGGAGCTCATTATGTGAGTTACAAGCTGACGAGCGAGCCAGAAGGCATATCCAAGATCAAGGAGAAGCTGGCGTTGAATGATTCCGTTTATCTCAATCAGTTCAACCGCGTTGTTGCTTGATAGAGCCGCGAGCGGTTGCCTGAAATGGCTTTCCATTTTTTCATAATACTCCCCAAATAATTTACTCCCATGGCCAATTTGAATAAAGTTTTGTTGTTAGGAAATCTGACACGTGATCCGGAGCTGAGGCATACACCGAAGGGTTCAGCGGTTGCGGATTTCGGACTGGCGGTGAATCGCAAGGTTCAGGATGGCAATGGCGGATGGAAGGATGAGACCACATTTGTGGATGTGACGGTGTGGGGGAGTAGTGCGGAGAATGCCCACAAGTATCTGACGAAGGGGCGTGGTGTTTTTATTGAGGGTCGGCTTCAGATGGATGTGTGGGATGACAAGACGACGGGTCAGAAGCGGACGAAGCTGAAGGTGGTTGCGGACAATTTGCAGTTTTTGCCGGATGGCAAGAGTGGAAGTGGGCGTTCCGGTCAGGGTGGGGATTCTTCTTCGCATGACGGAGGGCGTCATGGTGGATCGGCGGCGGGTATGGAGGAGTATCAGGAAGAGGATGATATTCCGTTTTGATGTTTTGAATATGTGATTTTTTAAGAGCCGCTTCTTAGGAGGCGGCTTTTTTGTTGCCTGAAGTTGGGTTGGAAATTTCCAAGGCAGAGGGGAAAGTCGCAGAGGGGCGCAAAGCTGTGGTTGCTGAAACAAGAGAAGGGATGTTTAGTGGTTTCAAGGTTTGTTTGCGAAACGGAATCGTTATTTATGAAAAAGGTATTGGTAGTTGGGGCTGGGTATTTGGGTATGGAGGTTTTGCGGGTTTTTCGTGAGGAGGGTTGGGAGGTAGAGGGGGCGTCATTGGGAGGTGGGGAGGGTTTGTTGGCTTGTGATGTGGGGGATGAGCGGGTGGTGGGTGGTTTGCCGGATGCGGATTTGGTGGTGCATTGTGCGGCGAGCGGGCGGGGTGGGGCTGATGCTTATGAAAGGGTGTATGTGATGGGATGCGAGAATTTGGTGAGGAGGTATGGTTGGAAGAGGTTGGTTTTCACTTCCAGCACTTCGGTTTATGTGCAGGTTGAGGGGGAGGATGTGGATGAGAGTTCGGAGGCCGAGCCGGATCGGGAGACGGGGAGGTTGTTGTTAGAAGCGGAGCGTGTGGTACTGGATGCGGGTGGGGTGGTGTTGAGGTTGGCGGGATTGTATGGGCCGGGGAGGAGTGTTTTGCTGAAGAAGTTTTTGAGTGGGGAGGCGGTGATTGAGGAGGACGGGCAGAGGTATGTGAATCAGATCCACCGAGATGATGCGGCGAGGGCGATATTTTTTGTGGGAAGGATGGAGGAGTTTCCGAGTGGGGAGTTGTTTAATGTGTGTGATTCGACGCCATTGCGGCAGCGGGAGGTTTATGAGGGATTGGCTCGGATTTATGGGAAGGATTTGCCGCCGGTGGGGCCGAGGGATGAGAATCGGAAGCGGGGGTGGACGAACAAGCGGGTGAGCAGTGCGAAGTTGCGGGCGTTGGGGTGGGAGCCGAAGTATGCATCGTTTTTCGATGCGGTGGGTGGCTTAGAGATTTCCTGACCAGGCCCAGAGATTTCGATCAAAGTATTTGCGGGCGGTGTGGATGAGGGATTCGGGGTCTGTGCCTTCGCGAAGTACTGCGAACATGGTAGAACCAGAGCCTGACATGAGGGCGATTTTGGTGTTGCGACGGTCGATGAGCCAGGATTTGAGTTCTGCTAGGTAGCGGTGTTTGGCGAAGATGGGTTTTTCGAGGTCGTTGATGAACGAGATGTCGGAATAATTTCTTGGTTCGTAGCGGATGCCGTGGAGGGGGGCGGCGTCGAGGCAGTTGCGGTAGGCATCAGGTGTGGAGACGGAGAAGGCGGGTTTGAGGAGGACGATGGGAAGGGGAGGAGGTGGGGGTTGAGGGGTGATGATTTCGCCGCGTCCGGTGCAGCGAGCGGCACCATCGTGAAGGAAGAAGGGGATATCGGAGCCGAGTTGTGTGGCGATGGCGTGGAGGTCTTGGTGGGAGAGAGGGGAGTTGTGTTGGTAGTTGAGAGCGAGAAGGGTGGTGGCGGCGTTGCTGGAGCCGCCGCCGAGTCCGGCTCCGTGGGGGATGTTTTTTGTTAGATGGATGTGGTGGTTGACGGGTTGTCCGGTTTTTTCCGAGAAGGCTTGGGCGGCTTTCACTACGAGGTTTGAGGAATCGGTGGGGAGGGATGGATCGGAGCAGGTGAAGGCGAATTTTTCCGAGGGGGTTAGGGTGATTTCATCGCTGAGGCCGTGGAGTTTAACCATGAGGGTGTCGATTTCATGGAAGCCGTCTGGGCGTTTTGAGAGGATGCGGAGGGAGAGGTTGAGTTTGGCTGGGGAGAGCATGGTGGAAGAGTCGGAAAGTCGG
>JBGSRM010000201.1:0-8348 GCA_041737575.1 Akkermansiaceae bacterium
TCCAGCCCAGCGGCGCAGCCAGAACCCTGCTCAAGATCGCGGCAAAGCATCCCGAGATCGTGCGGGAGGCGGTGGGATCGTGAGTTCGATGGGACTTTGCGCCGCTGCATCCCATCCGAAGGGAAAGGCACCGCGGGTCAGACCTTGGGAGAGATGCCTTGCTCCCCTTCCGCTTTCCGCACCGGAGAAATGGTGGAAATCGTTGGTGGATCAAGGTTTTTCGCCGGGACGGGTGCGTGGATCAGGCGGGTGGAGGGGTTGGAGGGAGGAGTAGGATGAAAGTTATTCGGCATCTTGTTCGCCTTCTTCCTTCTTCACAGGTTTTGTCGGGTACTTCGCCAGTATCATCTCCCGAGCTTCGGGAAAATTCTCTCCGTCCACAATCTTGGAAAAGAAAACGACCTTACCTCCTCTGGTCTTCTCCAGGCATTCCATCATCGCCCGAATCAACGCATCATTCGTCCTCCCCGGTTTCGCTTTTGAGAACACCCATACAATCTCAAATGTCCGCTCGTCGATCACATTGCACTCCAACGAAATTCCCGCCTGTGATGCGGCATTTACATCTCCCTCACCACTTTCTCCATTGGCCTGTGCGATCTTCTTCTCATTCTCCGACATCAGTGGTGGATGCGGCATGCATATCGCGGTAACGGAGATTTCGGGAAACGGGCCGCTGGCGACAATCGGAACCTGGCAAACGACCGGCGCAGGTAACACGTCCTCTCCTTCGCTCAAATACAGAGGCTGATAGACTGACATTAACGTGGATTCAGATCCAAAAACGTTGAGCGCCGAAAACAACCCGAACAGGAACCCGATGATTGAACGTTTCTTCAGCATTTCTTTTCCTCCGGCGGACAGGATTCATTCATATCCCCCATCCCGGCGATATCCGGCAGGGAAGTCTTACCGGAGAAAAGGGGAAAACCGTTACTGGATCAAGGTTTTTCGCCGGGAAGGGTGCGTGGATCAGGCGGGTGGTGGGGTTGGAGGCAATAGGGAGAAGGGGATTCCATCCCCTTAACATAGAATCGGCACCCACAGCCCCCGCATATCGCCCGGCCAGTGGAAAAAGCGGATTCAATCGCCATCTCCCTATTCCCTGAGCCGGAACCTCCCCTCCGGCAGCTTCTCCGCCTTCCTTAGGAGCGCATCTAGCCCAACGGGCTTGCGTAGCCTACCCTGGGAAATGATCCCCAGAAAATCCCAACGCCGAAGGTGTTGCGTCCATGCCGTCATCCCCAAGGAGGGGCGGATTTGAATCCGCCCACCCGTCTGCGGAGCTTTTGAGTGCGGCGATTCCTTCGCCCCTTTCTCTGTGGCTCCGCGTATAAAAAGTCACCCTCTTTCTACCATCATCCTCACACCCTTCACCAAAGTGGGGAATTCATCCCCGCACTCAAAAGGCTACACCTCATCAGCCCATCGCCGCTTGCCCAACGCTTCACAAATCCACTGCCAAGCACGGCAAGTAGTGTGTGTTACAAAAAATCATCCAATCCACTTAGCGAACTTGGCGACTTGGCGGTTCAAAATACAACTTACTCGGGAGGCTCAACCTCCCTCTGTGATCTCCGTCTTCTCCGTGCCTCCGTTGTAAAAAAATGCCCCTATCACCAGAGACCACCCCACATTCGTCTTTATTCGCGTCCACTTGTCCGTCGTAGCCTTCTTGACCTTCGTAGCTTTCTTGGCCTTCGTAGCTTTACGCGAAGTAGGCAGCGAAGTAGGCAGCGAAGCAGTTGGCGAAGTCGGATTCGTGGCTCAAATTTTTGCTCCCAAAATCACCCCCGCATCCCCCTCTGCATAGATTTGACCAACCCCACACAATCACTCAGCCTGTCCCGTGCTTCGTTCTATAGCCATCCTCCCGCTCCTCCTCTTCATCTCTCTATTCACAACCTCCCGCGCAGATGAAAAAGTAACCAAAGGCCCCGCCCCCGCTTGGGTCATCACTCACCCGCTCGATCATTCCAAAACTCCGGATGACAAAAACAGTTCCATCCTCTACCTGCTCGCGGACTACCAGGAACACATCGAGGAAAAAACAATGCATCAGGCATTCGCCACCCGCATCCTCACCCCCGCAGGCGTCGAGGAATACTCCCAAATCAGCATCGACTTCCAACCCTCCTACCAAAACCTCGTTTGGAACCGACTCGAAGTCATCCGTGACGGCATCACCCAGGACAGACTGGAGGCCGCCGAATTCGATACCATCCGCCGTGAGGAAGGCATGGAAAGTCAACTCTACAACGGAAAGCTAACCTCTCACGTCATCCTCAAGGACATCCGCCTCGGAGACATCATCTCCTACTCCTACACCATCACGGGCGTAAACCCCATCTTCAACGGACACTCTCACGACTTCATCCAAATATCCTTCAGCATCCCCGTCCAACGAATCCACCGCTCCTTCATCTGGAACGCCGCCACGCGTCCCCTCCGCTGGCAAGTCCTCGGCGGCGATCGAAAAATCAAGGAAGAAACCCTAGAAAACGGCCTCCGTCGAGTTTCCTACGAAGGCCTCTCAGTCCCGAAAACAGAAACGGAAAACAGCACCCCGGACTGGTTCAACGACTACCCCTACCTGGAAATATCCGACTACTCCGATTGGGCCTCCTTCGGAAAATGGGCTTACGATATCTACCACACAGAGGAAACACTCCCACCCGCCCTCGCCAAAATTTGCAACGACATCCGCGCCGAAGGCGGCACAGACGCCGAGAACGCCATCAAAGTCCTCCGCTGGGTTCAATCAAACGTACGCTATCTCGGCAGCTTTTTCGGTGCCCACACTCATGCCCCCTACCCTCTCTCGGAAATCGATAGCCGCCGCTTCGGCGACTGCAAAGACAAGGGCACCATGACCGTCGCCATGCTGCGCCACCTCGGCCTCGACGCCGCACCCGCTCTCGTCGATGTCGATACTCGCTCGCAAATCTCCCAACAACTCCCCGGCCACTACAACTTCGACCACCTCATCGTCCACCTCCTCCTCGACGGCAAGGATTACTGGCTCGATCCCACCCGCACCTTCCAACGCGGCACCCTCGATAATCAATACTCTCCCGACTACGGCCTCGCCTTCGTCATCCGCAAAGATGCCAACTCCCTCTCCAAAGTCCTGCCCTCCGGCTTCAACGAAACTCAAACCGATCTCCACGAAAAATTCTCCATCCGCGACGATGATGGCAACGGCACACTCACCGTCAAAACCATCGCCACCGGCGCCAACGCCGACTCCTTGCGCCGCACCTTCGCCACAGATAGCCATTCCGAACTCGAAGAGAATTATCGCGAATTCTACGAGCGCGACTACCCCGGAATCAAGGTCTCCAGCCCCCTATCCTTCACCGATGAAGAAGCCGCCAACCGCATCACCATCCTTGAAAAATACGACCTAATTAACTTCTTCAAAAAACCTGCAACCCCCGGCGGACTCGCCACCGCCTCCGTTTACGCACGCTCCATCGCCACCTACTTCTCCACTCCTGACTCCAAACCACGTTTAAACCCTCTCGGCGTCAGCCACCCTGTAAACTACAAACACACCATCGTCATCGACTTACCCAAACGTTGGGAGGTCAACCTCAAAAATATTTCAACATCTCTTCCTGCCATCAACTACACCTACCTCCCTTCTGTTAAAAAACGTCGCCTCACCCTCAGCCACCATTACCAATCACTCGCCGATCACGTCTTACCCGCCGACTTCGCAAATTACCGCCAGACGATCATCGACGCCGATGCCAACCTCTACTTCGAATTTACCTACCCGATCGATAACAAAACCATCGCCGCCACAACCTCTGACAAAACCAATGAAGTCGAAAAGAATACCGACCCATTAACAAACAGTCACATCCTCCTCGCCGCCGTAACACTCGTCGGAATATTTGTCGGTCTCGCACTCAGCTTAGCCCTCTACTTCTGGGATCCACCCGTGCGACACTCTGACAATCCCCGCCTCTCAGGACTCGGCGGCTGGCTCGTCCTCCCCATTATCGGCTGCTGCATTCTTCCCTTCCTCACCATCTATCTCATCAGCACATACTTCTCCAACCTCGGCCCGGATAACGTCGATCTTTTCAGCGATACCAAGGTACAAAACAAATGGCGCATCTATTATTGTATCGCCGTTTTTATTGAAGCCCTCACCCTTCCGCTTTCCTTCATCCAGATCTTCCTCCTCTTCCGCCGTCGCACCTCTTTCCCCTACCTGTTCCTCGGCTTTGAAATCATGTTTTTCTGCTCCATTATCCTCAATCAAGCCCTCCTTTCCTACGCCGATTCAGTGAATGATCTAGCCACATTTGTTGGAGATATCACAAGGTCTGTTATCCGGGTCGGCATCTGGGGCACCTACATGATCGTCTCTCAGCGCGTCCGCGCAACCTTCACCCGTCGCCGAAAAACCTCCGCCCCACCTCAAACCTCCGCACCGCCTCCCCTCCCTCCATTACCACAACAATCCTAAAACCTGTCCCCCTCCCAAAATCACCCCCGCATCCTTTTCCTCAACCCCTCATCCGGCACCTCACAAACACCACCCTTCCCCGCCAACCGATACCGGTTCCTCGCCACCAAATCATACACCCCATCCCGCATCCCCTTCGGCACCAAACCCAACACCCTCCCGCAAATCTCCCACACCCCTCCCAGTTCCTTCCCCAGCGCAATCAAAGCATCACTCCGGTAAAACATCTCCCCATCCCCCTCCCGCAAAATCACCATCGTCCCACCGCCCTTTTCCGCATACCCCTCCAAGCCCAACCCCCTCGACATCTCCCCCTGCAAAGGCGCAAAATCCACCACCCCTTTCCGATCCAACCGATTCACCACCCTCACCGATCGATTGCAAAACCCACACTCCCCATCGAAAAAAAGCACCAAACTCATCCGGTAAACTACCCCCGCAAATCTCCCCTGCAAGCACACAAAACCAAAGCCATGCCCAAAGAATCGCACGAAATGCAATGCGCTTCCCTCCCGGCACGCCATAGTAGTCCCGTGAAGAACCACTGGCCGGAAGCCGCTCGCAATCATGACTCAATATCCCCCATCAACCAACTGGCACGCACTCCCAACTGATAAAGCCGCAGAGCTCCTCGAATGCGACCCCGCCAAAGGCCTCTCCAAAACCGAAGCCACAAACCGCCTCACAGACTTCGGCCACAACCGCATGACCCCCGGAAAACGCGTACCGCCATGGTTGCGCTTCCTGCTTCAGTTTCACCAACCGCTCATCTACATCCTGTTAGGTGCCACCCTGGTCTCCGCCCTGTTAGCCGAATTTGTGGACGCCGCAGTCATCTTCGCCGTCGTCCTCATCAACGCCGCCATCGGTTACATTCAGGAAGCCAAAGCGGAAAAAGCCATCGATGCCCTCTCAAAAATGGTCCGCACGGAGGCCACCGTCCGCCGTGATGGGGAAATCACCCGCATCCCCTCCGCCGAACTCGTCCTCGGCGACATCGTCCTCCTCCAATCCGGCGACCGCGTCCCCGCCGACCTCCGCCTCCTGCGCGAGCGCAACCTCCAGATCGAGGAAGCCGCACTCACCGGAGAATCCCAACCCGCCTGCAAAGAAACCTCCGATCTGCCCCCTGAACTCTCCCTAGCAGACCGCCGCAACCTCGCCTTCACCGGCACCCTCGTCACCTACGGCACCGGCGAGGGCATCGTTTTCGCAACAGCAGACCACACGGAAATGGGACGCATCGCCGGCATGATCAGCCGCGCCGACAACCTCCGCACCCCCCTCACCATAAAGATCGCCGCCTTCAGCAAACTGCTCCTATACGTCATCCTCGGCCTCGCCACCCTGACCTTCGTCGTCGGTCTCGCCCGCGGCCAGGACTGGCGCGAATTGTTCATGGCCTCCGTCGCACTCTCCGTCGGCGCCATCCCCGAAGGCCTCCCCGCCGCCGTCACCATCACCCTTGCCATCGGCGTCTCCCGCATGGCGAAACGACAAGCCATCATCCGCAAACTACCCGCCGTCGAAACCCTCGGCAGCACCACCGTCATCTGCTCAGACAAAACCGGCACTCTCACCCGCAACCAAATGACCGTCCGCGAAATCCACGCCGGCGGCCACCTCTACCACGTCTCCGGCAGCGGCTACGATGCCGATGGTGCCATCCATTTCAAAGAAGAACCCTTCGACATCGGCGACAACGCCGCACTCATCCAAACCCTCGGCGCAGGACTCCTCTGCAACGACTCACGCCTCGTCCACGACGAAGACGGACGCATCGCCGTCGAAGGCGATCCCACCGAAGGAGCCCTGCTCGTTTCCGCTCGCAAAGGCGGCCTGACCGAGGGCAACTTCAGCAAAAATCTCCCACGCGTCGAGAGCATCCCCTTCGAGTCCGACCGCCAATACATGGCCACCCTTCACGGCAACGGAAACGAACACAAAACCATCTACATCAAAGGAGCCGTCGAAGTCATCGCCGCCCGTTGCTCCCACCAGCTCGATGAAAACGGCAAGCGCATCCCGGCTGACCCCCAAGCCATGCTCGAACTCGCCAACGCCATGGCATCACGCGGCCTCCGCGTCCTCGCCTTCGCACGCCGCGAAATCGAAGCCACACAACACACCATCGATCACCACCACGTCTCCGAAAACCTCACCTTCCTCGGCCTCCAGGGAAAACTCGATCCCCCGCGCCAGGAAGCCATCGAAGCCGTCGCCAAATGCCGCGCCGCCGGCATCCGCGTCAAAATGATCACCGGAGACCACCTGCTGACAGCCAAAGCCATCGCCTCCCAAATCGGCCTCGCCGACGAAAACGAAATGGAAGCCATCAACGGACTCGATCTCGAAAAACTCAGCGACGAAGAACTCACCGACGCCGCAGACCGCGCCAGCGTCTTCGCACGCGTCGCTCCCGAACAAAAACTCCGCCTCGTCAAAGCCCTCCAATCCCGCGGACACATCGTCGCCATGACCGGCGATGGCGTCAACGACGCACCCGCCCTCAAACAGGCAGACATCGGCATCGCCATGGGCATCACCGGCACCGACGTCTCCAAAGAAGCCGCGGACATGATCCTCACTGACGACAACTTCGCATCCATCGAAGCCGCCGTCGAAGAAGGACGCGGCGTCTTCGACAACCTAACAAAATTCATCGTCTGGACACTGCCCACCAATTTCGGCGAAGGCCTCGTCATCCTCACCGCCATCCTGCTCGGCACCTCCCTGCCCATCCTTCCCGTTCAGATCCTTTGGATCAACATGACCACCGCCGTGCTGCTCGGCCTGATGCTCGTCTTCGAACCCAAAGAAGCCGACATGATGGATCGCCCGCCCCGCGATCCCAAAACACCGATTCTAACAAGCTGGTTGCAGGCGCGCATCCTCATCGTCTCCCTCGTCTTGCTCGCCGGTTGCTACGGCCTCTTCCGCTACGAAAAAGACCTCGGCGCAAGCCTCGAAGAAGCCCGCACCGTCGCCGTCAACGTCTTCGTCATCGCCGAGCTCTTCTACCTCTTCAACTGCCGCAGCTTCACCCGCTCCATGTTCTCCATCGGCCTTTTCACCAACCCATGGGTCATCTTCGGCTCAGCCACCATGATCATCCTCCAAATCATTTACACCTACGCACCCTTCATGAACACCATCTTCCAATCCGCACCCATCACCCTCGAATCATGGCTGCGCGTCATCCTCATAGGCGCCTCCGTCTATTTCATCGTCGGCCTCGAAAAAACCATCACCAACCGAATCCGCTCATCAAAAACCTGAACCCACAGGTTCACAGAATGAGGAAATTGGATTTTGAAGAACTATCGCACAACAACTCAATGCCAAGCGCGAAAGCTCCCATTCCGAGTATTCCGTGCATTCCGTGGTTCATCAGATAGCAAATGGAAGTATTGGCAGTGAAAGTCTCACACCGCATTCTAACTACCATGTTGTAAATTCCATCCATCCAAAACACGCACAATATCTCGCTTCCAATCCCTCATCTTCATCGCTTAGCTATCAACACACATGCAACCCATCACCTTCCACCCCCTGTACATGGAACGCCTCTGGGGCGGCAGAAAACTTGAAACATCCTACCACCGCCAACTCCCCACACCCAACACCCCATACGGCGAAGCATGGGAAATCGTTGACCGCACTGACGCACAATCCATCGTCTCTTCCGGCCCCCTAACAGGAAAATCCCTCCACGATCTCTGGACAAACCACCGCTCCGAAATCTTCGGCGATAACCTCCCTCCCTCCGAGCGATTCCCCCTCCTCATCAAAATCCTCGACTCCTCGGACGACCTCTCCATCCAGGTCCACCCCCCCGCCCACATCGCCCCCTCACTCAACGGCG
>JBGSRM010000247.1:0-2657 GCA_041737575.1 Akkermansiaceae bacterium
GCCCCCGGCCCCCCCCGGAAGAAGACCGCGAAGAAGACGGAGGAAGAAGAGTTTTGAGTGAAGCTCTTGAAGAAGACGCCACCTAACACCATCCGCTTTTCAAATCGCCCGAATCATCCGCTTTTCAAATCGCCGCCCGCACACCCGGTTGTGCCGAGTGGGAGTCTCAATCCCCGCCTGAGCGGGGTAGTAGATCGGCGAGCATATATTCAATCCCTCTGGGACATCCCCACGTTGGCGGGGAGGTAGCGCCGCCGATCTGGTTTATTGATAGCCCTATACCCGGCGGGTTTCAATTTGTCTCTCGCCGATTTGATGCGACATTTCTCACAGACTAAGCGAAGCGCATGTTAGGTCTGAGTCAGATCGGCAAGCCACGTCGACGATCAACTTCAAGAAATCCTTTTCTCCTTCTGCCCGCTTCGATGAACCGTCTTATCTCGTCGGGCTCGAAGTATTGATTCCTTCCGACTGTCAGGCATTTCAATTTGCCTTCCTTCACCCATTTTTGGACAGTGGTCCGAACGTGCCGTAGAATCACTACCGCTTCGGGAAGGGTCAATTGTTCCGCAAGGTAGTCTTCCATCGGGATTCCATCTGTTTGTAAGACGAAACCCGGTGCATCATGCTGTCCTTCGCCATGGATGGGAAGGCACGCGGCAAGAGTGCCGAGAGCATCCCTGATTGAGTCGGGAGGAAACCAGATTTTACGGCCCAGCCGGATATGTTCGATTTTACCTTTATCTGCCCAGCGCTGCACCGTCCTGGAGTCAAGTCGTAGCCGATCTGCCGCTTGTCTTATTGTGAGGTGATCCATCATGGGATCTACCATAGGTATCGCCCTCGCGGCTTGGACATTGTGAATGGCGGTGTTTTCCTTCACCGGTGCCATCCCTGCCAAATTGGTTGACTTGAGAGGGACGGGCGAAAGCCCTCCCGCGGTGTCCCCGATGTTGCGTGGCCGCGAGGATAGTTGTTGGCGTGATCGTCGCCATGAGATTTCCAGCGATCTCATGCGAGGTGCAATGGGTGGCTTGAACCTGTGGCCTCGGTCGGTGTTTCACCAAAGAGGAAGTTCGCAATATTTTCGAGGTAGCGTTCAGTGCCGCCGTCTTCCGCGCTCTGTTTTGCTGCGTTGAAGATTTCCTGGACGAAGGCCATGGTATCGAGGTTTTCATCGTCTTCATCTTGATAATCGGGCGTGCCGTCATTTGAATAAGTTGGCGGCTCTTGTCGACCCAAGGCTGCTTTGGAGCTTTTCGAAACTTTCTTTTGGCGTTTTACGTTCATTCAACATCGGCAACGATCTACAGGACGCGGCATCGAAAGATGCGCGTCCCTGAGAAAACCCCCAGTTCCGTGCTGAGATCAGCGGGGCTTCAGCTCGATTTCCGAAGGCTAAATTAACTTTATCCGGAGCGATTCGCTCCGTGCTTGTTGTGGGGGGGCAGATGCCATTAAGGCGGATGATCCTCTTCGCTATGGAGAGGTTACTCTCTTAAAAGATCTGGTTTGGTTCTCAATGGAATGCCTCTCGCTCTTATAAGGGGGGGTATCCAGCCTTAACACATTAACAATCAAGGCTTTATTAGAATTTAATTTTCATTAAAAATAAGCTTATGTCTATTGATCCGCACTGAATTGGTGCCGAAAATCACAAATCCACTGCGATATCAATCTTCTGTATCACAGTAAATCACAAATCGTCTATCGTTTATCACACAGCCAAAATCACAAATCGTCTGTTAAATATCACAATCCAATGGAGATGATTTGGTTCTTCCTGATGGCTGGCCTGGTCACCTCCAAAACCGACCTTTCGCCGGTTCCGTGGATCGCCAATTTCCAGTTAGGGGGGAGAGACTTCAGCAGCCTGGTGGCGGTTCCCCGCAGCCTATCGGTCGGCTTTGTAAAATAGAGGCGTTCCACAAGGGTATCAAAACGGGTTTTGATCGTTCTGCCGGGCCAAGCGATTGCAGCGATTTGAGAGTAGAGACAGCGCGTGGACTGGCCAAGTGAGGAGCGCTCGGCAATCCAGTGGAGGCCGAAAGTTTCTTTTGTTTTGGGATCAAGGACGGGGAGGGAAAGGTATGGGCATATCACCACTGTTAACGGTGCTTTGCTGTCCCATATTATCGGGCCTTCCTGCGGTTCGGCCTGCTGCGTGCATCCAGGCGACGGCTCAGTGGCTGCCGTTTCGTCTCCATTACCGAAGGATTCATCCTTGATAGGTACTCCGGGTTTGATTTTAGAGCTGGCCGCTTTTTTTTGTCGCTGGGCGGCGGATCCCCATTCAGGAATCCAGTTCATTTGCATATCGCTAACATTCCATGGCAGTTTCTCGAAACCAATTAGATTGCTTGCTCTTGTGGGCCTTTCTTCGTCAGGAACGTAAGTGTCTTCGATCCATTGAACCCGAGTCTTACCTAGCCTCACAAGAGAGTGGAAGACGGCTTCGTAGGTTGAGCTGTTTCTACCCCAGCCCAAAAGATCCAAGAGTTCACTTCTTCGCACATCAATGGATAGGGCGCTTCCGGATGGATTGCCTTCTCCCAAGCATTTTCGAAATTTGGACCCGACTTTGTGGTTTGTCCTTCGAAATGACGATGCGGCAATCGTCAACAGTGCCACGAGGACATCCTCATCCTGATGAGTCA
>JBGSRM010000267.1:0-3053 GCA_041737575.1 Akkermansiaceae bacterium
GGGAGCCTTCGCCTTCGACGGCGGCGATGGACCAGCCGGTGGCACCGTGTTTGCGGAGGAGGTCGAGGAGTTTTTCGCGGAGGAGTTTTTCAGCGACGATGGTGACTTTTTTGAGTTTTGTTTTCACAGGATGGAGTTGAGGAAGATGGCGGTTTTTTGGAGAATGGGAATACCGAAGGCGAGGTTGAAGGGGAAGGTGATACCGAGTGAGAGGGTGAGGTAGTAGCCGGGGTTTGCTTTTGGGAGGGCGATGCGGACGGCGGCGGGGGCGGCGATGTAGGATGCGCTGCCGACCATGATTCCGAAGATCGAGGCACCGCCGGGAGTCATGCCGATGAGGGTGGCGGCGATGACGCCGATGCAGCCGTGGAAGGTGGGTATGAAGCAGCCAAGGGTGATGAGACGCCAGCCTATTTTGCGGACATCGGCGAGGCGTTTTCCGGTGATGAGACCGAGTTCTAGGAGGAAGATACAGAGGGCACCTTTGAAGGCGGAGACAAAGAAGGGGGAGATGTCGTGGAGTTTTTGGGGGCCGCAGGCGGCACCGATGGCGAGGCCACCGACGAGGAGGACGATGCTTTTTCCGGTGATGACTTCGTGGAGGGCGGTTTTCCAAGAGCCTTGGTTGGATTGGGATTTGGTGGCGAAGAGGAGAGCGACGATGATGCCCGGGACTTCGAGGAGAGCGACGAGCGCGGGGAGGTAGGATTCGTATTCCATGTTGGAGCGTTTGACGGCTTCCATGGCGGCGAGGAAGGTGACGACGGATACGGAGCCGTAGTGGGCGGCGACGGCGGAGGCGTTTTGGCGGTCTAGTTTACCGAAGCGGCTGATGAGGAAGAAGGCGGAGACGGCGGTGAGGCAGCCGAGGATGAGAGTGATGAGGGCGGGAGCGATGAGTTGCGAGAGGGGGGTGACGGCGAGGGCAGCACCGCCTTTGAGTCCGATGGCAAGGAGTAGGTAGATGGAGAGGCCTTGGTAGATGGGCTCGGGGATGGAGAGGTCACTTTTGATGGCTTTTGCGACGATGCCGAGGAGAAAGCAGAGAACGACGGGGGAGATCAGGTTTTCAGCGATCAGATTCATCTGGCGCGGAGGTTGGTGGTCCGTATAAAATACGCAAGTATAATCGCGAAAATATATTCGTATGTTTAGATAAGAGAACCTTTGGTTGGGAGATTATTGGGGAGATTAAATACGGTTTTCCTCAATGTCGTAAACGTCGAATAGGACGTGGGGGATTTTATTTTGAGGGAGGTATTGAGGGATGTATTCTTCGAGGAATTCCTGGATTTTGATGGGGAGTTTGGAGATTTGGAGATCCCGCATTTTGTTGTTCCAGGCGATGATTTGGCGGCGTTTGATTTTTGGTGTTTGTTCGATGATCCATGCGGAGACGGCCTCGTCGTCGGCCCCGGTGGCTACGAAGTTGCGGAAGGCTTTGAATTTGATTTCGGTGAAATCGAGCCAGAATTGATCGAGGGGGCAGCCGGTGTGATATTCGCCAGCGGTTTCGTTGAGGACTGCGCGGCATTTATCGAGGGCGCGGGCGGCGATGACATAGCCAGCGATGGAGGTGTCGCGAGGGCTGCGAGGGAAGTTGTTGGTGAGGTCGGTGGTTGGAACGGACATGGTTTGTGGTATTTGAGGGTTGGAGGAAGGGAATGCGAGAACTGGATTGTGACAATGCACGGGTGTGTTAGATTTCGTGGATGAGGTTTATATTCGCTTTGATGGGATTTTTATTGGTTGGGTGTGGGGAGAAGGGGGAGGTTGTGGATAAGGAGGAGAAGCCGTGGCAGGAGTTGAGGGGGGAGTGGGAATGGGTGAGTGGTGGGGAGGTGGAGGATGGTGAGGAGTTGAGGATGGGCAGGGGCGATGAGTTGACGGGGGTGCGGTGGGGTGGGGATGTTCCGAAAGTTCCGTTTGAGTTGGAGATGGAAGCGAAGCGTGTGGATGGGACGGATTTTTTTTGTGCGGTGACGTTTCCGGCGAGGGGTGAGGATGAATTTGTTACTTTGGTGGTTGGCGGGTGGGGTGGAGGGCTGGTGGGTATATCCTCGGTGGATGGGATGGATGCGTCTGAGAATGAGACGACCACGGTGAGGGGATTTAACAATGAGGTGTGGTATGGGATCCGGATTGTCTGTGAGGAGGATCGGATTCAGGCGTGGATTGATGAGGAGAAGGTGGTGGATTTGGTGACAAGGGGGAAGAAGTTGGGATTGAGGTCGGGGCCGATTGAGGATTGTGTGCCGTTTGGGTTGGCGACTTGGCAGACGACGGGGGTGGTTAGGGGGGTGAGGTGGAAGAAGAGGTCTTAAGGTCGGAAAGTCTTAAGGTCTGACGAGGGAGAATGATGAATGATGAATGATGATTTTTGATTTTGTGATGGAGGGAGGGCGTGAGGTAGCGGTTATGACGAAATGGTATTTGTCCGGATTATAGTGCTCCCCTTCGATTCTTGCTGAGACCGGCAGGGTAACTTGAAATAAATTCAACAACACTCATTTTCTGCTTTCTTAACTATCCAAATATATGGAGCATAATTCGTCCTAATAAAGAGAACTGGGACCTAATAATCCTGAAACAGAGCGGTCGGCATCGACCGTAACGATGCCGCCAAACCGACCAAAAGGCCGGGGAGGCGGTGGTGTATGTCCAGGTTACCCGAGAGGGTAGCTAAAGGCCATCGCGGTCGGCTCTGTTCGGCTTGTTAGCTCCCCGTCCACTTGCGGAGTCGGATTAACTGCGAATAATGCTATGAAATTGCACACTACTATCTCATCTCTCTTCATTCTCCAGACTGTAATCCTAGCTGCTACACCGGAAAATTCTTTGATTCCAGAAACTTGGTTTCAAGAAATCACTGCTTCCGATAGCTCCACCCAGCAATGCATCATCTTCAACACCATCTCTGGTGTGGAATACACCTTTTACCATTCACATGATCTGACCGAGTGGGATGAGGTCGGAAATACTTACGGTCTCGGGCATCAATTCGCCGCCTCCATGAGGCAAACAGCCGCAGCCCCGCCGCCACCCGATCCTGA
>JBGSRM010000292.1:0-12860 GCA_041737575.1 Akkermansiaceae bacterium
GCCTCCATCGAAATGCTCGAAGCCGTCGGCCACAAATTCCACGAATCCTTCTTCGCAAAATGCCACCAAGTCCTCAAGCACAACGGACTCCTCGCTCTCCAATACATCACCGTCCCCGACTGCCGCTACAAATCCCTCACCAAAGGCGTCGATTGGATACAAAAAGTCATCTTCCCCGGCTCCCTTCTCCTCTCCGTCGGACGCATCAACCAAGTCCTCAACAAAACCGGCAACCTCTTCCTCCACCACCTCGAAGACCTCGGCCTCGACTACGCCAAAACCCTCTCTACATGGTACGACACGTTCAACGCCAACCTCGAAAAAATCCGCCCCCTAGGCTTCGACGAACCATTCATCCGCACCTGGAACTACTACCTAAAATACTGCGAAGCCGCCTTCGCCACCCGCAACATATCCGTAGTCCAAGCCCTCTACACCCGCCCCAACAACCTCTCCCTGAAAGGAGCCGCGATTTAAAATCGCGACAACCCCAGCCCTTCAAGCCCTCCTACCCCACGAGTTGAAAAACATACCAGACATCCCCCAACCCTCCCGCCTCCACCGCTGGATCATCACGCCCATCCTCAACCAACTCAAACAAGGCACATCCCCCGAGAAAATCTCCCCCCATCACCGTCCAGGACGGACGATGCGTATCAATTGCCATTCCGAATTTGCGGTAGCGCGGAGAGAGGAATGGATGCGAGCGGCCAGCTCTGCGGGATCGGCATCATCGCGGGTGCAAACGATGATTCCCGAGTGGAGACCTTGTGTTTCCAGATGCAAGCGGATGAAGTCGAAACGATTCAGAGTGAGGCAGACGCGCTTGAGTTGGGTGGCATAGGCCAAGACCTGATCATCGGGGATTTTTTGGTTTGCCTGCCCGGCTTCGTGGGAGTTGAGAACATCATGGCCGAGGCGACGGAGTTCCTCGACCACACGTTTCGGGAAGTTTTCGTTGGAATAAATCGCGGCCATCAATCGAGTTGGTTGCGGCGGATGGCATCTTCGATTTCCTCACGGTGCGCTTCCACGTATTGCCATGCGGCTTCCAAGTCGAAAACACTGAGACCGGTATAATCCTTGAGCAGATCGAGGTCGCCCACGCCGGCACGGCGCCCCTCCTCCAACATCCACACGGCAATCCGCGTCATGCCTATACACGCCTCGCCTCCGCAGACACCGGGAGTGCGCCGGATTCTTCCGGAGGAACCGAGCATAGAAGTGCTTCCCGCCCGCGCTTTCAAGAAAAGGACAAAATCCAAAACTTCCGCCTGCACAGGCTCTGGCGCAGCTTCGATCTCACTTACAATGCGCTGGGTGAGTTTGGTCATATCAGGATATTAGCCGGATGGGAGAACAAGGCAAGGTTTCAGGTGGCTGCCATTTTTCATTTGAGCTTTTCCTGAGCGCGTTACAATACCGCATGCAAAGACTCACGATTTCATAACTCTTAAAATCCGTGTTCATTAGTCTTCATCCGTGGTTAAATTTCTTCCCTACATCCCTCTACAAACCCAGCGCCTCCACGGTGAAAAAAGAACCAACAAACTCCCAACCCTCCCGCCTCCACCGCTGGATCATCACGCCCATCCTCAACCAACTCAAACAAGGCACCTCCCCCGCAAAAATCTCCCTCACCATCTCTCTCGGCATCACCCTAGGCATCTTCCCCATCATGGGCTCCACCACCATCGTCTGCCTCCTCGTCGGCCATCTCCTAAAACTCAACCAACCCATCCTCCACATCTTCAAAACCCTCGTCTATCCCCTCCACCTCGCCCTCATCCTCGTCTTCATCCGCATCGGCCAACACCTCAACAACGTCCCCCCCATCCCCTTCTCCATCCCCCAACTCCTCACCCGCTTCAAAACCGACCCCCTCCAATTCGCCAAAGACTTCGGCATCGCCGCCCTCCACGGCATCGAAGCCTGGGCCATAGCCTCCCTAGTCCTCATCCCCGCCATCTACTTCATCACCCTCTCCCTCCTGAAAAAACTCCTTCCTGCAAACAAATCAGAAATCAGAAATCAACAATCAACAATCGCAAATCAAAACCAACCCGATAACTAATCACTGATAACCGATACCCATGCTCCTAACTTCCCTCATCCTCAACCTCCTCATCTTCACCCTCGCATGGGCTTTCTGCATAAAAATCAAAAACTACTCCCCCGTCGATGCCTTCTGGTCTGCCACCATCGGCCTCACCGCCCTTCTATTCCTCATCGATTCCCCATCACCTCCCCAGCTCACCGCCGCCATCCTCATCTCCGCATGGTCCGCCCGCCTCACCTACCACCTCGCCAAACGCATCTCCTCCCACCACCCCGCCGAAGACCCCCGCTACATCAAACTCCGCCAACACTGGCAAGGCAAAGAAAAAACCATGTTCCTCCTCTTCTTCTTCGCCCAAGCCCTCTCCGTTTTCGTCCTCGCCATCCCCTTCTACATTATCTCCCAAGACCCCAACCCAAATTGGCAACCCCTCCACACCATCGCCACCATCGTCACCCTCACCGGCCTCATCGGCGAATCCATCGCAGACCGCCAAATGTCCTCCTTCAAAAAAACCAACCAAGACCCCTCCATCGTCTGCCAATCCGGCCTATGGAAATACTCCCGTCACCCCAACTACTTCTTCGAGTCCGTCATCTGGATCGGCCTCTTCCTCTTCGCCCTCCCCTCCCCATACGGCTGGGCCACCCTCTACGCCCCCGCCATCATCACTTTCCTCCTCCTCAAAGTCACCGGCATCCCCCCCACCGAAGCCGCCGCCATCCAACGCAAAGGCCAAGCCTACCTCAACTACCAAAAAACAACCTCCCCCTTCATCCCCCTCCCTCCAAAAATCAACCCCTCCGCACAGAATAGTGACTAGAACTTGTCGAAGACACCGATACAGTCAAGGCAGTCCAAGTCCGTCTGGGGGACATTCTGTCCCCATCCCAAAAAAATCTAACTTACAAACCTCACTCCAAGCGAAAGAACCAAGCGAAGCCCCTCCCTTTCACATCCCTCCGTTTCCTCCTGTAAAAAAATCAGAAACAAATCACACCTACCCATGAAATCCACCGACCTGCTCACCACCGGCAAAGTCCCGGACTCCCTCATCCGCCTCGGCATCCGCCACCGCCTCGCCAACACCATCGCCCCTTTCGAGAAACTCGACCCCGAAGATCGCCAGGCTAAGCTCATGGCCCACATCGCCGAACTGAAAACCATGCCCGTCGCCATCGCCACGGACGAAGCCAACGAGCAACACTACGAACTCCCCACCACCTTCTTCCAGCGCTGCCTCGGCCCCCACATGAAATACTCATCCGGTTACTGGGAACCCAGCGTCACCGACATCGCCGTGTCCGAAGCCAAAATGTTAGAAATAACAAGCCGCCGCGCCCAACTCGAAAACGGCCAGCGCATTCTCGAACTCGGCTGCGGCTGGGGCTCACTCACCCTATGGATGGCAAAACACTACCCCAACTCCAAAATCACCGCCGTCTCCAACTCCCGCACCCAACGCGAACACATCCTTGCCCAAGCCGAAAAACGAAACCTCCACAACATCGAGGTCATCACCGCCAACATGATCACCTTCGATGGAGTCGGCACATCCGTCTTCGACCGCGTCGTCTCCGTCGAAATGTTCGAGCACATGAAAAACTACCAGATCCTCCTCGAACGCATCTCCACCTGGCTCAAACCAACCGGCAAACTCTTCGTCCACATCTTTACCCACCGCGAAAACGCTTACCACTACATCGCCGAAAACGAAGACGACTGGATGGCCAAATACTTCTTCACCGGCGGCCAAATGCCCTCCGACGACCTCCTCCTCTACTTCCAGGATCACCTCCGCATCGAAAACCACTGGCAAGTCTCCGGAAAACACTACCAGAAAACCTCCGAGGCATGGCTCAAAAACATGGACGAAAACAAAGACGAACTCTTCCCCATCATCTCCGAAACCTACGGCCCCGAAAACGCCGTCAAATGGTGGACCTACTGGCGCGTCTTCTACCTAGCCTGCGCTGAACTCTGGGGCTACCGCAACGGCCACGAATGGATCGTCTCCCACTACCTCTTCCAAAACCGCAAATCATCATAGTGGCTGGGACTTCCAGTCCCAGTCCGTCGCGGGGACATTCTGTCCCCGCAACATCCCTCACCCACCATCACGTCCAAAATCGAAACAAAATCACACGCCCCCCCACACTCGGAAAACCCTACAAAACTGTTCCCATCAGACCCGCCAATAAAAATTCTTACCTTCCCAAAATCAGAAAACTCATCTGGCAAAACACCACGAAACCCATACATAACCTCCTGATACTTCGACGAAGATTCGGCACTCATCTCCAGCTCCTTGAATCCCTCCGGTAAAAACTCGCTCACATCCACTGGCTCTTCCAACCGAATCACCCAAGCCACATGCCCATCCAATCCAAACGTCGATAAATTTCGCCCATCGACCCTGGCAGTTTCCGGAACCTGAATGCCGAAATAACGCTCGATCAACTCCGAATCCGTTGGACGAAATAAACAAAATCCAACCACCACTACTACAAGCATCGTAGCAAAAATCAGTAACCTGCGGCCAGCTTTTCGATTCATCGGTTCCCGAAACACCTCATTCAGCATCATCCCCGGCTTTCATCAGTCCTTCCGGAACGACAATAAATCCCACGCTTTCTGATTCACCATCTCCTACCGGTCTCCCATCCTCAAACAGCTTTGATGTCATCAAACTAACTCCCTGCCTTATGATTCGATCAAATTCCGGCCTTCCGATTTCAATACCTCGGGAAACCAGCAAATCTTGAACCTCATCATAGCCAATGTCGCACCATATCTGCATCATACCCTTCTCGTCCGCATCCCCAAAATATCATAACTCCTCACCCTGATCCATTCTCCTCTGACCATGAAGAATAGGTGTACGTTTTGAAACTGATCGCGTTTGCTCTCAGTCACCGTAAAAACCAAATACGGTTCCCCATCTACGATGACCCCAGTACATCCTTCAGCACCTCCAATCGCAAAAGCCGAAGTCGAAAAAAAACCACCAAGAAAAACACAAAACAAAAAATACCTCCATCTCATGACCTCAAATTACATTTCCCAACTGAGCCTCCGAGAAAAAACTTCCAAAAACATTTATCCCCCATCCCATCAATTCCGTGTACTCCGTGCATTCTGTGGTCAAAAACTCTGAATTCCTCCAAACGACCTTCAGACATTATCTAACAAAACTTAACCATCTTTTCCATACCCAAATCCCCCTTCCTACGCTACCTACTATCCCATCAAATCAATTCCACTCACCCACCTCATGAAAAATCTCCTCCTCACACCCCTCGCCCTCCTCCTCTTCCTCTCCCCCGCCTTCTCCGCCGAACCCCCGGAAAAAGCCCTCAAATACCACGAAGCCCTCCTCAAACGCCCCTCCAACGACACTCTCTTCGACCGCTTCTTCTCCGCCTGGATCGACGAACAGGACATCACCGAACTCGAAAAATTCCTCACCGCCCGCGCCGAACAAAACAACGGCCCCGACCTCGCCGTCCTCTCCCGCTTCCACCTCCGCCGCGGCAACGAAGACGCCGCCCTCGACACCCTCGCCAAAGCCATCGCCGCACTTCCGCAAGACCTCTCCCTCCCCATGGAGCGCGCCAAAATCCTCCTCCGCAGACTCGACTTCGACAACGCCCGCAAAGACCTCACAACCATCGCCAACGGCACCGACCCCACCCTCGCACTCGACGCCTCCAAACTCATCGGAAAATCCTACCTCCGCGAAGGCAACACCCCGGAAGCCATCAAAACATGGGACTCCATCCTCGCCAAAAACCCCAACGATGAAGACCTTCTCGAAGACCTCGTCGAATCCGCCGCCACCGAAGGCGAAATCGACCAAGCCCTCATCTACGTCGATAAACTCATCACCGCATCCTCAGACCCCTACAAAAAAACCCTCCGCCAACTCCGCCGCGGCGACCTCCTCTCCCAAGCCGCGCGCCACGACGACGCCATCAAAGCCTACTCCGAAACCCTCACCAACACCGGCGAAGGCTCATGGCTCGAACGCGAAATCATCGCCCAAATCGACAAAGCCTTCCGCAAACAAGACCGCATCGACGACCTCAAAACAACCCTCGAAACCCTCGCCACCGAAAACCCACGCCGCCTCCTCATCCACCGCGAACTCGCACGCATCGAAGCCGCACAAGGCGAAACCGACGCCGCCATCGGACGCTTCCGCGAGGTCCTCAAACGCTCCCCCGGAAACCGCGAACTCCTCGAAGAATTCGTCCGCCTCCTCATCGACTCGGAAAACTTCGACCTCGCCTCCACCGAAATCACCAAACTCATCGAGCTCGCACCCCAGGAACACACCCTCCTCTTCCAACTCGCCGACCTCCAATTCCGCCAAAACCTGAAACCCGAAACCCTCGCCACCCTCCAAAAAGCACACACCCTCCTCGGCATCGATGACGAATCCGCTGGCATCCGCATCGCCTCCCTCATGTTCCAATACGGCCTCAACGAAAACGGCGAAACCATCCTCAAAAAACTCTCCACCGCCCAAAACGCCTCCGAAGCCCCCTCCGAAGCCCTCGCCTCTGAATACGCACGCACCAACCGCAAACCCGAAGCCCTCGAAATCCTCAAAAAACTCGCCGCCTCTGACAACCTCGAAACCATCCTCCGCTCCGCCGCCTCCATCTCCGCTCTCTCAGAGTCCAACATCGCCCTCGAAGTCCTCACCGCGAAAAACGAAGCCTTCCAAAACGACCCGCGCTTCCTCACCGCCATCACCCAGGCCTCCCTCGCTGCCGGAAAACCCGACGTCGCCATCACCCACGCCATCAAACTCATCCGCCTCGCTTCCCCCGCCACGGAACTCGCCGAAGCCATCGCCCTCTCCCTCCGCGCCATCACCGAGGCCGATCAAATCGCTCAATGGCGCGAAACTCTCGAAAAACAACCCACCCGCTCCACTACCGAAACCTGCCTCCTCGCCGCCCTCGCCGAATACCAGGCAGACTACGAAGCCGTCGCCAAAATCATGGCCAACGCCTCCGATCCCACCCTCATCCGCTTCCACACCGCCATCCTCGACCGCCGCGGCGAAATCGAACAAGCCATCAAAATCCTCTCCACCCTCGCCACCACAGACGAAGGCCGCAAAACCTCCTACTTCAAAGACATGGCCGACCTCCAGCGCCGCGCCGGCCTCACCGATGAAGCCCTCGCCACCGTCGATCTCTGGAAACAATCCAACCCCGGCGACAAAACCGCATGGGTCACCACCTCACAAATCCTCCGCGACGAAGGCCGCCCCGAAGACGCCATCAAAGCCACACGCCAGGCCGTCGCTCGCTTCGGCGAAGACACCGACATCGCCGCAACCCTCGCCTCCCTCCACGAAGACGCCGGCGAAACGGAAGAAGCGGAAGCCATCTACTGGCGCCTCTACGACAACTCCGCATCCCCCCTCGACCAAGCACGCTGGGCCGCCCTCCTCGCCCAACTCGCTCACACCTCCGGTCGCACCGAGGAACTCTCGGAAAAACTCTCCGAGCGCGCCCGCAACAACCGCCGCTCCATCGGCCCCATCCTCGCCCAGGCAGAACTCGCTCGCATCACCCGCAACGACGAAAAACGCCGCGACCTCCTCCTCGAGGCCGTCCGCCTCCAACCCAAAGACATCGACCTCCGCCTCCAAATCGCCAACCTAGAAGACCAGGCCGGAAACCCCGACCGCATCATCGCCATCCTCGAAGAAGCCCTCCCCATCGACACCACAAACCGCATCCGCGCCGCCCTCGCCCAGGCATACCTCCGCCAAGGCCAAACCATCAAAGGAATGCGCGAACTCCGCATCCTCGCCGGCACCCAAGCCGATGACCCAAGAACCGTCGAACAATCCGCCACATCCCTCGCCGGCTCCGGCCTCTATGACGAAGCCATTCGCTTCCTCAAAGACGCCCTCCCCGACGGCGGCGACTGGCGCACCAAATACCTCCTCGCCGTCCTCCTCGAACACGATGGCCGCGAAACCGAAGCCATCCCCCTCTTCCAATCCCTCCTCCAGGCATCCGGCGAAATCCCCTCCATCAAACTCCCCTCCGCCACCAATCGCTACAATCCCTTCGAGGATATGACCTCCGTCTCCGACGCCACCAAAAAACTCTTCGAACTCTCAGGCTCCTCACAAGCCGCCTACGCACACACCAGCCAAAACAGCTACTGGAGCTACTTCAGCTCCCCCACCACCGGCTCCATGGTCGGCCCCTTCATGCTCCCCAACGCCGTCGAAGCCGTCCGCACCTTCTCCCTCATCCACCTCGCCAAACTCAAAGTCGATGGCCTCCCCAACGGCGACTTCCTCAAAGACTTCCTCAACACCGACCAAAACGGCCAACCCAACTTCCCCGAACTCCTCTCCAAATACCCTGACCACCCCGGCCTCCTCGAAATCGTCCTCATCTACGCCGGCTGGAACGATGACTCCGGCACCCTCGATCTCGACCTCCTCCGGAAAATCCTCGCCAAAAGAACCGACCTCTCACCCTCGGTCATCTTCAGCTCGAAATTCATCTTCGCATCCGCTCCCAACGTCCCCCAGTCCGCGTGGGATGAACTCGTCTCCGCCGCCAAGGAACTCGCAAAATCATCCAATAAACAGGAAGCCGCCCAAGTCGGTTACCAACTCATGGCCGTCCTTTCCCAACCTAAATTCAAACTCCCGGAAACCACCAAAACCGCCGTCTCTCAAATCGTCCTTGACCTCGCCTCCAACGACTCCTTCGACGATGGCCCCTTCGAGGGCTTCAAACTCTACGCCATCACCGTCGCAGGAAACACCGATCAATGGATCGAAGCCGCCAACCAGGAAATCGATGCCTTCCGTAAAAAATTCCCCAAAGGCGCACCCTCTTCCCCTAGCAATAACAACATCCTCCAGATGTCCAACATGGGCGGCATGAGCCACTCCTACCTATCCGGACACGGAGTGCTCCCCTCCCCCTTCATCCTCCCCAACTTCGAGTCCACCTCCCTCACCACCTTGCCCCCTGACGTCCTCGCCTTCATCTCCAATGGCGAAGAAGGCGGCGGCGGCTACTACGGCAGCAAACCCATCTCCCCCGCCTCCCTCATCCCGAAAATCGAGGCCTTCTCCTCCCCCGTCATCCGCGCCTACATCGCCCTCCGCGCTGCTGACCAGGAAGCCATCGAGAAATACCTCAACGTCACACCTCCGGAAAACGAAACCGTGGACTTCGCCACCCTCCGCTCCCTCCACGCCATCTCCAAAAAAGACTTCGCCACCGCCTACCAATCCCTCTCATCCCTCCGCACCACCTTCGCCGCCGATCGCAACCGCATCTCCACCCTCAACATCCACCTCCTCGCCATCGCCGCTGAAATGACAGCCGAGGAACGTACCAAAATCTCCTCCGAACTCGAAGCCCTCCTCATCCAAACCCGCCGCTCCCTCGGCTCTCAAGGCGGCCCCATCCTCGCCGCCCACGCCGAAAAACTCGGCCTCTCCGAACTCGCCAAACGCTTCACCCCCAAAACCCCCAACAACAACAACCTCACCCCCAACCCCCTCAACGGCGCCAACTTCGGCGCCCGCCAACAACCCCAACAATCCGGCAACGCCACCGTCGCCAAAATGAAAAAATTCGCAACCGACGGCAAACACGAAGCCGCCGCCCTCGAAGCCCTCAACCTCATCCGCAAAGCCTACAAAAACCAATACAACCGCTCCTACGAACTCCGCGAAATCCGCGAAGCCATCACCCCGGAAACCGTCACAGAACTCCTCAAAATCTCCAACCCCGGCGACTCCACCAGCCTCACCAAAATCACCGAATACGCCGACATCTGCATCGACTTCGGAAAACCCGAGGAAGCCCTCACCGTCCTCACCCGCATCCACGAACAACGCCCTACCGACGCCAACATCGCCGCAAAACTCGCCTTCCTCCTCCCCCCCGATCAACAACAAAAAGCTGTCCAACTCCTAAACACCGCTTCCAAACTCGATACCTTCTCGGAGTCCGCCTTCAACTACGCCAGAAACCTCTCCGATTCCCGCGATAGCCTCCAAATATACCCATACTTCGACACGATTGCCGCATGGCTCGAATCCACGCCCCCCGAGGATCTCACCTCCACCAACCTTACTTGGATTTCCTACTACTCCAAAAATTTCATCGAGGGACAATTCTTCTCCAACCTCTCCGGCCTCAACAACTCTTCCGTCGCCGCAAATAAAGAATACGCACAATACATCAAGGTCGCTAAACGCCTGACCACCGCCATGCTCAAACACCCCGCCACCGCCGAGGAAGGCTTCCGCCTCAACCGCTACTCGCAAGCATGGAAAACCCCGGACAATGAACTCGACACCCTCGCTCGCAACGCCCTCCTCGCCGGCGCTTCCCTCCCCCCCACCAACAATCGCAACGGAAATCATTCCTTCTTCTCATACCGCACCCGTAACGGCGGCAGCAGCAGCGGAGACGACCTCGACGAACTCTCCTCCGCACTCTGGCTCTCCTCTCGCCTCGCCTCCGCGAAATCCCCGGACGAAATTCTCCCCCCTGCCTACCTCTCACAACTCAAGGAAAAAAATCCATCCATCGGCGAACTCACCGCCGCCCTCGCCACCCTCAAAGACATCCAACAAGTCGAAACCATCTGGAAATCCGACTCGTTCTCCAAAGAATCGGACCCCTACTCGGAAATGCTCCGCAATGCCATCCGCAGCCGCGCCGCTACCATCCCCAAAGCCGATGCCTTCTTCCTCAAACTCATCCGCGAAATCAAACCCCTCTGGTTTGAGGAAAGCCAGGACAACAGTGACACCAACCTCCACCTCATCCGCGCCGCCATCTCTTCCTCTTCGACCAGCTCCCCGAAACACATCGACGAACTCACCACCGCCATCTCCAAAATCGTCTTCGGTGAAACCATCAACTACGAAGATAAAACCCAGCGCCTCGCCTACAGCATCAGCACGATGGAACAAATCTTCTCCGAAGCGAAATTCCAACCCGCCGCCCTCAACCAAATCATCCGCTCCCTGCACGCCAAAAACATCCCCCTCGGCCAGGAATACACAGTCCGCAGACTCTTCCAAAACATCGACCTCCCCAACATCCAGGTAGCCGAAAAAACCTTCAAAGACCTCGGCTTGCTCGAACCCATCGAATCTTGGAAACCCCTCCGCTCCATACACATCGATACCGATTACAACGGCAACGAAATCAAATACCTACGCATCGAATCCTTCGTGCAGACAGATTCGTCCAACTACCTCAACTTCTCCTTCTCAAACAACGATTTCGTCAAACACCTCGAAAAAATCAAACCTCAAACCTTCGGCACCCTCATCTCCGCCGCTTCCATCTCATATGATAGGGAACGCGAACGCCTCACCGCTCTCGCCTTCTCTCAAAACGCCAAAAAAATCGCCGCCCTCCCCAAAGAAAAAATCGACGCCCTCAACCACCTCGTCAGTTGGCTCCCGGCTAACGCCATCCCCTCCCTACCCCCCGCTCTCCGCAAACAATTCGACGATGCCAACAAGGAAAAACATAAAAACCTCATCACCAAAGCTGACGAATTCATCAACAACAAAATCCCGTCAAATATTAACAACAGCCCGCTCGACGAAGCCCAAAACCTCGTCATTGAGCTCGCTCCCGTAGACCTCCAAAAAGCCGCCGCCGTCTTCCTCGAAGCCGAGCGCCGCTTCACCGAAAACCTCTCCAAAGGCGGCAGATTATCAACATACACCTCCAGCGACATCCAAATCACCGAGCGCGACGAAACCCTCCAGGACATCTGCTCCAGCTTCAATGATTCGGATCACTTGCTCTCCCTCGCCTTCCACCAAGCCGTCGCTGCAAGCCCGGAAGCAACTCGCTTCAGCTTCTCTGACCCGGGAAAATTCACCCCCCTCATCTACAATATCGGCAACCAACTCAGCAACTCAACACCTTCCGGAAATGATAAAAACATACATCACTCTCTCAGACCCTACTTGAAAATCAAAGATCTCCCTCAAAACATCCAAAACGACGCATACTTCGCCCTCGGAACCTACCTCATCGGAAACAGCGATCGCCGCAATTCCGTCAAACCCCAGGAATTCCGCGTCGCCCTCGAAAAAAATAAAGACATCCCTGAAATCGCCCGCCAAATCTCCACCCTCCACATCGGCGTCAGCGCATGGAACAGTGACGCACACCAACGCAAGGTCGAAACCCAAAAAGCCTTCTCTTACATCGCCAGCTTCCCTGACGTCCCCTCCACCACCCGATTCCAAATCCTCTTCACCGCCGCTTACATGGCCCCTGCCATGCTCACCGACACCACCATCGCCGAAGCCCTAACCCAATCCTTCGAGCAATACGCCGCCGGCGATCGCAGCGTCATCAACTCCCTCGGCCTCTACATCGCCAACATCATCACCATGGCTCCCGTCCTCGATGAAACACGCCCCTTCCTCACTCGCCTCAACACGGCATTCTGGAACAACGCCAGTTCCCCGAAATCCGGTGGTCACCCCGAAATCCCTCAGGAACTCGCCTCCAACCTACTCATGGCTTCCGCCGCTTCTCGCGACGACGAAAATACCAAAAAACTCGTCAACCTCGCCAAAGCCGAAATCCTCGGCGACTCTCAGGTCAGCTTTGCCCTCATCACCCACGGCTACCACGACCTCGCCAAACAAATCCTCTGCCCCCTCAATAAATTCCACCCTATCCCCCCCAGCCTCGCCAACTACCACTCCTTCTTTGAAAAACAATTCGAGGAATTCCGCAAATCCCCCGGC
>JBGSRM010000315.1:0-2823 GCA_041737575.1 Akkermansiaceae bacterium
TGGCTGGTCGATCCCTCTGTGGTTCGCCATACTCGTCATTGTCCGCGATTGCATTATCCTCGGCGGAATCCGTTTTCTCTATGCGAAACACCGCAAGGTAAAAATCAAACCCCACTGGACGGGAAAAGCCTGCACCTTCAGCCTCTTCCTCGTCATCGGCTGGATCATGCTGAAAACCGTCAAAATCTCACCCAACTACCCCTGCGCCCTCGCCACCTTCTTCCTCACCTGGTCGATGATCGCCTACATCCGCCAAGGTCTTACCATCCTCCGCTCCTGAAAAAACATCAAGAGTTCTCACCCCATCAGCGAAGGCGTGCTTCGATCTCGGGATTAAGATTGGAACTACAGAAAAGCATGAAAACAAGGGGCTGATATGGGTTACAAGTAAATCTTGTTAGTTTCTCTTGTATGTTAGGAGAAGACGATCACTAACCAATTCGTCCTCAAGTGTCTCGCCAGCACGCTGAAAACGACGAAGCATGGAACGCCCGCAATTCACGAAAGCCTCAACTTCGAACAAATCCTCAGGGATATCCAACTTACATAACTTATCCCCTGACTTCTTAGTGCCATCAATACTCAACGCCACTCTTACTCCGCGATCCTTCGCTAACGCAATCTCTTCAAAAAGTCGCTTGAGTGAAAAATCTTGTCCACCGTAGAGGATAGACTGACTGTCAGCGTAAGGAGGATCGCAGTAAATAAGATCACCCACAGAAGCATCACGGAATGATTCTGCGAAATCGCAGCAACGAAAATCCGCTCCCAGTGTTCTCCTCCGCCAAATTTCTACACGCTCAGCAAACGAGGTGGGTGTAATAGGAGCATGAACACCGCACGGTGTAGACATGTATCCGTCCGCCTTTCTGAATCGCACAACGCCACCATATGCACTCCGGCAAAGAAAAAGAAGATCCGCTCCATTAGGGGATGCGTTGTAAGAATCACGGATCAAATTGTAACCATCAACACCACCATTCGCTTGGTAGATAGAATACCGATCACGATACCATGAAATCAAGACTTCCGGATCGTCGCGGAGAGTCTGCCAAATCTCAATCAACGGTCGAAACACATCTGATGCAACGGCAGTCGTCGGTTGGAGCGCCGCCAAAATCGCGCCACTCCCAATGAATGGCTCGCGATAGACGCGAATATTAGTTGGAAAGTAGGATGCAATCTCATGTGCAAACCGCTGCTTGTTGCCAATCCACTTCAGTAGCTGGGTCTTGAAAGGGCGTACAGCTTGGAACTCTGTGCCATAGAACATGTCTGGAGTATCTTCGCGAAGACGCATAGCCTTAAATATCCCGATTTGGGATTCTTGTCAAATTATTCTAAAAGAGGATTCGTGATTCGTGACCCACACAGCAAAGGAGAGCAGGCACTGCGCCGCTTCCTCAAAGACTCTCGCAAAGCGGCTGGCCTCCGGCAAGCCGATCTTGCGGCGCGCCTAGGCGTTCCGCAGTCGTTCGTGAGCAAATTCGAGTCGGGCGAACGGCTGCTTACCTTTCTGGAAGCTCTGTCGATCTTCCGCGAGCTTGGCGTCTCGGTCGATAATGCGATCAAAAACCTCCCCGAGAACCAATATGAGACCCAATCCTGAATTCGTTAAACTTCCCAAATCATTCTGGGCAGCCGTCAAAACGGTCAGCCAAGAGTGCGGCTACACTGTCCGCGGCAAAGGAACCGTAAAAATTCCAACAGCAGATGAAATCAGAGCCGCCTTCGTCTCTCTCGGATTGAGCGAGGTCGCTCTTAACACGAAAGTAAACGGCAAACCTCTCCTTGAGATGCTTGGAGCCTACTTCAAGTTTCGTGCCGATACGCTGAACAATGATGTTGAACCACTATTGATGGATGCAGCTGAGGCCAAGAAACAGTTCGACGCACTCTACAAAAAGCTAAAACCGAAATGCCCGCTGCCGTTGAATAAGCAATCGGGAAAGATGAAAGCACCGGCCTACTTGACCGGCATGGTCAACATGCTAATCGAAGCAAACTCCAAGGGTCTCCCCGTGGATTATGACCCACGAAAGCTGACCACCGTGACGCAAAATGGTGTTCCGTTGAGAACCCTTTCACGACGGGTCGATGGAGCATTCCCCGCTCCCATCAACCCAATCGCAATCTGGGAAATCAAAGAATATTACTACACCACAACTTTCGGGAGCAGGGTGGCGGATGGTGTCTATGAAACATTGCTGGATGGTATGGAGATTGAGGAATTAGATACGTCTGAAAACGTCCAAGTCCTCCACTACCTGTTCCTAGATGCTCGTTACACATGGTGGGACTGTGGGAAAAGCTACCTCTGTCGAATTGTTGATATGGTGCAAATGGGATTTGTCGATGAGGTGCTTGTCGGAAAGGAAGTGATTGATCGCTTGCCAGTGCTGGTCCGTTCTTGGATTAAATTATTGAGCTAACATGTGGATCGCACACACCAAGCAAGAACTCCGCGAGCACCTCGCCCCCGACCAGCCACCGATCATCCTCGTCCCGACCATGGGCGCCCTTCATGCCGGTCACTGCGCCTTGATCGACCGCGCCCGCCAACACGCCGGCGAAGCCGCCACCGTCATCGTCTCCATCTTTGTAAATCCCATCCAGTTCGACCGCCCCGCCGATCTTGAAAAATACCCGCGCACCCTGGAAGCCGATCTCGAACTCTGCCGCCAGCACGGCGCCGACGGCGTTTTCCTCCCGGAAAACTCCGAAATGTACGCTCCCGACCGCTCCATCACCGTCACCGAGACCTCACTCTCCTCCCATCTCTGCGGTGCCACCAGACCCGGCCACTTCGATGGCGTCTGCACC
>JBGSRM010000005.1:0-3200 GCA_041737575.1 Akkermansiaceae bacterium
ACAAAAATCACCACCTTTCTCCATCAAATACGGAATCGTCCGCGCCTGAACCTCCGTCGGCTCAACGATCCCCAACTCCTTCAATCCCTCCACCAAATCACTCGGCACACCCATCTTCAAAAACTTATCTGACATATCTACCCCGAAAAATGCCCCCACACCCCGAAAATTCCAAGCACCATTCCATATTGGATAAATCCAAAATCCATGAAATACTCCCCACGTCATGGATGAATACGATCGCCGCGAGTTCCTCAGCCTCAGCCTGCCCGGCTTCCTCGGAGTCATAACCGCACTCCCCACCCTATGCTCTCTCGCCACTCACGCCAACGCCTGCAATGGCCGCCTCCCCGAAGACGAAAAACTCCACTGGGAAGCCTTCCTCGAAGCCGTCTCCAAAGAAGCCGATAAACAACATCTCGACGCATGGAACCAGGATGCCTACGTCCAATCCATCTCCCATCTCGCCTCACAACTCCACCTCGGCGACCCCAAACTCGCCATGGCTATGGAACAACTCAAAATCCGCCTCAAAAACGGCCGCGTCGATTTCGACTACCTCGAAAAACGCGTCGACTTCTCACTCTGCCTCCTCCAATTCGATCAGGACGAATTCATCCGCCCCCACGACCACCCCGAAATGACCGGAATGATCCTCTGCGGCTCCGGCGAAATCGAAACAGCCAACTACGACCCCACCGACCTGCCAGACCACAACACCCCCGAAGGCCACCAACTCCTCAAACACACCGCAACCACCATCCTCAAAAAAAACGACATCTCCACCCTCACCGCAAAAACCAACAACATCCACACCCTCAAACCCCTCAAACCCACACAACTCATCGACATCTTCACTCCTCCCTACGACAAGGAACGCATCGAAAAAAGCCGCTGGTTCGACATCTCCCCAGACCCCATTCCCAATCATAACTCCATCTTCGAGGCGAAAGTCTCCTAACACCATGCCCTCCCGTGGCCGCCACCAAACAACCTCCAAAGAGTGCCATCGCACACTCAAAAAAATCGAAGCTATGCACGGAGTCCTCGGCGTCATTATCGGGCGCTCCTACGGCGGCAAATCCCTCGGCCAGGGCATGACCACCGGCTCCATCCGCATCCAACGCAAGGAACCCGCCGGCCTGAAAGCCGTCACTCAAACCGAAAAAGGCCTCCAGGAAATCTTCATCCTCACCACACCGGACTCACAGGACGAAATCGCCATCCAAATCACCTCACTCCACTAATCCCTCGCCTGCTTTTTCGCGATCGTTGACGCCGCCGCCCTCTTCACCCGCAACACCGAATCCCCCACCTTCTTCCCATTCATCCCCTCAATCGCATTCATCGCCTCATCAAAATTCGGCATCTCCGCAAATCCAAAACCCTTCGATAGACCCGTCTTCTCATCCTTCACAATCACACACGAACTCACCCTTCCAAACTTCCGGAACAAGCCCACGATCTCAGGTTGCGCCAACTTTCGGTCAATATTTCGTATCAGTATTTGCACAGCGTTCCTTCGTTTGTTGCATCTATCCTACCGCCCCTTTCATCCATGACCAGCAGTATCTGATACTCGCAGATCATCCCCTGCGAATCTTCGAGCCGCTGAAAAACACGGTGATCCGAAACACCCGCTTCACACGTGTGCTGATCATCCCGGTCGTTAAATCAAAACGCTCCGGGATCTCCTGCCGGTGAATGTCCACCATCGCCTGAAATCCACGCTCGGAAAATACATCGATCAAAATCGCCAACGCCACCGGATCATGAAAAAGCTCGTCCTCCGTATTGATCGTCGCCCGCCCCGTCACCGCGTATCTTTTGATCACCGGCATCATCTTGTTTTGTATGAACTCCACCACCTTCACCAGCAATCCAGCATTCGAGAACTGATACCCATCCAACCGATTCACCAACTCCTGCCGCGCCTGCTCCACAATCTGATTCGCCAACGGCAGATGCCGCAACGTATCATACGTCTTCGGATCCAGCTCCAACGAACTCTGATACTGAAGCTCATTGATGATATTCTGCTGCACCACCTCAATCGGCGCCTGCGCATTGATGAAATGGTAATGAAAAATCTGCTTAAGCGATAACAACGCATCATACGTCTTCTCCTTGAATGTCCGGTAACGGTTCCTCGCCAGATCAGCATCAAAATCCGTCGCCCTCTCCTCCAGCAACTCACCCACACCTGACTGACGCACCTCCGCATTATGCGCCAACGTCTCCTGCCCCCGCTTCAACTGCCGCGCGATACTCTCCGCCTCATCCACGAACAAAACCATGATGTGAATCACCGGTTGCCGGAAATGCTGTGCAATCGGACTGCTCGCATACTCCTTGCGCAACAAAATCATCTGATCATACAGCATCTTCAAACACTCCACCTGCACCGTCGTCCGTGGGAACCCGTCCAACACCGCGCTGTCCCGAAACTCCGGCTTCAACAACTCACACAACAACAGCCTCAACACCTCCTCATCTCCCACCATCCCACCTCGCGCCTTGATCTTCCGCGCATCCGGCGAATCCAACAAACTGCTGATCACAATCGGCTCCGCCGTAATTCCCCGCACCTCCCTTATGAAATCCGTATTCGTCCCCTTGCCTGATCCCGGCGCACCCCCCAACAAAATCAACTCCTTCGGAAAACGCAAAAACTCCCTCCCGATGCTCTCCTCAAGCTCTTGCCACACCCGATTGAAAATCAATTGGGCATCCTTGATCTCCAGATCGGCTGAAATGACTACGTTGGGTTTTTGACTCACAGGAAAGCAATCGAAAGCAATTTCACCTCAGCGTCCAACCAATTTCATAAAAAATCCCATGCATCACCAAACAACAGCGCAGACATCCTGACATGTACGCCACGCCCAAGTCGTGAGCCCACATCAACAAGCCCACAACCCACCGCTGTCCCGATCTCTTCGCCGGATCTCTTACTTCGCCGCAGCCACAACATGCTCCGCAGTCATTCCAAGCTCCTTCATCACCGTATTTCCAGGTGCACTGATGCCAAAGCGGTCAATACCAAGCGCCTTGCCCTCGGTTCCCACATATTTCCACCAAATATCCGTGACCCCTGCCTCAATCGAAATCCGCTTCGTGCAAGCCTTCGGCAAAACACTCTCCTTGTATTCGGCGGACTGCCTGTCGAATCGCTCCACACAGGGCATCGAAACCACACG
>JBGSRM010000054.1:0-15486 GCA_041737575.1 Akkermansiaceae bacterium
AGCACACGGTTGATCCCCTTCACCTCATTCAAAATCCGGTGACTCGTCTCACGCAAAATCTCATACGGCAGCTCCACCCAATCCGCCGTCATTGCATCTTCGGAAACCACCGCTCTCAAGGAAATCGCCCACTCATAACTCCGCTCATCACCCTTCACACCCACCGTCTTCACCGGAACCAAACACGCATACGCCTGCCACACTTTGTCATACCACCGATGCTCCTTCAGCTTCCCTATGAAAATCGCATCGCACTCCCGGATAATATCCAATCGATCCTGCGTAATCTCCCCCGGACAACGCACCGCTAATCCCGGTCCCGGAAACGGATGCCGATTCAAAATATCCGGCGCAATCCCCAACGACAGCCCCAACGCCCTCACCTCATCCTTAAACAACTCGGCCAACGGCTCCAACACCTTCCCCTGCGCCTGTAATTCCAATATCCGATCCACCCGATTGTGATGCGTCTTGATCTTCGACGCCTTCGAATTCTTGTTCGATGCACTCTCAATCACATCCGGATACAACGTCCCCTGCGCCAACAACTCCGCATTCCCCACCGCATCCCAAAACACATCAATAAACATGTTCCCAATGATCTCCCGCTTCTTCTCCGGATCACCCACTCCCGCCAACGCCGTCAAAAACCTCTCACTGCAATCCACCGTCTCGATCGGAACACCCATCCGATGGAAATTGCTCCTAACCTCCTCGCCCTCATCCTTCCGCATCAACCCGTGATCCACAAAAATCGCCCTCACATTCACACCCGCCTCCTTCAACAACACCGCCAAAACCGTACTGTCCACACCTCCCGAAACCCCACACACCACCTGCTTCTCTCCACACCTCTCCCGGATCCCCGCAATCATCTCCCTCTTGAAATCATCTATCTTGAACGCCAGCAAATTCTCCGCCGTCAGCAAAAAGTTATGCAAAATCCGCAAACCCTCATGGCTATGCGTCACCTCGGGATGAAACTGAATCCCGTAAAACCTCTCGCCCCACTTCAGTGATACCGGCGTCTCATGCTGGTTCCGCGCAATCACCTCACACCCATCCGGTATCACCTTCACCGTATCCGAATGACTCATCCACACCTGCGACTTCTCGGAAACACCCTCATACAAATCACGATGATGACTCGGAAATAAATTCGCCGGCCCATACTCACGCCGATCACTCGCCTCGACCGTCCCACCGAATTTCAAATTCAACAACTGCATCCCATAACAAACCCCCAACACCGGCACACCAAAACCCTTCAACGCCTCAAAATCCAAATCCGGCGCATCCACCTCACTCGTACTCCTCGGCCCACCCGATAAAATAATCGCCCCAGGCTCACCAATCGCCGGAAAATCCTCCAACGAATACAACACCCCGAAATACCCCAACTCCCTCACCCGCCTCACAATCAACTGCGTATACTGCGAGCCAAAATCAATCACCGCCACATGTCCTTTATCGTGCATAATTTCCTATTTCTCTTTTGAAAAAATCCTCAACCCAACGGCTGATAATTCGTCGGCTCCTCCGTCATCACAATATCGTGAACATGACTCTCCCTCAATCCTCCCGGCGTAATCCTCGTGAACCTCGCCCGCTCCCGCAACTCATCCAAAGTCGCGGCTCCCACATATCCCATCCCCGATTTCAAACCTCCCATCAATTGAAACACCACATCCGACAACGGCCCCTTATACGGCACACGTCCCTCAACCCCCTCAGCAACCAACTTCCCGGAACTGTTCTGACCATACCGATCCCCCGCACCCTTCCTCATCGCACCCAGCGATCCCATACCTCGATACGTCTTAAAACGCCTGCCCTGATAATAAACACTCTGCCCCGGACTCTCCCGCGTCCCCGCTAACAACGAACCCAACATCACCAAATCCGCACCCGCCGCAATCGCCTTCACCACATCACCCGAATACCGAATCCCCCCATCCGCAATCACCTTCACACCACGCTCCCGACAATACCCCGCCACATTCTGAATCGCTGTAAACTGCGGCATACCCACACCCGCAATCACCCGCGTCGTACAAATCGATCCCGGCCCTACCCCCACCTTCAGCGCACTCGCCCCAGCGGAAACCAAATCCCTCGCCCCCTCCTCCGTCACCACATTCCCCGCAACCACAGGACGGTCACTCATCGCCCGCAACATCTCGATCACATTCATCACATGCCTCGTATGCCCCGTCGCCGCATCAATAAACAACGCATCCGCCCCCGCCTCAATCAACGCCTTCGCACGCTCCTCCACATCCGGCCCCACTCCCACCGCCGCTCCACATCGCAACTGCCCGTTCGAGTCCTTCGCAGCACTCGTAAACATGATCCGCTTCTCAATATCCGATCCCGTAATCAACCCAACCAACCGACCCTCATCATCCACCAACGGCAACTTCTCAATCCTGTTCTGATAAAGCACACGCCGCGCCTCCTCCAAACTCGTGTTTGGCGGCGCCGTCACCACCCGCTCGCGCGGCGTCATCACATCCCCCACCAAAGCCTCCGGCCGATCCAAATACCTCACATCTCGCCCCGTCACCATCCCCTCCAGCTTCCCTTCCCCATCCACCACCGGAAAACCCGAAAACCCATTCTCCCTCATGATCTCCAAAATCAACTCAACCGTATCCCCACGCCTCACCGTCAACGGCTTGTAAATCACAGCATTTTCAGACCGCTTCACCCGAGAAACCATCCCCGCCTGCTCCTCAATCGGACACGCCCGATGAATCACTCCCATCCCTCCCTCCCTCGCCAACGCCACCGCCAAATCATACTCCGTGACCGTATCCATCGCCGCCGAAACAACCGGCAACCTCAACGAAATATCCTTCGTCAACCACGTGCTCAAATCCGCTTCCCCCGGTAAAACCGTACTCAACGCCGGCACCAAAAGCACGTCATCAAACGACAATCCCAAAGAAATTTCTGCCATGCGAAAGTCAATAGACTCCGCCCAAACTCCGCAAGCATCGATTCAACCCTCATCCTAAAAACCACATCTTTATTTCCCTAAACCATAGATTTGACACAACCATATCCATGAATTTACAATGTCCCTACTCCCCCACTCATTACCCCCAAGTGAATTCCCTCTTTTCCAAGCTAGCATTCTCCCTCGCCTTGCTCTGTGCATCCCACGCAAGCGCGCAATCTCTCGGCTGGAACTCATCCTTCAACCAATCCCCCATCGGCTACTACAGCAACGGCTCTGCCACCGGCTCCCCCCTCATCTGGACCATCGGTTACTTCAATAACAACTTCGTCCCCACCTCCTCCAACTTCAATCAATGGGCTGCCAACTACGTCGAAGTCGACCGCTCCACGGAAATCACGGAAGAATCCTTCCACTTGGTATCAGCATCCGTCGATGTCGCCGGCGATGCCGCCGGAAAACTGATTTGGCTCTTCGCCTACAACAAAATCGAACTCATCGGAACCCCTGCCGGAGAAGCACTCCTCATCTCCCAAAACGGCTTACTCTTCCCTTCACCTCCAAGTTTCGACACGTTCGACATCGACGATAACCCGGACGACCCCTCCGACAACAACTTCACCGTCGTCTGGGGACAAGTTGATCGCAGAGGAGACGCCACCGGCGGACGCATCACCGGCGGGGGAACATTCACCAACCAACTCCCGGACACATCAACAGAAGCATGGGAGATCCAAACCGCCACATGGCCCGTCACAGGAAACGAAACTCCACTCATCCTCTCCCTCGCCACCGTATCCAACCCTTCCCTCAGATGCGAAACCGACGACGGCGACGGAGACGGTCTCTCCAATCTTCTCGAACACTTCATCGGCACAAACCTCAACACCCCCAACACCAACTACGCCGCCGTAGGCCCCTCAAACCCCACAACCACCAGCTTCACCATCCCTGAAAACCGCCCCTCAGACGTCCGCTACACCCTCGTGTATTCCCCCAATCTCGCTATCGGTAGCTGGCTCGAACTCGCAAAATGCGATGGAAATGCCGCATGGCAATTAAACGAACCCCTCTCCACAACACCCATCGCCAACTCAAGAGAAGTCGTCCAATTCACCACCCCCACCCCCCCGCAAAAGGGCTTCTTCCGCATCTCCTACGAGCTCATTTCTCCCTAAGCATCCCCTCAATCATCTTCACAGAAACCTTCTCCCGCACAGGCACATCCGGCGCGAAAACCGATATCCGCCACTCCATCAGCATCCACCCAAGCGGCCACAACCCTGCCCTATTAGGTTTCTCCATCCATCGTGAAAACCACTCCCCCCACAACACCCGCACCATATCCATCTTCTCCAAATCCCTCACCAATGGCAAACTAGCCATCCTCCCCAATCGCGACCGTATCGCCCTCACCTGCCTCGGATAATCAACAAACCGCTCATACCCCGCTCGCCACGCAAAACCCTCACGCATCAACCAAGCAAACTGCTCCTCCAAATCATCCGCAATCCCACCATAATTCCGATCCCCCTTCTTCCCCCCTATCCACTCCCGAACTTCCCGCTCCGCATCTAACAACTCATCCAACACACCCCCGATCTTCGCAGCCTTCTCATACCACTGCCCCCTAGTCCTCTCACCCAATCTAACAAAATCCTCCGGACTCCTCGGAAACACACCCCCAGCCACACCCTCCGCCGTCAACAAAATCAACTCCTCCAAATCCAATCCCAACCTCGGCAACTCCACCTTCCCCATCAAACTCAGCGGAAACTTCTTCCTCAAATAATCCACCTCCCTCTCCGCCCCCAACACCAACAACCGCGCACCCCCACGCCGATGCGCCTCCGCCGCCTCATACACATCTGTAAACGCCCTCACACCCACCGTCCCCCCCTCATCCACCAGCGCCGGAAACGCTGCCCCTCCCGCCGTCATCACCTCTTCTGGCAACTTCTCCCCATCCCACCTGCTCATCCCACGCCGCTCCACATCCGCCGTCGCCGCCGCCTCAAACCGAGCCCGCAACCTCTCCGCCAACCTCATCTTCAACTCCACCACATCCACACCCAACGCCAACTCCTCCCCATCATCATCACAAACCCAAATCTTCGTTACCAACTCCTCACTCAACCGCCCTTCATCAAACTCCCCCACCGGCACCACCACACCCAACTTCTCCTTCAAATATTCCGCTAACGCCTCCACCACCGCCCGATCCTTCGGCGCCCCCATCCACAACTCCGCAAAACCCCGCGCCATCTCCCCAATCGGCTGACACATCCTCCGATAATCCTTCGGCAACCCACGCATCAACTGCTCCACACGCTCCTCCAAATTCCCATCCACTCCCCACCCCGCATACCACCCGGGCAACCCCGGCAACTGATCCACATGCACACCCAGCGTCACCCCATCATCCCTCTCCCCCGGCGCACACCGATAATACACCGAATACTCCTCCCCCTCATGCCTCACCACATCCGGAAAAAATTCAATCCCCCTCAAATCCTCCCGAACCACATCCTCCAGCCCCACCATCAACTTCTCCTCATGCTCCCCCCGCCACTTGTGAAAAGCCGCCGCCGTCGAAATATCCTCCGGAATCCTCTCCTCCAAATACCCCACCACAAAATCCTCATCCCACAACATCCCCGGCCTCCGCAACTTCTCCTCCAACATCCTCACCTCATCCCGCAACGCCTCCAACTTCTCCAAAAACGGCGTCTTCTTCCTCAACCCCCCTCCCAAAATCCCCTCGCGCACAAAAACCGCATGAGCCGCCTTCCGATCCACCCGGCCATAATGAACCCGCCTCCCCTCCACCACATGCAGCCCCCCGCAAATCACCGTCTGCTTCCCATAAACCGCACCCTGCTTCTCATCCCAATGCGCCTCCCCATACCTGCTCCGGCACAAATGCGGTGCCACCACCTCCAACCACTCCGGCTCGATCACCGCCACCCGCCTCGCCCACAACCGCGTTGTCTCCACCATCTCCAAGCCCATCACCCACTCCGGTCTCTTCTTTAACGAAAACAACCCCGACCCCGGAAACACCGCAAAAAATCCACCCCCGGCACTCCGATACGCCTTATTCTCCTTGTCCCACAAACCGAACTGCCTCGGCACCCCAGCCAACAAAGACCGATGCACCGCACCATAATCCGGGACTTCCCTCTTGCTTGGAATTTGTATTTTGAAATTTGAAATTTCCCTCAACTCCTCCACCACATTCCCCCACTCCGTCACCCGCTTCGCATTCAAAAAATTCGCACCACAGAACTTCCGTAACTGATTCCACTTCCACCTACGCCCATCATAGTAGTTCGAAACATCATTCCACAAATTCAACATGCTGAAAAAATCACTATCCTCTTCCCGCCACCTCGCATGAGCCGCATCCGCCGCAGCCTTCTTCTCCACGGGCCGCTCCCGCACATCTCCCGTCTCCAACCCCGCCACAATCACCACCACCTCCTCCTCACACTTCTCCCTCCGCGCCTCTATCAACATCCGCCCCATCCTCGGATCCAATGGCAACCTCGCCAACTCCCTCCCCACATCCGTCAACTCCCGCTTCTCATCCAGCGCCCCCACCTCCCGCAAAGTCCGATAACCCTCCGAAACCGCCTTCGCATTCGGCGCATCCAAAAATGGAAACTCGGAAATCTCCGCCAATCCCAAACCCTTCATCCGCAAAATCACCCCCGCCAACGAACTCCTCTTGATCTCCGCATCCGTAAATTCCTGCCTCTCAACCAAATCCTCTTCCTCATACAACCTCACACAAACCCCATCCATCACCCGTCCACACCGCCCCTTCCTCTGCCGCGCACTCGCCCGGCTGATCGGCTCCACCTGCAACCTCTGCACACCCCTCCCCGGCAACCACCTGCTCACCCTCGCCAAACCCGTATCCACCACACACCGTATCCTCGGTATCGTCAACGACGTCTCCGCCACATTCGTCGCCAACACAATCCTTCGCAGCCTGCCCGGCTGAAACACCCTCTGCTGATCCCCAATGCCCAACCTCGCATACAACGGCAAAATTTCCGTCCCTGCATACCTCCTCCCTTCTAACAACTCCGCCGCATCCCGGATCTCCCTCTCCCCGGGCAAAAAAACCAACACATCTCCACCCGGTTCCATCTCATTCAAAAAATCAACTCCCCTCCCCACATGCACCGCCAACTCCTCATCATCACTCCCCGGTAAATAAAACTCCGCCACAGGATACATGCGCCCCTCCGCCTCAATCACCGGCACCTCCCTCACCCCGTCCGCAAAAAACTCCGCAAACGCCCCCGCATCCAACGTCGCCGAAGAAATCACCAACCTCATCTCCGGCCTCTTCTCCAACAACCCCTTCAAATACCCCAACAAAAAATCAATATTCAAAGACCGCTCATGCGCCTCATCTAGAATCAACGCATCATACTTCCTTAAATCCCTGTCCCCCTGCGTCTCCGCCAACAAAATCCCATCCGTCATGAACTTGATCCGCGTCTCCCCCGAAACACACTCATCAAACCGAACCTGATACCCCACAAACCCTCCCAACCCCACACCCAACTCCTCCGCCACCCGCTTCGCCACACTCACCGCCGCAATCCTCCTCGGCTGCGTACACCCGATGATCTTACTCTTCCTTGAAGATTGAGATTTGGAATTTGAATTTTCCAGCGCCTCGGCGACCATTTTGGGCAACTGCGTCGTCTTCCCACTCCCCGTATCCGATACCACCACCACCACCTGATGCCCCCGCACCGCTTCCACAATCTCACCCCGCTTCCCCACAACCGGCAACTCCGCCGGATACTTCCAATCCCCGCTGAAACTCATGTCATCAAAAACTCACCATCCATCCTTCTTTCGCAAATCATCCAGCTTCGTTGTGTGAATATTGAACTCAATACGCCGGAACGCATCCTGCGAAAACTCCGCCGTCCCAAACTGCTGGCTAAACCCAACGAGCTTCCCATCCTTCACCGCATCCAGTCGGAAAACCAATCGCGTCCCGTCCGATAACGTCGCCCTCACATCCCCCTTATACAACTTCGCATCCTCCATATCCGCCTTCTTTAAAACTATGTTCTTCAATCGGTGCACCGGAAAACTAACCTCGGACAACGAAGTCTTCACCTTGATCATCTCCCCCTCAATCCCCAAAACCTCTCCCTGGATACTATCCCCATTCACCAAAATCATCCTGCCCTCTTCCGGCTCCGGCTTCACCTCTTCCTCCTCCTCAGGTTCCATCTCCATCTGGAAGTCACCCTGAAATCTCTGAATACGGAAATCATTCCGTCTCCTCGGCACCTCATCCACATAACCATCCCACTCGCTCACCACAATATTCGAGATCCTCATCGGATTGTTATCCTGCGCGATGATGTGAAAACCCTTGCCCGACTTCAACGACTTCACATCCGCATCCTCCCACATTTCTATCAGCCTCCCGTCCACATACATCAAAATCTTGCCTGACTTCAAACTCGCCCGGATCTCAATCCGTGCACTCTCCTGCTCCCTCAAAATCCCCGCATTCGTCGAATGACCCAGCCACGCATTCGCACCCCCTCGCTTCACGTGAACCGTATTCGCCTGAAATACCAACTCAAAGCCACCTTGCGGATTCTCCGCCTCGGCATCTTCCGAAAAAATCACCAAACGCGGCCTAAACCCTCCGCGCCAGGAAGCATCAAACGCCACCTTGCATTCATCCGTAAAATCAATCTCTCTCGAAATTCCGGTCGCCCCCTTCGACTGCAAACCTCCCGCCTTGAACTCCCAGCCCCGCTCACCCTCATCCGTATGCCAACCCTCAAGACTCGTCGGCCCGCGATACAAAATTTCCGAAGTCCGGTTGATCTTCACCTCATTCACATTCACCCGCCTCACCACCAGCTTGCCCGCATACCACGTATCCAAAGTGATCTCATCATCCGTCAATCCCACCAAACGCCCCTTGATCGTATCCTTGTTCCTCATCTCCAAAACCACCTCATGCTCGCCTTCTGGAGCCGCCTCCACTCCCATCTTTGCCGGCATCCCCAATTCAAGAACATGCGCCAACTCGAACTCCCAAGGCTCCTTCAAAATCACCGACTTCCATACCAACCGATCTGCCGCCATCGACATCAGTCGCCCCGTCAACTGATCCCCATTCGTAAAACGAACCACAGAATCATCCTCCTCCGCGTGACTCATACCCATCAACGCCAAAACCATCAATATTACCTTCGCTCTCATCGACCTATTTTATTTTCTTTGCTTTCGGAACTTTCCGCTTCTCCAACCATCCCACCACCTCACGCTTCAATTCAATCTTGCCTAACAACGGATGCGTGAACTTCAGCACCCCTTCCTCATACTCACAATCATTCAACGCCAACCTGCCATCTCCTGAAAATCCCACAACCCATCCCTCAACACCCTCCAACACATCCGTGTCCTTCGCTTTCGCAAAAAACACCGTCGATACCTCGGATTCCGGAAGCAATATCACATCCTTTTTGTAGTCACTCTTGAATCGAAATACCTTCCCCTCAACTCCATCCTCGATCGCTTGCAATTCCCCTCCGAACCTCTCCCCATTGCGACCTATCAAAGAATCCTCATCCCCCTCGCCGCGCTCCTCACTCCTATGCCTGTCTCCACGATCATCCCACCCGGTTATTTGAAAACCACTCACAAACTGCCTCGTCTTCCCCTGGGTATGACTCACAAGCGAGATCCCCGCTCCTTTCGGCAGCTCCGGCAACACATCCTTATATTTACCCTCCAACTGCCCATTGATATACAAATGCACCAGGCCCTTGCTCTGATCCACCCGCACCTCCAAATCCACCGACTTATCAGCGTACTGATCCGGACGACGGTTGTTCAACGCCAGCAAAACCTCACGCTCCGATCCTGCCGCCTCACGCTTCAACAACAAACCGGCCATCCCGAAATGAAGGTAATATCGATCCGTCCTCTCACCCAACGCCTTCAACGGATCACCAAAATAAAGACGGAAATTCGGCTGATCAACCCACCTTAAAACAAACCGGATCGCATACTTCTCCGGCAACTTGAAATCACGCGTCACCAGACCCTGCCCGCTAGATACCATCACATCATTTGTCAACTTCCACATCCGGGATCCATCCATCCCAAAAACCCATTCCTCTTCAGTCCCGAATCCATCGTAAATCACCTTCTCTTCCACAATCCCCAACTGCACCGAATCCACCATCTTCCTAGGAACCTCCAGCTCCCCGAAAAACGGAGACGTCACACGCATCATCTCCGCATCCAAGTGCGTGATGCTTGCCGGCAACACATCGCCATTCACCAAAAATATGCGCTGGTCCGGCATCTCCCCACCTTCGTCCTCGGAGCCCAACGAAACCTTCAAAACATGACCCGAATCCAATGTCAGCGGCTCCAACGAAAACGGCGACCGCATGTCCATTGTGCCATCTTCCGATAAACGTATGAAATCTCCCTTCAACTTGCCCTCGTCACGCAATGTGAACTCCGCAGCCACCGCTACCGGGGCAACAGTCATCATCCATAAAATGTAATTTCTAAAATTCAGCATCCCAGTCATCAATAAACGCTCCTTCCTCCTCAACCTCAAGCATCGTCGCTGCATCCAAATTCACCTCCACCTCTCCGATCGCACCATGCAAAATACTCATCTTCCCTTCCCCACCCTTCAATGGCTTGCCGGAAATCCTTCCCAACGGATGAAATCGTATCTTCACCTGATCGGACTCCGGCTCCTCCGCCTCCGCAATACCCGACTTCGCAAAACGAATCTCCGCCACCTCCTCCAACGGCAGCTCAAAATCACCAAACTTGCTCTCAATCTTCAGCCTCTTGTCAGAAATCCCAGTCACCTTCCCCGAAAAACGATCCGTCCCGTTCGCCAACAAAACAATATCCGCATCATCCACCTGCAAACTCCGCGCCGAATCCGGCATCCCGTTCCACTCGCTGACCAAAATCTCTGAAATCCGCACCGGCGAATCATCCGACTGCACCGAAAATCCAAACCCGTTTCCCAAACCCGCATACTCAGGCCCCGCCAATTCATCATTCATCGCCTCCGTCCACTGACACACAAACTGATCGTTGATAAATAAAATAATCTCTCCCGTCTTACGATTGCACCGGATCTCAACACCCGCACGCCCGGATTCCGCCAAACGCACCGTACTGTTCGCTGCATGAACCCGATCCGTCCTCGCACGCCCCTCCTCATCAAAACTGGTTTTATACAAACTCACATAATTCGAATAGATATGCAGAACATAACTATTCCCGAAGATTACCGGAAACGCCGTCGAACGCCCCATCTGCCTCAAATCGGCCGCCGCTTCCTCCTCATCCGCCTTCCCAGGCTTCGCAAAATCCGCATGGAAACCCACCGCCAACGACAACCGCCCCTTCCATGCCGCTTCAAACTTTATCACCGATTGATCAGACATCCCATCCTTACGAACCAAACCCGTCCCGTAACCCTTCTGATCCCAATACCACGCGGAACCTGAAAACTTCCAACGCTCCTCCGCCAACTCATCCTTCTCCTCCGCCTTCACCTCCGGGAAACCATCCGCATTTTCCATATTCACCATCTTCCATCCCTCTTTCTCAAACGGCCCGTGATACGAAATTCTCCCACCCATCGGATTCGGTGATATCAATCCAACCTGCTCCCGTGGTATCTCCACCAAACTTCCGAAACTCGTCTGCAAAATCAAATGCTTCTCGCCCAACTCCACAACCTCTCCCGGAATCCGATCCCCGTTCACCGTCCCCACATGCGCCATCCCGGATGACTTCAAACTCATACCACCCGCGTTCAAAACCACATGTCGTATATCCGTCAGCTTGAACTCCACAGCCTCTCCCACATCCTCCCGATCCCATAAAATGGACGGCCCCTCCCCGATCCCTCGATACTCCCCATGCAACTGATCCCCATTCGTAAATCGCAACAAATCCCCTTCCCCAAACACGGGAAAAACACCCATCCAGCCAACCACACATATATAAATACTTCTCATCATTTCTCGTAAATCGGAAGATATCGGTAATTCAACGCCAACGATAACAACGCCCCGGACGTACTGAACGCCGCTCCATGATTCCCCGGAAAGGCTCCGTTCGGAGACTGGATCGTCCCCAAATATCGGATGTTCCGCGCATTCCATTCCTTCCATGCCTCTTCATCCGCATGAAACAACGCCTGCGACATATAATACTCATAATAATACGGATAATACCGATCCCTATAATCCAAATTCTTCTTCAAATACTCCAAACTCGCCGCATAACCCTTCGAGTCACGCTCCTTCGCCAACGACAAACACAACGACCCGATCGCCGTCAACGTCGGCTTCCCGCCAGCCGCTGTCGTATAGCCATAAGATCCATCACTCGCCCGGCAGCTCGCCAGATATTTCAAACCCTTCTTGATCGCCTCATCAGGCACTTCAAACCCCGCATTCTTCGCCGCAAACAAACTCACCATCTGGCATCCCGTCACCGTCGTATCCGCATCCCGGCTCTCCGGAGTATAACGCCAACCCCCGGAACGATTCCTCTTCTGAGCACTCAAAATCAACTCAACCGCCTTCTCCAAAGCCGGCGCCACCTTCTCGTGCTCGATCACACCATAAACCTCCGCCAACGCCTTCGTCGCAAACGCATGACTATACATGCTCGACCCGATATATCCATTCTCCTTCTTCTGCTCCTTGATGATGAAATCCACCGCCTTCCGTATCACCTTCGCATACGGCCCGTGATTCGGATCCTCACCATGCGCCAGAAACGCCGCGATGCACAATCCCACCACCCCCGGCTCGGTCCCCGAACTATCCGTCCAGCTTCCCTCCGCATTTTGACTCTCCCCCAAATACTTCAAACCCCTATCGTAGATTAAATCCACCTGCGCCGGAATCAAATCATCCCGCCTGTTCAATAAATCCTGACCGCGAACACTCGCCGCAGTGCCCATCAACATCGTCATAAACCATCGCCGATCCATCATTCTGTTATATCCTCCAGTCCACGGTTATACGCATCCAATGCTTCTTGAAATTCCTCCGGCAATCCGGAACCCGCCTTGCCACCCGCCTTAGGCACCCGACGCTCCTCCATTTTTTCATTGCTCTCCCCTCCATTCTCCGTGTTCGCCTCATCCGAGTCACCCTTCTGACCCTCCCCGCCCTGATCTCCACCCTTGCCTTTGCCTTTACCCTTGCCCTTCTCCTTGCCCTCGCCCTCGCCTGGCTTCTTACCCATCATCCTCTCCATCATATCCATCATCGCGCTTCCGGACTCACAAGATCCGCTCTGCTGCTGCTTCGCCTTCGCCGCCTGATGAATCTTCTCAATAATCTCGGTCTGCGCCGCAAGGGTCTTCCCACCCGTTTCCGGCTCTAACAAATACTCCGTCGCCTCCACCATGATCTCCTCCACCTCGCTCAACAGCTCGATCACCTGCGGCGCCGTCTGCTCGATCACCAGTTGCTGCACATCCGCTGACAACTCATCCTGCCCCTCCGCCACTTTTTCCGCACCCTCGCCATGCTTCTTCAACATCTCTTCCTTACCCATCTCCTCCTCGGCCAAAGCCGGAAGCATCCCCATCAATATAAATCCCGATAGTAACGTCTTTTTCATATCAATCTTCTTTCTGTAAATTCGCATCTCTTTTCAGTTGCTCAAGAACTCTCGTCCGATCCCTCAAATCTTGCTGCGTCTGAATCATCTTCATCACCCTCAACATGAACTCAAAATCCTCATCCTCGGAATTCGGCGGCCCTCCCTCACCACCCTGACCCTGGGAATCCTTGTTCATCTCTTCCCCTAGCATCGCCGCCCACTCGCTCAACTTCTCTGCCCACTTCTTCGCATCCTCTCCCGCCGTGTGAATGTGGTTTTTGTCCAGCTTGCCGCGCACCTCCTCCAATCCCATGTCGATCTTCGACTTGCTCATCAAATCAAGAACCTTCAGGAAAATCTCTTCCCCAGTCCTCGCATTGTAATGCCCCATATCCTCCTGAATCCATCTCACATCCGCACCGATCTGCATCTGTGACCCCGCCGCATCACCCAGCTCCCTCATATCCTTCGGATCCACTTGCTGCTGGTAAACCCCGAGAATATCACTCCCAACGAGCTTCGACTGCAAGGTCGCCAGAATCCCGTTCTCGTCACTCGCCGCCTTCTTCAACCTCGCCACAAACGTACTCGCCTCAAATCTCTTGTTCGCCTCGTTCGCCTGCTCCACCGCCTTCTGCATCTTCTTCACCACTTCCTTCTGCTTCTCCACCGCTTCCTCCACATGCTCCTTCGCCTTCTCCGATGTGTTCGATGGTTCACCCGCCTCAGCCAGCTCCTTCTGAACCTCCGGCATATCCTTCTCCGCCAGCTCCTGCATCGATTTCAATGACTCCGCCATCTTCTTCATCGTCTCCTTGTCAATCTCTCCATTCCGCGCCGCATCCTTCATCAGCTTCTCCATACGCTGCTTTAACTCCTCCATCTTCTCCGCATTCTCCGCCTCTTGTTTCTCCTGCTCCTCCAACCGCTTCTTGCCTTCCTCACCCTGCAACTCCTCACCATCCAAACGCTCCAATCGCTGGTTCTCATCCAACAAATTCAACTCCTTGCGCGCCGAATCCTCCAGCTCGCTGATCACACGATCAAACTCCGCCTTCATCACCTGCGCATGCTCCTCACGCGTCAAAACAAACACCAACACAGGCTCCGAATACACACGACCGCGCCCCGGATAATAATCCTCCGCAAACGCACGCAAAATCAACCGCTGCGGCCCGATCCCGAACGCCGCTGGCGAAAACGCAACCGGCCCCGTAATCCTCTGCTCCTCCGGCCCCCCGCGCGAAACAATCAACTCCCCCGGCTCCGCCTGTGCCTGCCCCGGCAAAGTACCCACACTCGACCACTCCACCCCCGCTATCTTTAAACCAAAATCATCCTCACACATCACCTCGAAATCCAAAGTCTCCTCCGGCAAAATCGCCTTCTGCTTGTCCAATCCCTGCGTATACGCCGCCGGCGCCTCATCCCTCACCGCATCCACACGCAAATTGAAATTCTGCCCACCACTCAACCCGAACTCATCCCTCCACTCAAACGGAACCGAAAACGGAACCACCCCCGCTACTAGTTTCCCAGTCATCGCATTCCTCCCTGAAATCTCAAGATCACCACCCGTCGATTCAAACCCAGCCGACTCCACCGTCTCCCCGGAAATCTCCGTCGGCCCATACTTGCCCTCCTTCAACGCCCGGCTCGTCTCCAACGTGAATACCAACTCACTTCCCTCCACTACGGAAATCTCACCTATCGACATCTCCACCTCACGCTCAGGAATCTCCATATACGAAGGCGTCTTCACCTTCACCCTCGTCGCCGTCACACTCGGCCTCCTCAACGGCTCGATATGAACCTCATGCTTCATGTCACCGATCCGGAACGTCACCACA
>JBGSRM010000097.1:0-11021 GCA_041737575.1 Akkermansiaceae bacterium
GACCTGATTGATGATTGATGATTGATGATTGATGATTGATGATTGATGATTGATGATTGATGATTGATGATTGATGATTGATGATTGATGATTGATGATTGATGATTGATGATTGATGATTTTTTTTCCCGATCTCGCCAAGACTTGGATGGATGAGTTTTTGGTTTGTGAATGTTGCTTGGCAATTTGGATTGGTGGGGTAGGTTGAGGGTCCTGTTTTGAGAAGCTGGGTGATTGATGAAAAAGCTGGTTCCAAGTTTGGTGATTTTGGTTGTGGTGTTGGGATGGGTTTTATTGCAGAGATATTCTGGAGGGGATGTGGGTGGAGAAGAGAGGGCGGGTGGAGAGATGGAGGTTGAGGCGGGTTTGGGGGATGAGGGATTTTTGGGTGGGGTGAGAGAGATGCGGGAGGTTGGGAGGGGTGAGGTTTATCGCGAGGCGCGGGCTTATCGGTTGGTTTTGGGTGGAGGTGTTTGTGAGTTGGAGGCGGTGGATGAGTTGGAGGGAGAGTTTCGTGAGGACAGGGAGATGGTGGCGAGGGAAGGCATGTTTTATTGTCGGTTGTTAGGTGTGGATGGGAGTGTTTTGGCGGAGACGACGATGGATGCGCCGGATCGGCAGTGTGTGGTGTTGGCACCGCAGGATGGGGAGATGGTGCCGATGCGGATGACAGGGGACGGGCCTTTTGTTTTTCAGGTGAGGTTGCCGGTGGTGGAGGGGGCGGTGAGTTTGGAGGTGGTGCGGTTGGCGAAGGAAGGTTTGCCAGATGATGGGAGCAGGCCTTTGGGCGACTTGGTGGTGTCTTTGGATTTGAAAAATTTATGAGGGGTTTTGTATATGTGCTTTTTTTGCTGAGCTGCGCGTTTTGTGGCGCGCAGGTTAGCTTGCATGTGGTTGAGGAGAACGGCTCTCGAGCGAACCAGATCAATATTGTTTATTTATCGGAGGGATATACGGCGGCGAGCATGCCGACGTTTGCGGGGCATGTGAGGGACTCGATGGAGTATTTGTTTTCGCGGGAGCCATGGAAGCAGTATCGGAATTATTGCAATGTGTATCGGATCGAGGTGGCATCTGTTGATAATGGCACGGATAGCGGAACGGCGGGTGGTTTGAAAAATACGTATTTTCATAGTGGATTTTTGGAGCCTTCGGTTCCGCAGTTGTTGTACCTGAACGCGACGGGGCAGAGCCGAGTTTACACCGTGTTGAACACGCATGTGCCGGAGTATGACATGCCGATTGTTTTGGTGAACGATGGGAAGTATGGCGGTTCCGGGGGTGAGATTTCGGTTTCATCGGTTCATGCGAACAGCCGGGGGATTGTGGAGCATGAGATTGGTCACTCGTTCGCGGGATTGGCGGATGAATATGATATCGACTATGCGATCTATAATACTGTCGAGGCGCCAAACAATACGGCGGTGACGAATCCGGCGCAGATCAAGTGGCGGGATTGGATTGTGCAGGGGACGCCGCTTCCGACGGCCGAGGTGGTGGGGAATTCGGCGGTTGTGGGGTTGTATGAGGGATCGATGTACAGGACGAAGGGATGGTATCGTCCGCATTATAATTCTCTCATGAAGTCGTTGTTTCGACCGGTGGGTGAGGTGAACCGGCAGGAGTTTGTTTTGGGTATTTACAGGAGGGTGGGGATGATTGAATCGAGTGCGCCGGTGGGGAGTATTCCTTTGGTGGTGGGGCCGCAGGATTTGGAGTTTTTTGTGGATACGAAAGAGCCATCGGAGGGGATGCCGTTGGAGGTGAAGTGGAGGTTGGACGGGGTGGATTTGGTGGGGCGTGAGGGGAATGTGCTGAGGATTGCTTCTGATTTTTTTGGGAATGGTGTGCATTCCATTACGGCGGTGGTGAGGGATGGGACGCCGTTTGTGAGGACGGATCCGGGTGGGCTGTTGGTGGAAGAGAAGAGTTGGAATGTTTCTTTGAGCGGGCAGCTTCCGAAGGATTTGGCGGGGTGGAGGGCGAGGTTTGGAGGGGATCATGCGAATCCGACGGGGGATGGGATGGTGAATATGGTGAAGTATGCGCTTGGTTTGAATCCCGAGCAGGTGGCGCAGGTGCAGAATCATATTCGTGCCGATTTTGGCAGCGGGGGAGCCGGGGCGCTGAATTCGTGGGGGGTGATGGCTGGGGAGGAGTATTTGACGATCCGGGTGGATCGCCGGTTGCGGAGGTCTGATGTGGATTATGTGGTGGAGGTGAGTGGGAATTTGTCCGACTGGAGATCGGGGGCTGGAAATACGATTACCTTAGTAGATGACGAGAAGGAGCTGGTGGTGCGGGACGTGTTTCCTGTGAGCGGGGGAGGGACGAGGTATATACGATTGAAGGTGGCCGCGAAGTAGGCGGATTGGAGGAAATGGATAAAATTTTCTCCGTTCTTGCGGATGTGAGAGAGTTGGGCAAGATTCAGGACATGCAAGCGGTTACAGATAGATTAAGGAATTTTTTACAATTTGTGGCGGTGAAGTTGATTGATAATCCGGCGAGGGCGCAGCTGAAGGTGGCGGAGCTTGGGCCGAAGAGGTTGAGGTTCAAGTTGGTCTTGGAGCGTGAGGATGTGGCGATGTTGATTGGTCGGAATGGGTTTACGGCGTCTGCGATCCGGAGTGTGTTGAAGGCGGCGGCGGAGAAGGAGGGGGTTCAGGTGACATTGCAGATTCATTCGCATGAGGAGGAGCAGGAGATTGTGGAGCGTGAGGCGTTGGGGCGTTGAGATGGTTTGGGTCAGGTTTGGAAGAAACAAAGCAATTTTTTGCTGTAATTGGTCGAGATTCGTGCAATCCATCCCGCGCGTTGTTGGCTTTTCCGAGAGGAAGGGTGGCGACGGTAATATTTTTTAACGATCCATGTCTGTTGAGCTGACCAGAAATTTTTCCATTATTGCCCATATTGATCATGGGAAAACGACGCTTTCCGATCGGTTGATGGAAATGACCAGCACGGTGACGATGCGGGAGAGTTCCGCCCAACAACTCGATTCCATGGATCTGGAGCGGGAGAAGGGGATTACGATCAAATCCCATCCGGTGGCGATGGAATACAAGGCGAGGGACGGTAAGACCTACAAACTCAACTTGCTTGATACGCCGGGTCACGTGGATTTCTCGTATGAGGTTTCCCGTGCTTTGGCGGCGTGTGAGGGCGCGATCCTGATGGTGGATGCGGCGCAGGGCGTGGAGGCACAAACAGTGGCGAATCTACATCTTGCGGAGCAGCAGAATCTTAAAATCATTCCGGTTCTTAACAAAATCGACCTTCCGGCGGCGGACGTTGCGAAGTGTAAAAAACAGCTTGAGGAAATTCTTTGTATCCCCGCCGAGGATTGCATTCCTGCATCGGCCAAGGCAGGAATCGGGATTGAAGAAATTTTGGAAGCGATCATCGCCCGCGTTCCGGCCCCCGTGGAAAATCCTGACAAGCTGTTGCGGGCGACGGTTTTCGATTCGTTGTATGATACGTATCGTGGCGTGGTTTCCTATGTGCGGGTGTTTTCGGGAACGGTCAAACGCGGGCAGCGGGTGAAACTTTTTGCGACAGATAAAACATACGAGATCAAAGAGGTCGGTGTGTTCACTCCGAAAATGAGTGCGCGGGACATCCTGCAGCCCGGCGATGTGGGTTATGTGATCGCGAACATGAAATCGGCGAGTGAGGTGAAGATCGGCGATACGATGACCGATTCCACCCATCCATGTCCGGAGGCTTTGCCGGGTTACAAAGAAATTCAGCCGATGGTGTTTTCCGGTATTTATCCGGTGGATTCCTCTGACTACGAGGCGTTGAAAATGGCGATGGGCAAGCTCCAGATCAACGATCCGGCTTTCACTTTTTCTCAGGAGAGTTCGACGGCGCTCGGCTTTGGTTTCCGCTGTGGTTTCCTAGGGTTGCTGCACATGGAAATCATCCAGGAAAGGCTGCGCCGCGAGTTCGATATGGATGTGATTTCGACCTATCCATCGGTTATTTATCATGTGGATCTGACTGACGGCACACATGTGATCGTGGATAACCCGACCTTGTTTCCAGAGACCCAAATTATCCAAGAAATCCGCGAGCCCATCGTGAATGTATATATCATGGTTCCGGGTGAATACATCGGGGACATGATGCAGTTGGTGATGGAGAAGCGCGGTGAGGTGACGAATACGGAGACGATTGATGACACACGCGTGATGCTTTCCTGCGTATTGCCGCTTTCGGATATTTTGGTGGATTTTAATGATCGTTTGAAGTCGCAGACGAAGGGGTATGGCTCGATGGACTACGAGCACGCGGGTTACCGCGCTGCGAAGATGGTGAAGATGGATATGTTGATTGCGGGTGATCCAGTAGAGGCGTTTTCGACGATTGTGCATCGGGATAAGGCGGAGTCGTATGGTCGGAGGTTGGCAGAGCGATTGAAGGAGGTGATACCTTCGCATCTTTTCGTGGTGGCGATTCAGGCGGCGGTGGGAGGGAAGGTAGTGGCGCGGGAGTCGATTTCCGCGATGAGGAAGAATGTGACGGCGAAGTGTTATGGTGGTGATATATCGCGGAAGCGGAAGCTGTTGGAGAAGCAGAAGGAGGGTAAGAAGAAGATGAAGATGTTCGGTAAGGTGAACATACCGCAGGATGCGTTCATCAAGGTGCTGAAGAGTGGTGATTGATTGTTTGATTGATTATGTGGATGCTGATAGTCGGCGCTACGCGCACCGAGTGATCCGAAAATGACGAATTGCACTTGCTACCGCTTGACCGTAAATTCCATCAAGACATCACCCCAAATCAGATCCTTTGCTCATCTACCTCGACACCTGCTGCTTGAATCGTCCATACGACGACCAATCCCAGTCACGCATTCAACTGGAGGCTGCGGCTGTGCTTTCTATCTTGCAGCGCGTGACTGCTGGCGAACTCCAACTCGCCAACAGTGGAGTGCTCCTGTTCGAAGTCCATCGAATCGTCGACCATACACGGCTAAATGGCATTCTTCACTTCCTTAGCTTTTCTTCATCATTCCAATCCTTGATACCCGCCATTGAGCAACGCGGTATAGAGCTATACGAACTCGGCTTTAAACGACTCGACGCGCTGCATCTTGCCAGCGCCGAAGCCATGAAGGCGAATGTTCTACTCACAACCGACGACCGATTCCTTAATCGCGCAAATCTAAATTCCGCGTATCTGACATTGCCCGTTCTCAATCCTGTTCAATACTCCACCACCTAAAATCCCATGAGTGCCATCACCAAAACCACCAGTCCCATCGACCTATATCGCCAAGGGGTCGCCGTTCTCAACGACCACCTCGGCCCCGTGGACTCCGTTCGCTTTCTTCGTCTCCTTGATCCCGGCTCCGGGGACTATACCGCCGCCCGACAGAACGAAGCGGATGAAGGAAGCATGGAGGAAATCTGTGCGGAAATACGCGATTTTGAAGCCAAGCTGCCAAAATGAAATGAATCTCAGGAGGGTTTATTCCTGTTCCTCAGGCATGGAGATTTTTTTCAGTTCAGAGGAGGTGTTTTTTCCTTCGATGTAATTTACTTTCACGAGTCCTGTGCCCGGGTGGTACCATGATACGAATTTGGTTCCAGTGAAGAAGCCGTCACTTAATTCCTGATGAGCCCATTCGAGGCGGACGCATCCTTTGAATGTTCCGGCGGGCAGTTCGAGGTCTTCTTTGCCGATGACGCGCAATTCATATTCGCTATGAAATTTCTGCTGCATTTTTTTACCGTCTTCCTCCCAATCGTATGTGCCAGCGGATTTGCTTCGGGTGACTGATCCTGCGATGAGGTTTTCGGGAAGATTCAGTTCGGGAATGATGTAATTGGTTGTGCCCTCGTCATAGGATACAGAGTTCAGGAACAAGCCTTTATCCAATGTGTAATTGGTCTTTGAGATTACGGGTTCTTCTTCGCCTTTAACCCAAGTTGAATCCTCCATGTAAGTTATCTTATCCTCCTTGCGAATTAGGTTTTTGATCGTGGTTTCGAATGAGACAGGCGTGCCTTCGGAAACACCTTTGTAAGTGAGAATCATACCTTCTTTGGCAGGGATGAGTTCCGATGCTTTGGCAAGGAGGATGGGTTCCACTTTCTCGGCTTGAGGTGTCAGCGGAGTCTCAGTTTTTTCACCGATGGTGATGGTTGCCCGGAGGCCGCTGTCTTCCAATCTGAGGGAGGTGCGGACATTGTCGTAGCTCATGATTCCGGGTGGGAGCAAGGGCTCGGTGCGTGGCTCGGCGGGAAATCCGAAGGCGATGGATTCCATGGTGTGGGCGGCATCATTCCAGCGGTAACCTCTTCCGCCGGGGCAGAATATGTCTTCATTGAAATGGAGAATGTGTGTGTTGATAGGATCTTTTCCGGGGAATCTGCGGTGCCATTCATTGAGGATGGGCAGGGCTTTCCAGCTTTCCTCACGCAAGCGGAGCATTGGGTCTTCGGAATCGAACATTGAGGATATGCTTGAAAGGAAAGACGGGCTGGAATCGAGCATGAGCTGGGTTGCCGGAGGGAGGATTTTTATTTCTTCGGGGTTGAGCGTGTGTGTTTCACGCCGCATGGCGCGGATGAGGACATCCTCGCGGAGGGAGATGAGAAGTGCGTTGGGAAGAGTGGCGTAGTAGAGGCGTGCATCCTGGCCTATTTCTTCTTCGTTGCCGCTGATTGCGACGTAGGAACCGGCATCGCATGTTCTGGTTTCCCACGTGACGGAATCGGGTGCGGAGGTGTTCAATTCTTTCCTGAGTGCGGTGATGAAAAGCGCGAGTTTGAGGCGGCTGTTCGAGCCGATTCTGGCGAGGACGGGAGTCTGCATGTAACGATCGAAGCCGTCATGATCGGTAGCTTTCCAGAAGAGGCTTTTTTCGAGAACGATGGAGATGGAGCCGCTCATCCAGGAGAGAGGATTGACTTCAAGTCCGGGTAGGAACTCGCTGATGCTGACGTTGTATTCCTTGAATTCCTCGCCTTTGGTATCGAGGGCGATGGCGAAGTGGAGGGCGGATTCTTCAGGAACCCAGCGAGCCATTTCGCTGATTTCCGCATTTCCACAAAGTCGGATGAATTTTGCGTAATCGGAATCGACGGTGAGGGGAATGACGCTGAGGTCGATGTCATAGCCGTCTTTTTTGCTTATGATTCGGATGGCGATCGGGTCGAATGCCTGAGTCCAGCCGTTTTCGTAGCCATCGCGCCAACGTGTGTAGGCATCTTTTTCCGGGATGGTTACCATATCAATATTGAGCTCTGCGGCGGGGGTCATGAAATTCATGGTGCCGAAGTTTACGCTGTGTATTTGGCCGTCTTTCCAGGTGGTTTCGCCTAGAAGGGGTTTGTAGATATCGGTGATTTTTTCACCGGCGAGAGCTTGTGAGGTTAGTTCACCGAGGGCGGCGAGGGCGCGGGTTCTGCGAGAGGCTGCGATGCGGATTTCCGGACCGGCCCAGCGGCGGATGGTGGCATCCGAGAGGAAAATGAATACGGATTCCTCGGCATCGATCGGGTAGCGGTTTCTGAAGTAACGGAATTCGTCAGTGGAGCCGAGGGCGGCTTTCTTTTTCTGAGCGACAGCTGTTAGATTTTCGATTTGGGCGGAGGAATTCGCAACCGCGACGACGTTGCCCATGCGCCAGAGGTGACTGGAAAAGGAGCGGTTTGTTGTTTCGAAGCTTTGGTAATCGAAGTCGGCGCTCGAAGAATTTTTGACGATGGCACCTGCGGCGGAGGCTTTGGATTCGATGACTTTGAGGAGAGCTTTGAATAGGAGTCCCGGGGAATCGGATTCGATCACAAATGCGATATCCGAGCCAAGAGGGAAGAAGGGATCGCCGCCTGTGACTGCGACATTTTTGGCGGGAAGCAAACGTGCGGCGACGTCAGCAACATCGAGTCCCAGTTGTTTTTTGTAGCGGGTAGCGAGCTGACGGAAGGGGTTGCGGACTGAATATGCTTGGGCGGAAGGGATGAGTTCGGTTTCCGTGCGATCAATGAGTGTGAGTAGGTCTGGGAGGCTTTTTGCGAAGAGTGCGTGTTGGTCTTCTGGAATTGAGAGTGACAGGGGATCTATCTTTACCTCGTCTTTCGGCATTTTTGAAGACCAGTCGATTGCTTTGACAGTGACGCCGACGATTTCAGAGAGAGGAACTGTTTTGCCATCTTTGTCAGTGGCAAGGATGAGATCACGATCCATGGCGAGGTTTTCGGAGATGGCTCGGCCGCCGCTGAAAATGGCGAAGCTGTCGGAGAGATCCGAACTCCGCCTGTTATTGAATCTAGCCTCAGGTGATAACGGGCCGGCGAGGAATTGGAACCATGCGCTGCCGGGTAGGTGATCATTGGCTAGAGAAGTGGCATGAGCGGCGCGGATTTTATCGAAATGTTCTTTGGTTGAGAGTGTTTCATCGGTGGGTTTGAAGGTGAATGCGAAACCTTTCAACGTGGTTTCCATGCCATCGGTATTGGGCATAAGCATATCGACAAATCCGCTGACGGCTTTTTGATCGTCCATGCGGAAGACCAGTTCGAAATCACCTTGGGTGATGTTCGCAGCTTGTTGCCGGTCATTTTGAGGGATCGACCCGCAGTAGGATTCGGTAGCACTGCGGACGTTCACTTGCTGACGGATTCCCCAAGAGAATGATCCATGAGCAAGTGCTTTGCTTGCTTCTTCGGCTTGGTTTCCGAAATCGAGGTTGGATAATTTTATCGCGTGGTAGGTTTCGGCAAGGGCTGTCCACGTAAGCGCGAGCAGGCAATACGTGATGGAAGTAATTATTTTCATTTCCCTATCCTTTACGCGTATGGGTTGGATGGAAAGAAGTTTAGCGTTTATTTAGGTTTTGAAGAGTGGGGATTGATTGGTTTTTTTCCTGAATGAAATCGTGAAATATTCAGAATCCTGATTAGGGTTCGACGTATGCGAGTTCTGCCGCTTTTATGTTTATCGCCGTTTCTATTCGTTGAGGGATATGCGGAGAAGGAGACATTTCCGGCAGCGAACGGGTTGGTGCGGTCGTTGGTTGCGGAGCAGCCGTTGTTGAAAAATCCGGTGTCGGTGAGTGTGGATGTGGACGGGACGATTTATGTGACGGAGACGGCGCGTCGCAAGGTGGCTGATCTCGACATACGGGAGTTTGTGAAATTCGGGTGGGTGCCACGAGATGTGGAGTTGGAGTCAATTGAGGAGAAGCGGGCGTTTTTTGAGAAGCAGCTTGATGGGAAGAATGTTTTCAAGGGGACATCGTTGGAGGATCAGAACAAGGATGGGGTTATCGATGTGGGTGATCTCCATACGATTTCAGAGAAGATCGTGAGGATTACGGATAAGGATGGGGATGGGGTATATGACACGTCGAATGTTTTTGCAGAGGGTTTTGATAGCGAGGTTACGGGGATTGCGGCGGGTGTGTTGGCGTGGGGGGGTGATGTTTATGCTACGATTGCGCCGGATGTGTGGAAGCTCCGGGACACGGATGGTGATGGGAAGGCGGACAAGCGTGAGTCGATCGCGCATGGTTTTGGTATTCACATCGCGTATGCAGGTCACGATATGCATGGGCTGACACCGGGGCCGGATGGGCGGCTTTATTGGTCGATTGGCGACAAGGGAACGAATGTCACCGATAAGAATGGGAAAAACCATTTTGCGCCGCATGAGGGTGCGGTGCTGCGTTGTTATCCGGATGGGACGGGGTTTGAGATTTTCGCACGCGGTTTGCGGAATCCGCAGGAGATTGCTTTTGACAAACATGGGAATCTTTTCTCGGTGGATAACGATGCGGACTTCAAGGGTGAGAGGGAGCGTTTCCTATATATTACCGAGGGTTCCGACACCGGTTGGCGGAATCATTATCAATACCGTGGTTCGGCCTACAATCCTTGGATGGAGGAGAGTATTTGGAAGCCAACGGGTGAGCATCAGCCTGCCTACATCACGCCGACCAGTGGGAATTTTTCTGATGGGCCGTCTGGGTTTGCTTATAATCCTGGGACGGCGCTGAACGGGACGTACCGGGATGCGTTTTTTGTGACCGAGTTTCCGAAGGGGAATTTGCTTTCTTTCAAGGTCAAGCCGAAGGGTGCTAGTTTCGAGATTGCGGAGAGTCATACGGTTGTTTCCGGACCGATGAATGTGGGGATTAATTTCGGGCCGGACGGGGCGCTTTACTCAGCGGATTGGGCGGGGGGATATCCGTTGAACGAGAAGGGTGCGGTGTGGAGGCTTGATGATCCGAAGGAGGCGGGAACGGCGGTTCGCAAGGAGGTTGCGGCGATGCTGAAGGCCGGTGCGAAGGATGTATCTACTACGGATCTAGTAGAAAAATTGTCCCATGCGGACATGCGTGTGCGGCTGGATGCGCAGTGGGAGCTGGCGAGGCGGGAAGCAGCCATCGCTGATCTTCATCAGGTCATTTACTCTTCTGATTCCGGCCAACTTGCTAAAATCCATGCGATGTGGGCTCTTACCCAGCAAGGTCGTTTTTTTGAAAAGGCCTTTCACAAGCTGGCCACATCGGATGATCCGATTCTCCGCGCGCAAGCCGCGAAACATGCAGGTGAGACTTTAAAAACATCGGATCGGAATCTTATCAGCCTTTTGGAAGATCCTGATGCACAAGTTCGCTTTCATGCCGCGACTGCGATTTGGAAAACGGGTGATGGCGGATCGATTGACGAGGTCATCAAGATGCTGGAAAGCAACGATAATCAGGATGCCTATCTTCGTCATGCCGGGGTTTTGGCGTTGAGTGTTTCCAGCGCTGAAATTCTTGCTGAAAAGACGCTGACCCACCAATCCGCTGCCGTCCGGCTTGCGGCGGCTGTTGCTTTCAGGCGACTCAAGTCTCCCAAGGTTGCTGAGTTGTTGAGGGATGGTGATTCAAAGGTCGTTGCCGAGGCGGCGCGGGCGATTTTTGATTCGTCGGGGATTGTGGAAGCGTATCCAGCTCTTGCGAATCTGATTCGGGACAACAAGCAAGCGAGCGTGCCTGCGGCGCGTCGATCGATTGC
>JBGSRM010000183.1:0-16942 GCA_041737575.1 Akkermansiaceae bacterium
ATGGGGTGGCACACCCTGGACCGGCCAGCACGGCCCCCTCATCACCATCGGAAAAAAGGATACCCCGCCTCTGCTCTCCACCGCCAGCGGCAGCGGTTGGGCAAACACCGATGGCTCCTTCGATGACAAACGCCCGATCCCGGGCTTCGGCAATCTTCCTCACGGAAAATTCAACGGCCACTTCCGCCACGCACGCACCATCACCCTCGATTACGATGTCAACGGCACCAACGTCCTCGAAACCATCGCCAGAGACGGCGGCTCGATAACACGCTCTTTCCAATTCGGGGCACGGGATCAACTGATGATGGTCGTCGCCGATGAAACAGGCCCCTTCACCCTCGCTACCGACAACAAAAGCGGTAAATCCGAAAGCGGCCTCGAAATCATCGCCACCGATGGAATCAAACTCGGCTTCGATCCGAAAAATGGCGGTCATGTCATGGCATACATTCCTGCAGGTGATGCTGGCCTCGTTGCCCAAATCGCCTTCTCCAAAACCGGTAAACCAACGCTTTCCCCAAAACCCGATTTCAAAACCCTCACCTCCGGCGGCCCGGGCATCTGGACCGAAACCATCACCACCGCAGGCGAAACCTCCCTAGACACAGATAAACCCTACGCCACCGACGCCATCACCCTCCCTCTCAATAATCCCTGGAACGCCAACATCCGCTTCGGCGGCTTCGATTTCATCAACGAAGACTCCGCCGCGGTCTCCTCATGGAACGGCGATGTCTGGATCGTTAGCGGCCTCTCCGGAGATTGGAAGGAACTCAAATGGCGCCGCATCGCATCAGGGCTCTTCGAAACACTCGGCATGAAAGTCGTCAACGGCATCATCCACGTCAACGGACGCGACCAGATCACCCAACTCATCGATCTCAACGGCGACGGCGAAACCGACCATTTCAAGGTCTTCAACCGCGATGTCATGATCTCCCCGAACTTCCACGAATTCGCCTTCGACCTCATCACCGATAAGGAAGGCAATTTCTACTTCTCCAAAGGCGGCCCCGTCAGAGGCGGCGGTCGCGGCTTCGATCCCATCCTTCCCCACCACGGCATCGTTGCAAAAATCTCTCCCGACGGGAAAAAATTCGAGGTCATCGCCACCGGCCTCCGCGCACCGGGCGGCGTCGGCATCGGCCCCAACGGCGAAATCACCACCGGCGAGAACGAAGGCACATGGCAGCCATGCTGCAAAATCAACTACGTTCTAGCAAAAAACACTCCCGCCTTCTTCGGCACGGAACCCACCCGCCAATCCCTCAAAGACGCACCTTACACCGATCCTCTCGTTTACCTCCCCATGGACGTGGACAACTCCGGCGCTTCCCAAGTATGGATTCCCGAGGGCAATAACTTCGGACTCAAATCCGGTGAAATGCTCCACCTCTCCTACGGCAAGTCTAGTATTTACCGCGTCCTTCCCGTCGCCGGAAACGGAAAACCACAAGCCGGCGTCACCAAACTACCCATCCAACTCCGATCCTCCGCCATGCGCGCCCGCTTCCACAACGACGGCTCTCTTTACGTGATCGGCTTCAGGGGCTGGCAGACAAACGCCGCCTCCGAAGGTGCCTTCCAAAGAGTCCGCCACATTCCCGATGTGAAAGTATTGATCCCCGAAAAACTCGGATACACCGAAGACGGAGTCACCCTCACCTTCCCCGTCGAACTCGATTCCGAACTCGTCGAAGACACCACCAGCTATTCTATCCAAAGATGGGACTACGTCCGCGGCCCCCAATACGGCTCCGGCGAATTTTCCGTCGATCAGCCCGATACGGAAGCACGGGAAAAGGCACTCGCCGCAGAATCCCAAAAACACCGCCAACGCGACACCGTCAAAGTCCAATCCGCAAAACTCTCCGACGACGGCAAAACGGTACAGCTAGTGCTCGAAGGCATGAAACCCTCCATGTCACTCAAGGTCGCCTACGACCTCGAAGACACCGAAGGCGAAATCATCAAAGGCGAGGTCCACTCAACGGTTTACGGCAAATAATCCATGGTCAGATTTCTACTGCTATCCTCCGTATTGCTGGCATCCGCTCGCGCGGAGCTGATCGCAACTTTTCGCCAAGGTGACATTACCGATGTCCGCGTCGACCGACTCGCCGCCATCTCCGTCGATAAAGACGAACCTCCCACCCCCTTCCTAAACCCCGGAAAATTCGAGGTCACATGGACTGGAAACATTGATCTCAGCGAACGACGCCGACTCTACTTTTCCTTCGCAGGCAACGGCAAAGCCACCCTCCTCATCAACGGCAAAGAAGAACTCACCGAACAAGGCGAGCTAGGCACCGCGAAATCAAAACGTCTCCGCCTCAACCCCGGCCTCCATCAAATCTCCGTCACCTACTCCAGCTCCGAAGACGGCAGCGCCACCTTCCGCCTCTACTGGCAGGAAGAAGACCTACCCCGTCAAACCATACCTCCCACCGCCTACAAAACCGAACTCACCGAGGATGCAAAACTCGGCGAACTCAAACGCCACGGACGCATCGCCTTCACCCGCCACAACTGCGCCAAGTGCCACATGCCAGAATCAGGCTTCGGCTCCACACCCATGCCCGAAACCGGTGAAATCGCACCCATCACCGCGGGCATCGGCGACCGCGTGACCGAGGAATGGCTCCGCAAATGGCTGGCCGACCCCAAGGCCATGAAACCCTCCACCACGATGCCGAACCTCATCGACCCAACCACTCCCGAAGGCCTCCAAAAAGCCTCCGACCTAGCCGCTTACCTCATCACCTCAAAAACCGGTGCCCCACCTCCCCCGACACCCGATCCCTCACTCGCCAAAGCAGGCGGCGTCCATTTCCACGAACTCGGCTGCGTCGCCTGCCACAACCTTCCCGGCGATGAAAACAAAGACCGCATCCCCCTCAACAACGTCTCCTCCAAATTCCAACCCGGCCAACTATTCGCCTACCTCAAAAAACCGGAGACCTACCACCCCTTCACCGCGATGCCGAATTTCCAGCTCTCCGACGAAGACGCCGAATCCTTGGCCGCATTTCTAACAACCGAATCCCAAGGCAAGGAAACCAAACTCGATCTCAATTTCCCAACCGGCGATGCCACGCGCGGCGCCTCTGTCGCTGAAAGCCTCCACTGCGGCACCTGCCACCCAGGCCTCCCGGGAGCTATTTCCAAAGCTCCAGGACTCGACACGGTCTTCAAAACTGACTGGATTCAAAAAGGCTGCCTCTCGGAAACGGATAAGCGTCCCGAACTCCCCAAGATCAACCTCAAAACGGAAGACAAGCAAAGCCTCGTCGCGTTCGCCAAAACCGGCATCGATTCACTCAAAAAAGACAATCGCGCCGAATTCGCGAAACGACAGATCATCGAAAAACGTTGCACAGCCTGCCACTCCATCGACGACCAAGCCTCTCTCCTCGACAGCCTCCACTCCACCACCTTCGACCTCGCCGCTCACGTCGAAGGCCTCAATGAACGCGTCGATCAAACAAGACCCCAGCTCACCTTCGTCGGCGAAATGCTTTTCACCAATTACATCGAGTCCATGCTCGCCGGAACCGTCCCCACTCGCCCCCGCCCTTGGCTCGGAACCAAAATGCCCGCCTTCCCCATCTATTCCAAACAAATCGCGGAAGGCCTCACACGCATCCACGGCTTCGAGCCATCCTCCCCTGAAAAAATCGAACCCGACCCATCCCTCTCCGCCATCGGCAAAACCCTCGTCAGCGCCGAAGGCTTCGGCTGTACCGCCTGCCACGGCATCGGCAACCAGGCTCCCACCGCCGCCTTCGAAGTCGGCGCCGTCAATTTCCATCTCTCCCCCGAAAGACTGCGCAAGGACTACTACCACCGCTGGATGGAAAACCCCGCCGCCGTCATCCCCGGAAACAAAATGCCTCGCTACGGTGATGGCAATGAATCCGTCCGCAAGGACATCCTCGATGGCGACGCCACCAAACAATACGAAGCCATCTGGAATTGGATGCATTCGGAAAAACAGAAATAACTTTTCACAAACTCACTTGCCACATTTCTTAACGAATCATCGCTTCTCCTGCCTGCTTTTTCTGGCTTTCTCGCTGCCCAAACTCTGCCTTACGGCTTGCAACAAACCTGCCGAGATACCGCCACCAATGCGCGTCGATCCCTCAACCCTAACAGGCAAGGTCATGTGCGGCTACCAAGGCTGGTTCGGCACTCCAAGCGATGGCCAAGGCCTAGGCTGGAGACATTACTACAGCCAGAAAATTCGGAAATTTGAGCCCGGCCACGCTGGCATCGAGTTCTGGCCGGACATGACTGAACTAGCACCACACGAACGTTTCGACACCCCATTCCGCCACGCCGATGGCAGCGTCGCCCAGGTATTCAGCTCTGCGGTGCGCGATACCGTCATGCGCCATTTCAAATGGATGGAGGAATACGGCATCGACGGCGTCTTCGTCCAACGCTTCGCCACCGAGGTTACCGACGGAAACAAACGCTCCACCAAACCCAAAGCCCAAACCATCAACAGGATTCTCGACAACTGCCGCGCCGGTGCAAAACAACACAGCCGAACCTACGCCATCATGTATGACCTCAGCAGCATGAAGTCCGCTAACATCCCAGCCATAAAAGAAGACTGGCACTTCCTCGTAAAGGAAATGGGAATCTTGAAAGACCCCTCCTACCAACATCACAACGGCAAGCCGGTCGTGTCACTTTGGGGCATCGGCTTCGCTGGCCGCGACTACGGCCCGAAAGAAGTCGCCGATCTGGTTGACTATCTGAAAAACGACCCGGAAGTGGGTGGTATGACCGTAAAAATCGGTACCTCCACCCACTGGTGCCTCGGCGGCAAGGATGCCGATCCCTTTGCGAAATGGGAACCGGTTTACAAGTCCGCCGACATCATCTCTCCCTGGATGGTCGGTCGCTACCGCAACGCCAAACAAGCCCGCACCTATGCAACCACCCACGCCAAAGACGACCGCGCTTGGTGCGATGCCAACGGCAAGGAGTTCATGCCAGTCGTCTTCCCCGGCTTCGGCTGGTCGAATCTAAAAAAAGGCACCGACCAAAACCCCGACTCCTTCATCGACCGCGACGCCGGACGTTTCCTCTGGGCACAATATGACGCCCACATCCGCGAAGGCGGCGCAAAAATGATCTATCAAGCCATGTTTGACGAACTTGACGAAGGAACACACATTTTCAAATCAACCAACAACCCGCCGGTCGGCGAAAGCAAGTTCCAGACTTATGGCGACCTGCCCACCGACCACTACCTGTGGCTCGTCGGCGAGGCAACAAAACGCATCCGCGGCGAACTCCCATCCACACCAGATCTACCAGAGCGAATAACCAAAAAATAATCAGCCATGACCAAACCCAAACTCTCATTCCACATCTTCTCCTTCCTTGCTCTCGCACTGTCAGCACTTCAAGCAGAGAAAAAACCCAACTTCCTCATCATCTTCACCGACGACCACGGTTACGGCGATGTATCGGCCTACGGCGCATCGGATGTGCGAACGCCCCACATCGACAGCCTCGCGGAAAAGGGGATGCTTTTCACCTCAATGCGCGCGAATTGCACGGTCTGTTCCCCATCGCGCGCCGCACTTCTAACAGGATGCTACGCCGATCGCGTCGGCGTGCCAGGAGTAATCCGAACCAACCCCAAGGACTCATGGGGATACTTCGACCCGAAAATACCAACACTCGCGAATGTGCTCGGCGAAGCCGGCTACCACACCGCCCTCATCGGAAAATGGCACCTCGGCCTCGAATCGCCCAACACCCCGAACGAGCGCGGCTTCGCCCACTTCCACGGCTTTCTCGGCGACATGATGGACAGCTACACAACCCACAAACGGCAAGGAAATAACTACATGCGCCTGAACAATGAAGTAATCGAACCCAAAGGCCACGCCACCGATCTTTTCTCCGACTGGGCCGTCGAATACCTGCGCGGACGCGCGAAAACTCCCGACCAACCCTTTTTCCTCTACCTCGCCTACAACGCCCCCCATTTCCCCATCGAACCACCCGATGAATGGCTGGCCAAAGTCAAACAACGCGCTCCCGAAATGAACGCGAACCGCGCTCGCAACGTCGCCTTCGTCGAACACCTTGACGAAGGCATCGGCCGCGTGCTCGCCGCGCTCGATGAATCGGGGCTCTCGGAAAACACCGTGGTCGTCTTCACCACCGACAACGGCGGCTCATTGCCCCACGCCCAGAACAACGACCCTTGGCGCGGCGGAAAACAGGATCACTACGATGGCGGCCTGCGCGTCCCCTTCCTGCTCCGCTGGCCAGCCCACATCAAACCCGGCTCCAAGTCGGATTACGCCGGACTTGTCTTCGACCTCTTCCCCACCTTCGCCGAACTCGCCGGCTCGAAACCTGAAACCGATCTCGATGCCATCAGCCTCCTGCCCATCCTGAAAGGCGGCTCCATCACCACCCCCCGCGACCTCTATTTCGTCCGACGCGAAGGCGGCACAAAATACGGCGGAAAAAGCTACGAAGCACTCATCCGCGGCGACTGGAAACTACTGCGCAACGATCCCTTCAGCCCTTACGAACTCTACCACCTCAAGAATGATCCCAAGGAATCCCAAAATCTCGCCACAAAGAACAGTAAAGTCTTCGAGGAACTCTCTGCCGGAATCCGCCAACATGTCCAACGCGGCGGAGCCACACCCTGGCAACCTACCCCTCGCTAATCACTTAGGCTTCCCATTCTCAATAAAATATCCGCTAAACTTATCAAATTCCCTGGTTTTACAGCAGCGAGTGTCCCCACTGCTTCGTCCAATCAGGGATTGCAAATGTCTTTGTCAACATTTGTGCTTGATTCTCATTGATTTAACCCTAATCTCCAAGCGTTACCCCCACCCCCTTATGTTGAAATCATCAGCAAACAACCGCTGGATCATCCCGATCGCCCTCTTTTGCGCTGTTCCCCTGTCGGCGCAAATCGTCAGCGAACCGGCAGAAAACATGCCCGGCTCCGACTATCAAGACAGCTCTTTCCTGTCTTCAAACTCCGCGATCAGCGGAATCTACCAGCTTCCTGAAATATCGAAAACCGAGGCGAACATCTCCAATCAGGATTCCGTCCTCGTCAATCAGGACATATTCACTCTCATCAGCCGCCAATCCAACAAGCGAAGCCTCGACAACGTCGTTGATACATCCGTTCTCGATTCCACCTCAGCCTACCGCACCGCCGCTAAAATCAAACTCAAGGTCTCCTCAACCCAGGCAACCGATATCTCCAAAGGCCTCGCCGAAATCTCCGCCGCCTACAAAAAGCCTGCTGAACCATCCACCGATCCCGATTGCGATTCCGTCGCCATATCCGTCAAACATCGCGTCAACATGGACACCTCGACTGTCCTCGAAATCGTTGAAGCCGAAATCTCCGCAAATCCTAAATGCGCCTGCGAAATCGTCAAAACTGCTATCACAGCATCAGGTGCTGACATCGAACTTGTTGCCAGCATAACAGAAGTCGCCATCACTGCCTCTCCTGAATCCATGCGCATGATCTCCCAGTGCGCCATCGCCGCCATGCCGGAAGCTCTCTCCGCCGTCCAAGCCGTCCTCGCAAAACTTGACCCGAATCGCGGCGACTCCTACAGCTCCAAAAGCGCGAAAAGCGCCAAAGATGCCAAAGACGCTGTCGCTTCCGACATCACTCCTCCGGAAAAACCTGCCGATCCCCTCGACCTCCCACCTCCTCCATACCCAACTCCTTTCCCACCACCACCAAACGAGCCGGATCCAATCACCGACCCAAATCCTTAACACTGGATTTCGACAAAACTCTCCGCCCGCTCGCCTCTCAGGCTTGCGGGCTTTTTGTTGAATCAAATTCCATTTCCCTTTGTCAAACCCCATACTAAGCTAACTAACAATTATGAAATTCTTAACCTCCCGAATCGCCGCTCTCGCACTCCTCGTGAGCCCGTCAGCCATTCTCGCCCAAGCTCCCGATCCCGACGCCATCCTCGAAGGCGCTCGTATGAACGTCGCCCTCACAAAACTCGACGATGGCCTTACAGGAAACCTCTCCCACAACGGCAAAAAAATCCCCATCACCATCTTCCTCAAAGGCAAAGACATCCAGTTCACATTCTTCGAGAACAACCAATGGCGCGGCTTCCACCTTCAACTCAACGACGATAAATTCGACCTCTTCGAGATCGTAAACAACAAGGCCGTAAAATTCCCCCCCGGCAAACTCACCGAAGCCATCGCCAATACAGACCTCACCTACGAAGACCTCGCCCTCCGCTTCTTCTACTGGCCAAAACCAGTTTACGAAGGCGCTGAAAACATCGGCACCGAACCAACCCACAAACTCCGCCTTAACAAACCTGCCGGCGCCGCAGGCAACTACTTCGCCGTTTACGTCTGGGCACACACCAAATTCGGCGCCTTCATGAAAATTTCCGGCCACGCCAAAAGCGGCGAACTCCTGAAGGAATTCCAAGTCGAAGACGTCATGAAAATCTCAGAGGGCGTATATACCCTGCGCAAAATGAAAGTCTCCACCTACAAAAACGGCCGCCGCTCCTCCTTCACCGACATGATTCTGGAAAAACCCAGCAAAAAAGCCCTCAAAGGTCTTCGCTAGTAGCTGCCGCGTCTCGCGGCAGGCCGTGAAATCGGCGTCCCGCCGATTCTTCAAAATCCAATGATCAGCGCGACAACACGTGGCTGGAACATTCTGTCCCAATAAGTCCAGGGACATCTTCCCACAGACCACCCGGCACTTCCCCATATTTCTCCAAAATGCCCCCTCCCCGCGCACAATTCCTGCTTGTCCCAAGACCTATTTTGTTCTTAATTCCCACCCCGCTCTCATGACCAATCCTTTCTACCATTCCAGCACCCCTCTCGTAACCGATTCCCTCCACAGCCTCAGTCGTGAACACGACAACTGCGGCATGGGAGCCATCGCTCACCTCCACGGAAAACGTTCCTTCACCGTGCTGGATCACGCCCTCACTTCCGTCTCCTGCATGACCCATCGCGGTGCCGTCGATGCCGACATGAAAACCGGCGACGGCTCCGGCATCCTCTCCCAAATCCCCTTCCCACTCTTCTCCAAAGCCGCCGAAGACCTCGGCCACAAAGTCACCAACCCCGCTGACCTCGCTGTCGGCGTATTCTTCTTCCCCACCGGCAACGACTCACAAACCGCTTCCATCAAAAAAATCACCGCCGAGGCCATCGCCAAACGCGGCATCTCCGCCATCGGCTGGCGCCAAGTCCCCGTCCACATCGACGCCCTCGGAAAAATCGCACAAAAATCTCGCCCGGATATCGAACACCTCCTCATGCTCAAACCCGACGGCATGGACGCCCTCGACTTCGAGCGCAAACTCTACCTCTGCCGCCGCGAAATCGAACACGCAACGACTGGAATCCACGGCTTCTACATGCCATCGTTCTCGAATCGCCTCATCTCCTACAAAGCTCTCGCCATGCCTGCCGCACTCCGCGCGTTCTATGACGACCTCAACAACCCCGACTTCGAGACCTCCATCTGCCTCTATCACCAGCGCTTCTCCACCAACACCTTCCCCGCATGGCCCCTAGGACAACCCTTCCGCATGATGTGCCACAACGGCGAAATCAACACCGTCGAAGGCAACCGCAACTGGATGACCTCCCGTGAGGAATTCTTCGCATCACCGATCTGGGGCGATGAAATCGACCTCGTGAAAAATCTCATCCGCCACGGCGAGTCCGACTCCGCTTCCCTCGACCACTGCCTCGAACTCCTCATCCTCTCCGGCCGCTCGCCCGAGCACGCCATGTGCATGTTGGTTCCCCCAGCCTACCGCAACGACGAAGACATCTCCGACGAACTCCGCGCCTTCTACCAATACATCCGCTCCTTCTCCGAGCCATGGGACGGCCCCGCCGGCCTCGTCTTCACAGACGGCACCAAAATCTGCGCTTCCCTCGACCGCAACGGCCTCCGCCCTTCTCGCTACAAAGTCACCGCCGACGGCTTCCTATACATCGGCTCGGAAGCCGGTGCCGTCGTCTTTGATGATGCCAACGTCACCCACAAAGGCCGCCTCGGCCCCGGACAAATGCTCTCGGTTGACACCTCCACCGGTATCCTCAAACAGGATCTCGAAATCAAAGAAGAGCTCGCTCGCCAAAAACCTTACCGCCGCTGGATCGATGAAAATCGCCTAGACCTTCGCAAATTCATCTCCCCCACCGCCCACGTCCCGGAAATCGAATTCGAACCTCTCGACCTCTCACGCCGCCAGGTCGCCAACGCCATTTCGGAGGAAGAACTCGACATGGTATTCCCACCCATGATCAAAGGCGCGCAAGAAGCCGTCTTCTCCATGGGCGATGACATACCGCTCGCCATCCTTTCCTGCTACCCACGCCTCCTCTACACCTATTTCAAACAACGCTTCGCCCAGGTCACCAACCCACCCATCGACCCCATCCGCGAGTGGGCCGTCATGTCTCTTGGCGCCGGCCTAGGCCCGGAACGCAACCTCCTTGAGGAAACCCCTGCCCACTGCAAATCCATCTCCCTGGACTCCGCCATACTCTTCGAGCACCAGCTGGAAAAAATCACCCACATGGCCGAGCACGGCTTCCCATCCATCATCCTCGATTGCACATGGGACGCATCCACCGGAAAAGACGGCCTCAAAACCCGCCTCGACGAGCTCTGCCATGAAGTAGAACAAGCCGTGAATGACAAAATCACCGTCATCGTCCTCTCGGATCGCGCCACATCCCCGTCCCGCATCCCCATTCCCGCCCTCCTCACCACCGGAACCATCCACCACCACCTCAATCGCATCCGCAAACGCCTCCGCACCTCCCTCGTAGTCGAAACCGGCGAGGCACGCGACGTCCATCAAATCGCCTGCCTTTTCGGCTTCGGCGCCACCGCCGTCGTCCCCTACCTCGGCTACGCCACCGTCCGCCAACTCGTCGCCGCAGACACCGGAAAACTCGGCGATGGCATGACCCCGCAAAAGGCCATGTCCAACTACCGCAAAGCCCTCGAAAAAGGCCTGCTGAAAATCATGTCCAAAATGGGCATCTCCGTCCTCAACTCTTACCAAGGCTCACAAACCTTCGAGGCCATCGGCATCGGCAACGACGTCGTCGATTTCTCCTTCACCGGCGTCCCCTCCCAAATCGGCGGTATCTCCTTCGCTGAAATCGCAGAGGAATCCATCATCCGCCACAAAGCCGCCTACGAAACCGAAGTCCCCGCAGGCGAAACCCTCGACCTCGGCGACCCCGGCTACAACCGCTACCGCAAATCCGGCGAACGCCACTCCTTCACCACGGAAGTCATCAAAAACTTCCACACCTACGTCAAATCCGGCAAACCGGAAGACTACGAGGAATACGTCCGCGTCTCTCTCGAGACGAATCCCATCGCCATCAAAGACCTCCTCACCTTCGTCCCCGCCGCCTCCGGTTCGATTCCCATCGACGAAGTGGAACCCATCGAAAACATCCGCCGCCGCTTCACCACCGCCGCCATGTCCCTCGGCGCGCTTTCACCAGAAGCCCACGAAACCCTAGCTATCGCCATGAACCGCATCGGCGGAAAATCCGATTCCGGCGAAGGCGGCGAAGACCCCGTCCGCTTCAAACCCTACCCCAACGGCGATTCCGCCCGCTCCTACATCAAACAAATCGCCTCCGGACGCTTCGGCGTCTCCGCCAACTACCTCGTCAACGCCGACGAACTCGAAATCAAAATGGCACAAGGCGCAAAACCCGGCGAAGGCGGCCAGCTCCCCGGCCACAAAGTCAACGCCCTCATCGCCCGCCTGCGCAACACCCAGCCCGGCGTCCAACTCATCTCCCCTCCCCCTCACCACGACATCTACTCCATCGAGGATCTCGCCCAACTAATTCACGACCTCAAGGAAATCAACCCCACCGCCCGAATTACTGTAAAACTAGTAGCCGAAGCCGGCGTCGGAACCGTCGCCGCAGGAGTCGCCAAAGCCTCCGCTGACAACATCCTCATCTCCGGCCACGACGGCGGAACCGGCGCTTCCCCACTCTCGTCCACAAAACACGCCGGCTCCCCATGGGAACTCGGCCTCTCGGAAGCACAACAAACCCTCATCATCAACAACCTCCGCAACCGCGTCATCCTCCGCACCGATGGCGGCATGAAAAACGGTCGCGACATCGTCACAGCCGCCATCCTCGGAGCCGAACAATTCAACTTCGGAACCACCGCCATGATCGCCATGGGCTGCGTTTACGTCCGGAAATGCCACCTCAACACCTGCCCCGTCGGCGTCGCTACCACCGATCCCAAATTCCGCGCCAAATTCAAAGGCACCCCGGAAATGGTCATCAACTACTTCAACGCCGTCGCCGCAGAAGCCCGCGAAATCATGGCAAAACTCGGCATCCGTAAACTCGACGACCTCATCGGCCGCCCCGAGTTCCTCACCCAACGCCAAGTCCCCAGCCACCCAAAAGCCAACACCCTGGACTTCTCACGCCTGCTAAAAGACGTCGTCCCTGCAGTCGCCGAAGCCACCGGACACGCACCCAGCGAAATCGCCCGCACCTGTACCAAAGACCGCAACGACGGCATCGCCAAAAAAGCGTTGGATATTCAAATCCTAAGCGACATCGTGGCGGCGGTTTCCGACCGCCCAGCCGAAGCAACACCAGAATACGGCACAGGCTCCGTATCCCCAGAAACCCTCGAAGCCCTGAAACTCCTCCCTGACAGACCACCGGCCAAACTCACCTACAACGTCGTAAACACCGACCGCAACATCGGCACCCGCCTCTCCGGCCGCATCGCTCAAATCTTCGGTGATCACGGCCTCCCCTCAGACAGTATCCACATCACCTGCCTCGGAACCGCCGGACAATCCTTCGGCACTTTCCTCGTCAACGGCATCACCCTCGAACTCATCGGCGAAGCCAACGACTACGTCGGCAAAGGCATGGCCTCAGGAGAAATCATTCTCCGCATCTCCCCTACCGCATCCTTCGAGGCCGCACAAAACTCCATCGCCGGAAACACCTGCCTCTACGGTGCCACCGGTGGCCACCTCTTCGCCAACGGCCGCGCCGGCGAACGCTTCGCCGTCCGCAACTCCGGTGCCACCGCCATCGTCGAAGGCGTTGGCGACCACGGCTGCGAGTATATGACCAACGGAACCGTCGTCATCCTAGGTAAAACCGGCAAAAACTTCGGCGCAGGCATGTCCGGCGGAACCGCCTTCGTCTTCGATACCGACGGCAAATTCTACTCCCGCGTCAACAACGAGATGGTCGTTGCCCTCCCCATCACCCGCCCCAAGGACATCGAGGAAGTAAAAAAACTCATCGAACTCCACGCATCCAAAACCAACTCCCAGAAAGCAAAAGACCTCCTCGCCGATTGGTCCACCACCACCCGGAAACTTGTCCGCGTCATCGCCAAAGAACGCGCCGAACTCGAAGCCGCCGAAGAACAACACGAAGCCGCTTCCACCCCCAAGTAGCTTTCAAAAATCCCCCTCACACCCCTCCTCCACCCTCACCGCCTTCCCCGTCTCCCCCACCGGATGCGTAAATAGATATTTCCACACATCCTCATAAACAAACTTCCCATCCTTCCCCTTCGGCGAAGCATCACCCGGCGTACTCGCACTATGCGCACGCCCCGCATTGCCCCCAACATCCGCCTTACTAATCAGCCGACGCGTATTCCCATACGGCGCACTTGCTTCATCCACATTCACTACCGGTCCGAACTTATGCAACCCAAGCATCAACCACGACCGACAATAATGATGATTCTTCCACCCGTCATCCAGCGTATGGGTGAACCCGAAAAATCGCTCCGGCGGCGTCGCCGATCGCATTCCCTGCCATTTCTCCGTCTGATCACGCGGCCCCGATAACATCACCACACGCGCCACCCTGATCTCCTTCGCCAACCGCGCCGCCGTCGTCGAACCATGCGAAGCACCGCATAGAATCACCTTCTCCCAATCAAGCCCCTTCCCATCCCGCGACAAAAACTGCTTCCAACCTCCCTCAGGATTCTTCTTATCCAGATACTTCACAAACTGATACGACCGCTCCATCAAACCATCAGGCTTCGGAATATCAATCAGCTTGCTATGATCCTCACCCGTCGCCGCCTCCAGCCGGATTCCGGAAAAATGATCGTCATCCCCCTCCTTGCGCAGCTTGTCCATCTTCGCAAACCACTCCCGCGGATAAGTAACCTGAATCGCATGATGCCCGTATGAATTCACACGGTCAAACAACGCCTGCTTCGGCTCCATCAACCAAATCACCAAATAGCCGCTCGACTCCACCCGCGTATCCACCGAGGCCAACTGCGTATCCGCCGGCTTCCCCTTCCTCTTGAAAACATAATCAATCTCCGGATGCTCCTTCGCCCTCGAATCAATCTCCGAAGCCCGCGCCGTAAACGTGAATTTTTTCCCCTCCCCAAAAACAAAACCGCATAGAGCAACAATCAGAAAAACAATCTTCATAACAAATCCGTATAACCCATTCATCCAATCCTCCACACGGATTGCAAGAGAATCTCCATGCTCTTTAGCATCGACTTGCCAGCGAAGCTCGAATACACCGAATGCAAATTTTTTATGAAATCCCCCCGAAGTCGATTCCTCCTCTTAGCGTGCCTACTAGCCGGCATCCTCGCACTGTTTCTTATCGGCAGGCAACCTCCCGCAACCAACTCTCCCGACAGCAAAATCGATCACCCTCAATCGATTGCAAATATCGATTCCATCCAACTCCCTTCCAATCCAAATCCCTCCGATTTCCCGCCACCCGAGCCCACCGACGATACCATACCTGAACAACCCAAGGTTTTGGTGAAACGCATAATTTCCGAGGAATGGATCGACTCACCCGAAAAACTCGCAGGCCGCCAACGGGTTCGCATAGTCGAAGCTGATTTCAAATACCCTTACCTACGCCTTGAGGAAGCCGTAACCACCGATCCCACAACCGGCTTGGAAACCGTCACCCTTCTCCGTGCTTCCGTTGCCGATCATGTCATTCTCGGCCTGAAACCCGACGCCGATCTAAAACTCGCGCAAATAGAACTAAACAAACTCGGTTACAACATCCGCGCCATCGAGCCGGATTCCTACATCCTCGCGGAGCTACCGATGTTCGACTCCGCCCAAGACCAAACACAAGCCACCACCGATCTATCATCCCTCGAGGAATTCATCGATCACGCCGAGCCTGATTACCTCGTCTTCACCTGCGCCACTCCGAACGATCCAGCCTACGCTCAAGGCAAAATGTGGGGACTTCACAACCCCGGAACCAGCGCGGACTCCACACCAGATGCCGATATCGACGCCCCAGAAGCTTGGGCGATACGTCGCGAAGCACCAGCCATCATCGTCGCCGTGACCGATACCGGAATCCAATACGACCATGAAGATCTCGCCGCCAACATGTGGTCGGACGTCGCCGGCAGCCACGGCTTCGATGCATACGATAATGACAACGATCCCATGGACACCGGCGGCCACGGCACACACTGTGCGGGCACCATCGGCGCTAGCGGCAACAACAACATGGGTCTCACCGGCGTAGCATGGGATGTGAAACTGATGGCCGTCCGTTTCCTCGGCCCAAACGGTGGCACCACCTCGGACTCCATCCGCTCCGTAAACTACTCCCGCCAAAACGGTGCACACATCATCAGCGCAAGCTGGGGCGGCGGCGGTTACAGCCAGAGCCTTTACAACGCGATCAAAGCCTGCGGCGACGCCGGCATCCCCTTCGTCGCTGCTGCAGGAAACTCCTCCGCAAACAACGATTCCACACCCCATTACCCCTCCAGCTACAACCTGAAAAACATCGTCGCCGTAGCCTCCACCACCAAAAAAGACATCCTCTCCACCTTCTCCTGCTACGGTCGAACCTCCGTCGATATCGCCGCACCCGGCAGCGCGATTTGGTCCACCTACATCGGCAACACCTACACATTTCTAAACGGCACCTCCATGGCCACCCCGCACGTCAGCGGTGCCCTCGCCCTTGCCATGGCTCAATTCCCCTCCGAGGAAATGGAATCCATCATCGCGAGACTCTACGCCTCCGTGGATAAAATCCCCGCCCTGTCCGGCAAAGTTTCCACCGGCGGACGCCTCAACCTCGCACGCCTACTCGGCGGCTCTCCTCCGAACATTTCCAACGATGACTTCGCGGATGCCCATCGCTTTGAAGGCGACTACGGAACCTGGATCGGAACCAACGCCGGTGCCACTCGCGAACCCGATGAAGACTCCTTCTGCATACCCGGCATCGGTAACAAAAGCCTCTGGATCGCCTTCCGCACACCTCACACCGGCTTGGTTTCACTGGATGTTTTTTCCGATAACCTAGGCTACGAAGTCGTCGTCTTTGAGGGCTCGGTAAAAGGTCAACTTAAGACCATCTCCCACAGCAATACCCTCGGCGGCTTGAATCGAAACATACGTTTCACCTCAAAGCCGGATACCGAATACCGGCTCGTCCTCGACTCCCACCTCACCAACACCCACCGCTTCCTCGTCGATTACAAACTCGCTCCACCCAACGATTTCTTCGCACAAGCCACTCCGCTTGCCGGCGATTTCTTCACCACATCCGGCCACAACCGCGCTGCCACCAACGAACTCTTCGAGAAAAACAAACCACACGCCGGAACCGGCCAAGGCAAATCCGTCTGGTGGAAATGGACCGCACCCGAAGACGGCGATTTCATCATCAACACCTCCGGCAGCGCCTTCGACACCGTCCTCGCCGTTTACTCCGGATCCTCGGTTTACAACCTCATCGAAGTCGCCTCAAACGACGATCGCTCCCCCCTGGACTGGACCAGCCAGGTCACCATCCCCGCCACCGCCGGAACCACCTACCACATCGC
>JBGSRM010000015.1:0-8969 GCA_041737575.1 Akkermansiaceae bacterium
TATATGGATATCAGGGCCGCAGAGCAGTTGGAGAAGGATGAGGATTTTCCAGCGGCTTTGAGGAAGTATGAACAGGCGGCGGGGTTGATCGGGGTCGTGGGTAAGTTTTATCCGGAGTGGAAACCGACGATGGTGAAGAATCGGTTGGAGATTACCGAGAAAGCGATGGGGGGCATAAGGGAGAAGGCGGGTGAGCAGATTCAGAAGGACAATCGAGTGATCGCGGAGTTGGAGGGCGGAGAGAAAGTAGGGGGAGAGTTGATTGATGAGAAGGAGGCGGAGAAGGTGGAAGACAAGGGGATTTTGGAAGTGGATGCGTTGCAGGACAGGAGATTGAAGGAGGCTGAGGCGGAGGTGGCGAGGTTGCGGGAGAAGATTGCGGAGGCGGAGGCAGGGCAGGTGGATGCGGCGCGTCGTGCGGGTGAGGCGGAGGCTAGGCAGGCGGATGCAGCGCGACGGGCTAAGGAAGAGGAAGCGAAGAGATTGCAGGCGATGCAGCAGGCGCGAGAGGCGGAGGAGATGAAGAAGGCGGCTTTGGAGCGGGCGGCGGAGGAGCAGGCGAAGCGCGAGCAGATGGCAAAAGAAGCGATGAGTTTGGAGCAGCGAAAAGAGCAGGAGAGGCGGGAAGCGCAGGCGGCGGCTGATGCTGCGGCGGCGGAGGCGAAGAAGCAGATTGCGGAGGCGGCGGCGAAGGCTGCTGAGGAGGCGGCGGCAAAAGCGAAGAAAGAGGTGGAGGAGCAAACGGCAAAGATGAGGGATGCGAATGGCAATGAAGCGATGCGGAATGAGTCACGGGTTGAGGATTTGCGGAAGCAGAATGAGTCATTGCAGAGGAAGTTGAAGGCGGCGGAGGATGTTGTGAGAGCGCAGCGTGCGGAAATGGCGAAGGCGCCTGTGAGGAGTGAGCTGGATGGTTTAAACAAGAGGATCGAGCACTTGGAGCAGGAGCGTGATGCAGTGGGCATGGCTTTGAACATGAGCCGTGAGGAGCATACGAAGGCGATGGCGAAGGTTGAGCTTTTGAATGCGGATGTGAATGCGTTGAAGAAGCAGGCGGAGGAGTTGCGTCAGAAGGAGGCGAATTTGGAGCGAGATTTGAAGGTCGAGCGCAAGGTGGCGAATGATGTTGTGGCGGGGCAGAGGAAGCAGATGGAGAAACTGGAGAAGGCGTTGGAGGAAAAGACTTTGGAGTTGAAGGGTGCGAACCAGCAGATTGCGGGGTTGAAGCAGGAGTTGGAGGAGGTTCGGGAGTCGTTTGCGGAGCTGAGGGAGGAGCGGGATCTTTTGTTGCAGGAGAGGGATCAGATGGCGGCGTTGCTGAAGTTGAATGACGGAGCCAGGATCGAGCCGTTGATTGAGCAGAACATGGGATTGGCGAAGCAGTTGCGGGAGGCGAATGAGAAGGTGGAGCGGCTGAATTTGGATAGCAATGCGGCGAAGGATGATCTGGTGGATGCGAAGAGGGATCTGGCGATTGCGAAGTCGATGATCAATCGGTTGCAGCATGACAACCGGGAGCAGGACAAGCGGATTGAAGATTTGAAGAAGATGTTGGAGTCAGAAGAGAAGGCGTTGGTCGGGGGTGAGGTGAAGGCGGATGCTGGAGAGGTTCAGGTGTTGAGGGAGGTGATACGCAAGCAGTTGCGGATGCAGGAGCGGAGGAGGCAGGCGAAGGAGCTTTTGGTGGAGGCTGCGAGGGATTTGGGCAAGGAGGATGAACGTTTGAATGATGCGATCGAGTTGTTTGACATTGGGGAGATTGAATTGACGCCGGAGGAGCAGAAACTGGTGGCGAACCAGCATGTGGATGGGGAGTTTGTTTCGCCGGTTTTGAAGGATAGGGAGACGGTGGGCAGGGCTACGAATGAGTTGAACCGTGAGATTGACAGTTATGATCGTGCGGCGAGGAAGGCGTATTTGGCCGGGAGGTTGATGCCTACGAGGGAGTTGTATGAGTTGGTTTTGGAGGAGCATCCGGGGCATGTTCCGGCGTTGTGCAAGTTGGGCGTGGTGCATTTGAAACTGAATGAGCCGGGTGAGGCGGCGATGAGTTTTCAGAAGGCGATCGAGCTGGATGAAGGGAATGCGTATGCGATGAGGATGTTGGGTTATACGTATATGAAGATGGATGACATGGCTTCCGCGGACACGTTTTTACGCAAGGCGGTGGATTTGGCGCCTGATGACTCAAAGGGGCATTTGATGCTGGGCATGGTTGCGTTCCGGATGGGACAGATGGATGATGCGGAGGGGCATTTCAAGGGTGCGATCACGGCGGATCCGCTTTCGAATGACGCGTATTTCAATTTGGCGATGGTGTATGTTAAAAAAGGGAAGATGAATGAGGCGCGGAAAGCGTATAGTGATGCCTTGGAGCGGGGAGCGGTGCCGGATCAGGCATTGGAAAAACAATTCAAGTGATGAAGAGATTTTTTAGAGATGTGTGCGGTGTGGGGTTGTTGTTTTGTTTTGTGGGGTGTGAGGGCATGGGGGAGAAGGATACTTCGCGGCCTGTTGCGGAGAGGAAGAGTTTGCAGGAGAGGATGACGGAAGGGAATGGTTACAAGCAGGATGCCGATGGGAATTGGGTGCCGAGGTCTGACAAGAGGAGTGAGTATGACAGCCAGCGTGAGTCTGCCTATTTCAAGGGGAAGGTGGATAAGAAGGCTTACAAAACCGGTGATTACAAGAAGAAGAGCTGGTGGGGACGGGAGACTTATGAGGCGGGTAATTATGAGGGAGATACGGATGGTTCGAGGTTTCAAACACAGGCCAGGCAGGATGGACAGATGTGGGGGGATGGGGACAAGGCGGCGGATCGAAAAGACCCGTATCAGACGAATACGATGGATCGTGTGAGTGCGCGTGAAGGGAGTCGGGCGGGGATTGACCGGCCTGGGAATGATTACACAGAGGCGCAGAGGAAGACTTACAAGGCACCGTCGGTGATTGATTGGAAGGAGCAGCGGCAGATGAGCAATCGGTCGCGGGGGATTTTGGGAGAGTGATTTAGAATTTTGAATTCTAAATTTTCGATTTTGAATGGAGATACTATGAGCCGGGGACGGCGATCATTTTGGAATATTGATAGGAATTTTTACCGATGAATTCGTCGAAGTCTTCGGGGGAGGAGAAGGTTCGATTGCGCATTTGGCTGAGGCCGAAGTCGGTAATAACGGTGAGTGAGACTTCCACTGTGGTGATGCGGCCGGATTTAAGTTGATCGGCGGTCAAGTCGCCGGTGTAGGTGGATGTTATACCGTTTCCAGTGATGAAAAATTCTTTGGCTTGTTTGGCATCTTGTCCGACGCTGATGGGGACGACTTTGGTGACAGGCTTGTTGCTGGCATCGAGAACTGTGGTTTCCACATGAAAAGTTACCGTGAATTGGTAAACGTTTTCACAGACGAAGTTTTCGACGGCTTCCACGGCGTCGTCGCCGGTTCCGGTAAGTGTGACGAAAGCGGTATCGAGTTTGTTTTGTCCGAGGAGGCTGGTAAAAGTGCGGTCGGGGTTTACGATTTTCCGGTAGAGGACGAATGTTTTGGCTTTGTCACTCGTGCCGTTAGGGATGGGGTCTTTGTAGCGGAGTTGGTAAGCGATGCTTGAGACGTCGCCACCTTTATCAACATCCGTTACGCCGATTTGTCCGTTGTAGCGGTCGGTGGCGGCGGAGAAGAAGAATATTTCAACGGCGTTGGGGTTGTCCTCGCCTTTAGGTCCTTCAATTGGTTTGGATTGGGCGTTGAGCCATTCGAAGTTGTTGCCTTTGCGTAGGACAAGTGATTCGAGATCCTGAGCCATGGAGTCGATCATGGCTTTACCCTGGCGGGCGGCGCGGATTTCAGATCTGCTGCGATTCCAAGTGTCGAGAGAGAGGGCGGTGATGCTGACGAGGACCGTGACGATAATGGTCGTGATCGCCATGGCGACTAGCAGCTCGATGAGGGTGAAGCCGCGATTTTTGGTAGTGACTGGGATTTTCATGGGCAGGGCAGGAGGTATCAACGACGGATGGCTAGATTGCGGGTGAAGACAGGATTTTTGGCGTTCGTGAAGCGTTTGGTGAAACCGGGTCCTTTGATGAAGTCTTCGGATTTGGTGGGTAGGGAGTAGAATTCGGCGGAGAAGGCGATGACAGCGGCGGGGTAGGTGTCCGGGGTTGCGATTATGGGATCGTCTATCTTATTGGGGTTACGGATTTCACCTGCCTGGCCGAGGATCATTTCATTTCCCGAGTAAACGAGTTGTCTGGTTTTCACGTAGAAGATGGCGCCGTCGATGGCTTCCAGATCGTCAGGGAGTAGGGGGTCATCGATGCGTCTGGCCATGGACTGGATGATGTAGTCTGTTCCTGGTTGTCCGGAGATGTTATCGAGTGGTTGGGGCGTACCGTCGGCGCGGAGTGTGGAGGTATCGCCGCGGTATTGATAGACGAGGACGGCGGTGGCTGCGGTGTTGCTTTTCTGTATCCAGTCGAAGGCTTTGTCGAAGCCGGTTTTGGCGGTTGTGGGTGATTGTCCGGTGCGGAGGGTTACGAGTTCGCGTTCGAGGGTGGTGGTGAGGCGATTGGCTTGTTGAGAGCTGATGGAGCGGCGTATGCCGAGGGTGGCGGGGGTGAAGACGGCGAGGAAGCCGGTGAGTAGGACGACGAGGACGCCGATCGCGATGACGGTTTCCATGAGCGTGAAGGCTCGTGGGCCGCGGGTATTGGATGAAAGGTGGGTATTTTTCATGTGAGAATTAGAAAGTTGTAGGAACGTCCGGGATGCCCATTTGATCGAGGGTGCGGAAAATCGAGGTGCGTCCGTTTCTCCAAATCGTGAAGCCGGCGAAGTCTTTTTGAGCGGCTTTGGTGACCTTCGGAAATTCCTCCCCTTTTGGACGGATGCCGGTGCCGATGATGAAGCTGGCGCCTGATTGCAAGAAGATGCCCTCGGCGTTGAATTCGTAGTAGGCGTATTTGCCTTGGAAGTCTGCTGAAATGTTTGTCCCGGTGAGGTTGGGTTCTATAGGTATCGGATAGCCATCCTTCAATTTTGAGTATTCCTTACTGAAGTAGGTTCCCTGAGGCATGTTGTAGCCGCGGCTGGCGAGGACCCATTCATTAGCCACTGCGTTGCCAGTGTCATCGATGCGTTCGTGGGCGATGACGACTCTGCGGAGGTAGCGGTCGTCTGTGGGGTCATCGATATCGATCATGACGCGGGCTTTGCAGCGTTTTGAGACGGCGATGGAGCGGGCTTCGTCGAAGAGGGATTCGGTGGTGGCGATGGCTGTGGAGGTGCCTTTGCCGGCGGAGAGGTTACCGATGCCGATGGCGGCGATGGACATGAGGATGGCGATGATGGCAATGACGATCAGTATTTCGATCAGGGTGAACGCGCGGGGCTGGTTTTTGGTTATGAAACGATTTCGTTGCATTGGTTGGGTGATTTTTTGCGGTTTTTTATGAAAGAATTGTCGAAATCATTCTACTGATTTATTCGACTAAGGAGAAAATTGCAGGCGGAAGATGAAATGTCAATACAAGGCATTTACAAAGTGGAGTATATTTGGGTGATATTTATTATTTCGTGAAGCGGCCTTTGCGCGGGCTGCTCATCCAGTCCCATGCGGATTGGACGATTTGGAGGACGTCGAGGTGTTTGGCTTTCCAGCCGATGGTTTGGAATGCGAGAGAGGGGTCTGCGACGAGTTCGGGAGGATCGCCGGGGCGGCGAGGGCCGAAGATGAGCGGGACGGATTTTCCGGTGACGGTTTCGGCGGCGGAAATGATTTCTTTGACGGAGATGCCTTTTCCGGTGCCGAGGTTGCAGGAGAGGGAGGGTTTACCGGCGAGGAGGTGGTTTAGGGCGAGGGCGTGGGCTTCGGCGAGGTCATCGACATGGATGTAGTCGCGGATACAGGTTCCGTCGGGAGTTGGGTAGTCGGTTCCGTAGATTTCGAGGGTATCGATTTCACCGGTGATGGCCATGAGGACGCGGGGGATTAGGTGGGTTTCGGGGTTATGGTCTTCTCCGATGAGACCGTCCGGGGAGCAGCCGCTGGCGTTGAAGTAGCGGAGGTTGGCGTGTTTGAGTCCCCATGCGGAGTCGCAGTCGTGGAGGATTTTTTCCACGAAGAGTTTTGATTGGCCGTAGGGGTTGATGGGATTTTGTGGGTTCGCTTCTGTGATGGGTATGCGAACGGGCTCGCCGTAGGTGGCGCAGGTGGAGGAGAAGACGAAGGCTTTGCAGTTGAATTCGCGCATAATCTGGAGGAGCGCGATGGGTTCCGCCGTGTTGTTCCAGTAGTATTTGAGGGGGTCTGTTACGGATTCTCCGACGTAGGCGAAGGCGGCGAAGTGGACGACTGCGACGAAGTTGTGTTTTTGGAAAAGGGAGCGGAGGAGGGTTTGGTCACCGACGTTGCCGATGATGAGTTCGACATTGGGATCTACGATGGCGTCTTGGTGACCGAAGACGAGGTTATCGAGGACGATTACTTTTTTACCGAGAGCCGTGAGATGACGGACGGTGTGTGAGCCGATGTATCCGGCGCCGCCGGTGATGAGGATGGGTTGTTCAAGCATTTGCGGTGAGCGAGCAAAGCGTTTTGGTGAGAGGAGTTCAAGAAAGGAAGCTGGAAAGTTTCAGGTATTGCGAGGAAGTATGCAACGTGGTTCCAATTTCCTGTCTGGATGTCTGGCTATGGTGATGGGGACAGGATTTTTTGGAAGACGAGAGAGTCGCGGCCGCTGTTGATGAATTGTTGGTGACGGGAGGAGGGGAGGGATGTTGGGGGAGTTTGGTGGTAGCCGAGGCGGGTGAAGAAATCGGCGGCGCGGTTGGTGAGAGCGAAGACGCGGGGGATGTTTTGAGATGCGGCGACGGATTCGGCGTGGGCGACGAGTTCGTTGCCGTAGCCGCGGCCTTCGTGGGCTTGTTTTACGTAGAGGCAGGCGACTTCGGCGCAGTCTTCGTTGGGGTAGGGGTGTAGGGCGACGCAGCCGACGACGTTGTCATCGATGGACATGACGTGGTAGTGGGAGATGTTGATGGCGATGTCTTCGTAGGTGCGGGCGATGAGTTTGGTGCGGCGGACGACGCGTCCAATCATGCCGAGGAGTTCCGGGATGTCGTCGTCGCGGAGGGGTCGGATGATGCGATAGCTATCGGCGTGGATCATGGTTCCGACGCCTTCGTTGGAGAAGAGTTCATCGACGAGGATGCCTTGTTGGCGGCCGTTGAGGACGTGGACGCGGGGGATGCCGTGGTTGCAGGCGGCGGCAGCGGCGGAGAGGAGATTGTGGCCTTGGACGTTATCGGATGCGAGGACGGAGGGGACATCGGCGGAGCGGATGGCGTGGGCAGGTTGGCCGTTAACGAGTATCGATTCTTGGAGGAGGGCGATGATTTTGGAGACCCCGATGCGTTTGGCGAAGGTGACGACTTGAGGATCAAGGGGGTCGGAGTCTCTGGCATCGATGATGGCGGATTGGCCGCGATGGAGGACATCGAGGACTTCTTTGGCGGCTTGTTCATCGGAGATGGGAAGGACAACGCGGGCGGCCATGATTTCGCATTCGAGGGTCCAGTCGTAGAGGTCTTTGATATCGCCGCCGAGGACGCCGAGGACGAGTTTTACGCCGATGTCTTCGAGGGCGGCGAGGTCGAGGAGTGATTCTGCGACGGCGGGCTCTGGGAGGAGGTCTGCCTCGATGAGAACGAGAAATATTTTGCCCCGGAATTGGGGAATGTATTGGAGGACGGCGCGCAAGTCTGTTTTTTCGACCACGGGGGGATGTTAGAGGGTTGTTGGGGGTCTTAAAGTCTTAAAGTCGGAAGATGGATTGATGATTGATGATTGATGATTGATGATTGATGATTGTTGATTGTTGATTGTTGATTGTTGATTGTTGATTTTGGAATTTTGATTTTAAGAGCATGACACCTCAGCAACTTGAAGACAGATTAATCGATTTTTGCCGTCATGGTGATTGATGTGGTGGAGGCGTTGCCGAACACCAAGGTGGGCAATCACGTCGGAGGCCAACTGATCCGGTCGGGCACATCACCGGCTCCGAATTACGCGGAGGCGCGGAGCGCGGAATCGAGGAAGGATTTCGTCCACAAGATGAAGATCTCGCTCAAGGAGCTGCGCGAAACGATGGTCTGGCTCAAGATCATGACCCGCAAGCGTTTGGGCGATGGCCGCGCGGTACCCGCAGCTCTCGCCGAATGTGATGAACTCATCGCGATTTTCACCAGCAGCACGAAGACAGCTGACGGCAGTATGTGATCTCCCTCTTCAATCAAAAATCCGAAATCAAAAATCATCATTCATCAATCCCGCAAGCTGGAGGCACGCCTTCGCGTCGCATTTGCTCGATGGCGGGGCGGAGTCCGCTGGATGCGCTTGGCCGGGGAAGAATTGCTGATTGCTGATTGTTGATTTGGAGAAAGATGACACCCCGGCAACCGGAAGATCGCCCGCTCCCTTTTTGTGTAGGCTGTGAAGGAGCCAAATATCCGGCATCGGGCCAATTGGGGCTTGATCGCCCGCGCGGGTTGCTTTTACTGGCGGGGTGAAAATGAAATACAACTTATGGTGTTTGGGTTCGGCGCTTGTGCTTGGTGCGGTTTCCTGCAAGGAGAAACCGAAGACGACCGGGACACCCGGCGAGGAGAAGTCCGTGGTCGAGAATGTTGTCGAAAAGGTTAAGGATGCGGTTGCCCCGACGCCTTCGGCCAGCCTCAGCGATGAGGAGCGCGCCGCAAAGCTTGGCTTCGCGAAGCATCTCCCTGCGGACACCGAGGTGGTGATGTCCGTTTACAACGCCAAGGAGGCCGCCGAGCAACTCAAGGCGCTCAAGCTTTACGGGTTCTTCGAGTCGATGCAGCGCGTCGCCGGTGTGGAGATTGAGGTGCGCATGCCCCGAGCGATTCCGGACGAAGACCGACGCGCCGTCGAGCAGGCGGCCAAGG
>JBGSRM010000024.1:0-5646 GCA_041737575.1 Akkermansiaceae bacterium
ATCGATGGCGTCCGCCACGAAGGCGACATCCGTCTCGATGGAACCAGCCTCTACGATCCCACCGTCGAGGTCATCTCCCTGCGTAAACGCGTCGGTATGGTGTTCCAAAAATACAACCCTTTCGCCAAATCGATCTACGAGAACGTCATCTTCAGCCTCCGCGTCGCGGGTCGCAGCCGGAAAAAAGAACTCGATGAAACCGTCGAACGCGCGCTTACCAACGCCGCCTTGTGGGATGAGGTCAAGGACCGCCTCAATGACTCCGCTTTCGGACTCTCCGGCGGCCAGCAACAACGCCTCTGCATCGCCCGCGCCATCGCCAACCAACCCGAAATCCTCCTGATGGACGAGCCATGCGCCGCACTTGACCCGCTCGCGACCCTGAAAATCGAAGAGCTCATCACCACTCTCAAAAAACAATTCACCATCGTCATCGTCACCCACAACATGGAGCAGGCAACCCGCTGCTCCGACCGCACCGCCTTCCTCTACATGGGCAAACTCATCGAATACGGCGATACCATGCAGGTTTTTGAAAACCCAAAGCATCCGGATACGGAAGCCTACATCACAGGGAGGTTCAGTTGATATGAGCAAGCCCGCCCAAACTCCCGAAATCGCCATCGAATGCGTGAACGTAGATTTCTCCTACGAAAAATCACGCGCCATCAAGCAAGTCAGCATGGACATCGCCCGCAACGAAGTCACCGCCTTCATCGGTCCCTCCGGCTGCGGAAAATCCACACTGCTCCGCTGCTTCAATCGCATGAACGATTTCATTCCGGGCGCGAAAGTAACCAAAGGAACCATCCGCATGGACGGCATGGAAATTCACGACCCGCAAGTCGATAGCGTCGAGCTGCGCCGACGTGTCGGAATGGTATTCCAAAAATCTAACCCCTTCCCACGCAGTATCTACGAAAACGTCGCCTACGGTTCACGCATTCTTGGTGAGAAAAATAAAGTCGCTCTCGATATGATCGTCGAAAAAGCCCTACGCGGAGCCGCCCTCTGGGACGAGGTGAAAGACCGCCTCAGTGACTCTGCCTTCGGACTCTCCGGCGGCCAGCAACAACGCCTCTGCATCGCCCGCACCTGCGCTGTCGATCCCTCGATAATCCTCATGGACGAGCCTTGCTCCGCCCTCGATCCCATTGCCACCGCACGCGTCGAGGAGCTTATTCACGAGCTCAAGAAAGATTACACGATAGTCATCGTGACTCACAATATGCAGCAGGCGGCCCGCGTCTCCGATAAAACCGCGTTTTTTTACCTCGGTGAGTTGATAGAATACGATTCCACATCGAAGATATTCACCAATCCTTCCGTAAAACAAACCGAGGAATACATCACAGGCAGATTCGGTTGATCTGAAATAAAATTATGACCAGCTCTCCACACATACTCCGCGACTTCGATAGCTCCATTTCCACACTCAAGGGTGAAGTGCTCAAAATGGCGGCTACGGCGCGCCATAACCTCGAACGCGCGATTCAGTCACTCTTTGAACGCAACAACGAGCTGGCCAACTCGGCCATCGCCGATGACGATGAAGTGGATGAACTCGAGCGCAGAATTGACCAGCACGGCATGGACATTCTTGTCAAATATCATCCCATGGCCACCGACTTGCGTCTCGTGGTATCGTCCATGAAAATCTCGATGAACCTTGAGCGAATTTCGGACCACGCGGTCAATATCGCCAAACGCGCGAAAAAAATAAACTCAACGATCGAACTCAAGGACATAAACCTCATCGAGCCACTCTACACCCTCGCCGACCACCTTCTGCGGGATGCCATTTCCTCCTACAGCGACGCAAACGGCAAGCTAGGTGCCTCACTCCACACCCGAGACAAGGAACTCGACCAACTGCACAAAGAAGTGACCGCCCTTTACAGCTCACGCCTGGAAGATACTTCCGGACGCTGCCAGGAATATCTCCACCTCATATTCATTGTGCGCTCGCTGGAACGCGTCGGCGACCTCTCTGCCAACATCGGCGAAGACTCGGTTTACGTGGAGCAGGCGAAGGATCTCCGCCACAAAAGCAAAGACGAGCGCGCGGACGTTCAATGAGGTTCAACCTCTCAGGGTGTATCCCTCGGAGACAACGCTTCCACCACATTCTCGGGTAGCTTCGCGGAATTCATCCAACGTTTGGCCGCTGCTTGGTCTTCATCCATCCATGATTCAAGCGCACGGATATACATGCGATCCCGCCTCTGCTCATCCTGTATCAGCCCTACTTGGCTGAGAGCGACATCGGGAGCCTTGTCGAAAGAGTTCCAGACAAAATGAAGCACCATGCGGTCATCCACATCGTTCGGATAACTATTCATCAAACGGGCGGCCGCAGCGGGATCCTGCTGCGCCTCAACGGTTACCATACCACGAAGCGCCCTCACCCGTGCATCGCCTTCGGGCAGTTGTTTGAAAGCTGAGAGAGCCGCTGTTTTATCCTTTTTCGCCCATTCTTCATAAACCTCATCAAAGCTGCGCACGGAGGTTTCATTCATATTGGCAAGCAACCAGGACGCCGTATCCGCCGGATTTTCCTTGGCCATTCCTTCCGCCAAACGCGCGATGGCTCCGTTGCGCAACTGCTCATCGGCGATGCCGGCAATCCATTTTTTGGCTGACTCTGAACCTCCCCGCAACACATGGGGTATCATCGCATCCAGCGCCTCCGCACGTTCACGGCTGAATGGAAGCTCCTGAAGAACCAGCGACGCCTTCTCCGGGTTGGTCTCCGCCATGCCCCGAATGATTCCAACCATATACGGATTGGCACCATCACCCTCGTGATTCGCCTTCGCCCATGCAATCGCCGCGTCAGGATCACGACTGGCCCATGCCGCGATCACCGTTCCCGTCGCCATGCCACCCCGTGTTTTCTCTGTCGTATAGGCAAGAGCCCCCACCGGATCAATCTCCGCCCACGCCGTCAGCAACATCGAATATTCTCCCATCCTCGCCTCCGTCAGCCCGAGACTTCGGAAACGATCCACCGCCGCCTCGAATTCCTCCGGCGCCAACGAATCGATCCAATCAAGCAGGGCGCGATTGCGTGATAATGCGTTCTCACCCCTCACAATTTCCTCCATGCGTTCCAATTTCTGATCGAAATCGCCCTCTTCGCGTATCGAACCCGGTCTCATCGGTCGGTTGCCTCTTGTGGCCGTCCGTTCGTCTGAGGAAGACGTAGTGCGCTGCTCCCTTATATTTTTACTACTCTCCAACAAACGCTCCTCCTCCGTCATCGCGGTCGGTTTGCTTGCAAATTTCCCAAGCACAAAACCGAGGACGCCCACCACCACACACGCTCCCGCAACACTCGCTACATTCCATTTCATAGTTTTAAAGTAGAAGCATTACTGCGTTTGACAAACAGACATTTCAACTTTCATGGGCTGATCTGTTAAACCCCGCAAATTCCATACACCACGCACATACCTTGCAATAAGGCACGCGAACGGCTAGTTGCTAGACCCATGATAGGACTTCTCGGAATCGTGGTGCTGCTGGCGGCGGCTTTCGCACTGTGCGACAACCGCAAGGCGATCCGTTGGCGGACGGTGGGGACGGCATTGGCGTTGCAAGTGCTGATCGGCTGGGTGGTGTTCGCGGTGCCGGCGGGGCGCGATGCCTTGGCGGCCATGAGCGCCGGTGTGACGAACGCGATCAACGCTGGCAAGGAAGGCGTGAATTTCCTTTTCGGCGGGCTGACCCGGGAAGGCGGGTCGGTGGGTTTCGTGTTCGCACTGCAAGTGCTGCCGATGATCATTTTCTTCTCCTCCCTCATCGCGGTGCTCTACCACCTGAAAATCATGGGGCTGGTGATCCGCTTCCTCGGCGGCGGACTGAAAAAACTGCTGGGCACGAGCCGGACGGAGTCGCTTTCCGCAGCAGCGAATATTTTCGTGGGACAAACGGAGGCTCCGTTGGTGGTAAAACCGTACATTTCCCGAATGACGACTTCGGAGCTTTTCGCGGTGATGGTGGGCGGGTTGGCGAGCGTGGCGGGATCGATCCTGGCGGGCTATGTCGCGCTGGGGGTGGATATTAAATACCTCATCGCCGCATCGTTCATGGCGGCGCCAGGCGGGCTGCTTTTCGCAAAGCTAATGAAACCGGAGACCGGCACGCCGCAAGAGAAGCAGCTTGACTTCGCGGAAGGCGATGACAAACCGGCCAACGTGGTGGACGCCGCCGCGCTTGGTGCCTCCACCGGACTGAAACTGGCGCTCAATGTCGGCGCGATGCTGCTGGCGTTCATCGGCCTCATCGCGCTGCTGAATATGATGCTCGGCGGGATCGGAGGGTGGTTTGGAAACGGCGGCCTCAGCCTTCAAATGATCCTCGGCTGGTGCTTCGCACCGGTCGCGTGGCTTGTCGGGATGCCATGGGAGGATGCGGTGAAGGGCGGCAGCCTGATCGGGCAAAAGCTGATCTTGAACGAGTTCGTCGCCTACGTGCAATACGTCGAGTGGCGGGGGGCGTTCAGCCCGAAGGCGGAGGCCATCGGCGCGGTGGCGTTGTGCGGCTTCGCGAACCTTTCCTCCATCGCCATCCTCATCGGTGGCTTGGGCGGCATGGCCCCGAACCGTCGCGCGGAAATCGCAAGACTGGGCCTGCTGGCCGTCGCCGCCGGAACTTTCTCCAATCTCACCAGCGCCGCAATCGTCGGGCTTTTCGTGGGATGATGAGAAGAGATGGCAAACCCAGAGATACGGGAGCCCTGAGCCCAGAAAATGAAAGCATTGCTCGCTCTCGTGACTTCACTCCTCCACAAACCTCGCGACGCATACTGGTAAAAAAAACTCAGAAACCCTCGCGTTTCACTGTCTTCCAAGCCTCCTCCATTTCCCCCAGCGTGGCTTGCTCCAGTGATTTTCCTTCCGCTTTCAAGGCCCTTTCCATCGCGCCGAATCTGTGTTCGAACTTCGTATTCGCAGAGGCCATCAAAACTTCTGGATCGATCTTCCGATAACGCGCCAGATTCACCACCGCAAACATCAGATCGCCCAGCTCTTCCTCCACCGCCTTCATGTCCTGCTCATCCGCAGCCGCTTCCAACTCTCCCAACTCCTCATGGATTTTCGCAAACACACCCGTCTCCACCGGCCAATCAAAGCCCACCTTCGCCGCCTTTTTCAAAAGCTTTCCTGAACGCACCAGTGCCGGCAACCCCTTGCCGGTGCCGTGCAGATAAGGCACATCCGCCTCGCCCTTTTCCTTGCGCTTGATTTCATCCCACTGCTTCAAAACCGCATCGGAATCACCCAAGGAAACCTCCCCGAACACATGCGGATGCCTGCGCACCAGCTTCTCTGAAATGCCGCGCGCCACTTCATCAAAATCGAAGCGCCCCTGCTCCGACGCGATTTCGCTATGGAAAACAACTTGCAGCAAAAGATCACCGAACTCCTCACTCATGTCGGCATCGCTGCCTGCACGAATCGCCTCCACGCACTCGTAAGCCTCCTCGATCAAATTGGAAATCAGAGATTCATGCGTCTGCTCCGCATCCCACGGACAACCACCCGGCGCACGCAGCCTGTGCATCACCGCCCGCAACCTCTCCATCTGCATCTCCGGCACATCGCAACCGATCATCTCTTCATCTGTCATGGCTCAATCCTT
>JBGSRM010000063.1:0-11822 GCA_041737575.1 Akkermansiaceae bacterium
GATATCACGCAGGAACTCTCGCTCCCGATGCTGATGAAGACGGCGACGGATTCAACAATACCCGCGAAGCATCGGCTGGCACCAACCCTTTTGACGCAAACTCTCACTTCGAGGCTGCTATCACCCGAACAAACAACGACGTGGAAATCACCGTCAAAACTCAACCGGGAAAACGCTACCGGATGGTGTTCTCATCCACTCTCAACGATCCATGGACAGCTGTAGAGGAGCCGCAGTTGTGCCTGTCATCTGAAATGGTGATGACTCAACAAGCATCGGGCGACCAACGCTTTTATCGCGTCGAGGTCACGGATGCGGACACGGATGAGGATGGCGTATCGGATTGGGCGGAACTCCAACTAAGTGGCTACGACCGAACCATTCCCAATAGTTTTCCATCAGCTACCGGCAATGATCTTGCAGGTGTCCAGGAATGGTTGGAGCACCTCGCAAACAACGGACTTTCAGCCACAACATCCAACGCCGTCGCCACGGAAAAAGAGCAGACGCCTGCCATCATCACCTATTCCCGCAGCGGCAATCTTTCCCGCCCCTTCACCTTGTTTCTTAAAACAAAAGGACCGGAAAACTCATCCCGTTCGGCTGCCGGCACAAATGAATGGACATTCAAAGACTCCACCGGAACTCCCCTCACCCACCGCCTTTTCATCGCTGCGGATATGGAAAGCACCAATCTCGAAGTCCATCCGATACCCGATGATTTGATCGAGGTGCCTGAGTATCTTAACGTCCTCGTGGGTGGATCTTCCCTTGATTCGGAAGTGCGGATCACCGATGCCGCCAACACAACCGCCAACCAGCGTTTGTTCGTTGCTTACCTCAGACCGCTACCGGGTATATCCTCTCTCGGCTCCGGCATTTCGACTGTGAAGTTACCTGGTGACAATGACACCGCCACCGTCTCGGTTTCCTTCTCCAACCTCAACTCTCCGGTGAACTCAACCCAAGTGCTCACCGACAACTCAGCAATCCTTCAATCGGTTCCCCCCTTCAATTACGGCGGCCAATCATGGGCCATCCGTGCCAGCCAAAACTTTCTTACCGATCAGGCCGTTCTCGATGCCCTGCTCTCAGGAAGCATCCAGCTCGGCATTTATACGGAAGACAACGTGACCGGCGAAATCAGCGGGTTTTACCAAATCACCAACGGCTCCACGGAATTCCAAGTCCCGCCCGATCCCCAAACTCTAACAACTCTCGTCGGTGACGCGCTCGACCGTGACATCGCACGTTTCCTGACCCAGGCAACCTTCGGCCCCACCACACAAGATGTGCAGGAATTGCGCGCGCTCGTCGATGCGAACAACGGAAACCGCATCGCCGCTTACTCCACGTGGATCGACACACAATTAGCAACACCCTCGCCCAAGCTCGAAGCCTACACACGTGCCGCCAACGATCAGGAAATCACCCTCTACGCGGATCCCTCCAGAGTTAATTTCAATCCTTTGCGCGACCCCAATCAAAACAACCGTCGGCGTGGCTGGTGGCTGCTCGCACGTCACGCACCCGACCAACTCCGCCAACGCACCGCCTTCGCCCTCTCTGAAATTTTCGTCATCAGTGATGACACCGCCGCCATTCAAAACCGCGCATACGGCACCGCCAATTACTATGACATGCTCAAATCATCTTCATTTGGTTCCTATCGCAACCTTTTGGAAAACGTCTCGCTCCACCCGATCATGGCGCAGTATCTTTCCCACCTGCAAAATCAGAAAGCCATCCTCGACGCAGAGGGCAATCCCATCACTTCACCCGATGAAAACTTCGCCCGCGAGATCATGCAGCTTTTCTCCATCGGTCTCGTTCAGCTTCATCCGGATGGCTCTTTGAAACTCGGCCCCGACGGACTTCCCATCCCCACCTATACTCAGGATGACATCGCCGCGCTCGCCCGCGTTTTCACTGGTTGGTCCTATTCCAAAAGAAACAGCCCAACCAACAGCGATAACGTGGTGGACAACACGAACTTCTTCCAAAGCGGCGGAAGCGAGCGCTACGAGGCCTCATGGACGAATCCTCTGAAAATGTTTCAAACTTACCACGACACGAACTCGAAATCATGGCTCGGCTTGGAAATGCCAGCCGGTCAAACAGGCGAAAAAGATCTCGAAGATGTGTTGGATCACCTCGCCGGGCATCCAAATACCGCACCTTTCATCTGCCGCCGCCTCATTCAACGGCTCGTCACCGCCAACCCTTCCCCTGGCTATCTATACCGCGTATCCAACGCTTTCACAGCATCCAACGGCGACCTTGGCACCACCGTCCGCGCAATCCTTCTCGATAGCGAAGCCCGCTCGCCCGAACTCGCCGATAACATCGCCGGCTCCGGAAAAGTTCGCGAGCCGCTGTTGCGCTACATTGCCGTTTTGCGTGCCTTCGACGCGAAATCAGAACTGTTGTTAGATGATCTCTCAACCTACGGATACCCTGCTGAAGAGCTGGCTAAATTTCCCGCAGGCATGACCCGCGTCAGAGTGGGAAACACAGACGCCGCCCTTGGTCAGTCCCCGCAATCCGCTCCATCCGTGTTCAACTGGTTTCTACCGGATTTCTCCCCATCCGGCTCGCTTGCCACCAACGGTTTGGTCTCGCCGGAATTCCAAATCGCCAACGAAAACAGCACCTTCACCATATCAAACTATCTCTACAGCCTCATCGACAACACCAGCGGTCAGAGCGGCGATAGTCTGGTCAACCAATTCGATGTCGCATCGCCATACACCGCCAACTCGGACAACCTCATCATTCCCTACGCAACCAATCTTGATCCGCTATACCTAGCAATCATGGACACAAATGATGACGGTGCTCACACAAACGCGGACACGGATACTTTCAACAATCCCATCGCCATCCGCAACGCCTGCGAAGCGGTGCTGGATCATGTCGATCTCATGCTCTGCGGTGGTGCTCTCAAGGCTCGCTACGGTGAAACACCGGGCAAACCCCGCGCCATCATTCTCGATGCCGCTGTGTCGGTCCGTTCCTCATCGAACAACAGCAACAACGCCGGCACCCAAGCCACCTCCATGCGCGAGCGCATCGAAGACATCCTCTGGCTTGTCGTCTCTTCCCCTGAGTTCATCGTCCAAAAATAATCACCTTCATCATTGTGAAAAATCACCAAAAAGAAGACCTCAGATCCCGCAGGGATTTCATGCGGCAATCCGCCTGTGCCTCACTCGGCGTCACCGGCTTGGTAAACATGCTCGCTCAGATGAGACTCATGACCGCCGCGATGGCTCAGGGTGATACGGGCTCAAGCTACAAGGCTCTCGTTTGTCTTTTCCTGAATGGCGGCAATGATTCGAACAATCTCTTCGTTCCCGCCGGCGACCCAGCCAACGATGAAGTGCGCGCCGATTACGAATCCGGACGTGGCCTGCTTGCACTGCCACGCGACCAACTTCATGCAGTGAACGTCCCACCCGGAACCCAGGCATTCAATCGACATTACAACGGCGTCGTTTCACCCATGGGCTTCCATCCCAGTGCACCGGATCTCGCCACTCTGTTTAATGCCGGTGACCTTTCCGTCGTTTGTAACGTCGGCAGCCTCGCTTACCCGGTGCCCTCGCGCAGTGATTATCTTGGTGGCTTGGTTCCCCTTCCCCAACAACTTTTCTCCCACTCGGATCAGCAAACCCAATGGCAGTCATCCGTCCCCGACAAACCCTTCACCTCAGGCTGGGGCGGTCGTGCGGCCGATCTGCTCAACGCCTCTTACAACTCCTCTGATGCCTCGAAAGTTTCCATGTCGATCTCGCTGGCTGGCGTCAATTCGTTCCAAGTAGGCACCAGCGGCCAGGTCACTCAATACGTCGTCAAACCCACCGGCACCGTTCCGCTTTCAGGCTTCAATACCGGCACCGATCCCTACGGCAATGCATTGAATCCTGATGGCTCCTACAAAACAACCGATGCCGCCAAACGACTCAAAGCCTTCGAGGACATCATGCGTCTGACCCATGCCAACCTCCACGAGGAGGAATACAATCGCATCATCCGCCGTGCGCGTGCCACAGAAGGCTTCATCGGCGCGGCAGTCACTGCTGCAACCAATACCGGAGTGGACTTTGAGGCGAAATTTGCCAACGCCGCCACCAGCCTCGGCGACCAACTCAAAATGATCGCAAAACTGATCGCCGGTCGCTCAGTCCTTGGAAACAACCGCCAGATCTTTTTCTGCCAGGTCGGAGGATACGACACACATGCCACTCTCCTAAGCTCCCACGCATCACTCATGGCCGAGCTTTCCGGAGGACTCAAAGCCTTCCGCGACACACTCGTCGATCTGCAAATGTTCGATGACGTCGTCACCTTCACGGCATCGGATTTCAACCGCACCTTCACACCCAACAGCACCGACCCCGCACGTGCCGGCTCCGATCACGCATGGGGCGGCCACACATTGGTCATGGGCGGGCAGGTCAATGGCGGAGGAATCTACGGCCATTATCCCAAGCTCAAAATCGGCAACGCCGCAGGCTCCATAGACGCCGGAACCAACAACCGTGGCCGCTGGATACCCGACACTTCCGTGGATCAATACTCCGCCGTCATGACAAAATGGATGGGCGCACAAACCAACCACATCGAAGCGATCTTTCCGAACTTCCCCCGCTTCGACAACCCATTCACCGTCAGCACGGCAAATCTCGAATTCCTTTGAAACGAGTATTTCTCATCATCTTCGCTTGTCTCGTCACCGCATTTTTTGTGCTACGAATTTTCAATGCGCCGGAAACCCAAGAAACTCAACACACGAACTCAGTTACCGAAAAAAGCCGAAGCAATCCGCCCATTTTCCCTACCTCTCCTGATAAACCCTCAATCATCCTACCTGTTGCATCAGAAGCAAATCGCCTGAACGACCCCGCAAGCACAGCGGAGGAAGACATCGCCATACTAACAACTCTTCTTCGCGAATATCGCCGCCAACTCGGAGAAAACCCCGTCGGCGACAACATCGAAATCACCGCCGCCCTGCTCGGCGCCAATACCAAAAACCTCTCTTACCTACCCGCCGAATCCGGCAATTTCCTGGACAACTCAGGTCAGCTCATCGACCGCTGGGAAATCCCTTACTTCTTCCACTCCATCTCCGGCACCGAGATGGATATCATCTCAGCAGGGCCCGATCGCATTCTCCACACCGCTGACGACCTAAGCAGTGAGCAGCTTGATTGAATTCCGCCGCTTCTTTTATGAATTAGCCTCACACTTATAAAATCCCTTCTCATTTCAATCAGATCGTGCAAGGTCATTTCCATAACAAGTATCATCAATTCATTCCATTATGATAAAGTTCCGTAAAATATCCATTTTCGCCTGCCTTGTTCTATCAACAACAGGCTTGGCATTCTCCCAAACTTTTTCCTACCAGAGCGAAGAATTCATCGCCGTAAGCAACCTTTCCGATGTCAAAGGAGCAATCCGCCAACTCAGCAAAGGCAATGATCCTTGCATCTCTCCCGACGGAACGAAAGTGGCCTTCACGGAGTCGGATGAAGCGGGCGACCGCCGCATCGCCATCCACGACATCGCCAAAGGCAACTCCTCCCTCATCGAAGGCATCCCTGGAAAAAATGAATTCATGCCAACCTGGTCTCCGGATGGAAAAAGCATCTTCTTCAACCACTTCGGAGAAAGCGATTGGTTGTTCGCATCTGTGGATGCCGCAGGTGGCAATTTCAAAATCATAAACAAGGATTCAAAACAAAAAGTCTGCGCTGCGGGAGCGATTCCAAACGGGGAAGGATGGCTCTGCCAGGATATGGAATCCTTTTATCTCTTGAAGCCGAATGGCGAGGTCAAAGCATTGCCCAAATCCAACATATCCCTGAGCCTATCCATGCCGTCATGGATTTCTGTCTCCCCAGATGGCAAAACCGCTCTCTTTGAAATGGCGGTCGAAGAAGAAGCCGACCCTGATGATGGCTACATGCCGAACGCTGTTTTCCAAATCGATATCGCTTCAGGAAAAATCAAGCGCATAACACCAAAAGGCGTAGAAGCCAGTCATCCAAGCTGGCTGCCTAACGGCTCTGAATTCCTGTTCGGTGGCTTCGATAAAAAAACATCCGAACCTACCATCTACCGCATGTCACTGGAAAAAGGCGCATCTCCAACATTGGTAATAACCAATGCCTCAAGCCCCACAGTCGCATCGAACGAACCACAAGCGGCCGATCAAACAGCCACCTATGTAAATTGCATTTGGTATGCCGGTTCCGCCCAGTTGGTATTCAAAGACGAAAATGGAGCCGAATTCCAAGTCGGAGTCATGACAAAGGAACAACGCGCAGGCATGGGAGAAGATGAACCCTACGTGAAATTTCCTGAAGAAATGATCGAAGTCAGAGCCACGGATGATTCCGACGCCAATCCCAAACTTGTTGGAAAAAAATTCATTCTCAAGAAAGACGCCTCTGGCGGAGTAATCGAAATCACACAGACAAAATAAATGAAAATCATATCCATAATCACCGCACTCGCACTCTCCGCCGGCTTGATCCTCGCGGAAGAAGAACAAGACCCGATCGATCAGGCTTTGGAAGCGGCCATCGAAAAAGATCCATCCACTGCAGGCATGGTCGGTGCAATCGATGACGCCCTCGCCAAATGGGACGCAAAGCTGAACGCTTCCTATAAAGCATTGGAAAAAAAACTTCCCGCCAACGAATGGAAGGAACTGGTCGAAGCCCAGAAGGCATGGGTCGCTTTCCGGGATCTACAATTGAAAGCCTTGGCCAGCACCTATGATCGCATGGAAGGAACCATGTGGGTTCCAATTCACGCAGAAACAGCAATGGGCATCACCCGTCAGCGGGCTCAATTTCTCGAGGTAATGCTCGACCATGTCTCCGAAGAATAATGCTCAATCCCGATTTACCCGAGATTCGTACTTCCCCATCTAACATAAAGTGGTCATGATTTAGTGGTATTGGAATCAATTGGTTCCGAAAAATCCCACCTCATGCAACAAACCAAAGAAGCAATCCGCACACGCCTCGCGGAAGACGGAAAAGAGCCATGGTCATTCTTCGGCCCCTACCTCAGCGAACGCGCATGGGCCACAGTCCGCGAGGACTACAGCGAAGGCGGCGATGCTTGGGGCTTCTTCCCCCACGACCACGCGCGCTTCAAAGCCTACCGCTGGAGCGAGGACGGCATAGCCGGAATCAGCGACGACAAACAACGGCTCTGCATGGCAATGGCATTTTGGAATGGCAACGACGCCATTCTGAAGGAACGCATGTACGGCCTCACCGGAGCCGAGGGAAATCACGGCGAGGACGTGAAAGAGGTTTTCTTCTATCTCGATAGCACCCCCACACACAGCTATCTGAAAATGAATTACAAATATCCTCACGCGGCCTTCCCCTACTCCGCGTTGATCGAGGAAAATAGAAAACGCTCACGACACGAGGGCGAATTCGAGCTCTGGGACACCGGCGTTTTTCACGAAGACCGCTACTTCGACATCGATATCGAATACGCCAAAGCCACACCCGACGACATCCTCTGCCGCGTCACCATCCGCAATCGCGGCCCGGAAGCCGCACCCATCCACGTGCTTCCAACCACGTGGTTCCGCAACACATGGAGCTGGGGTCGCAACGACGCCAAACCCTCCATCAAACTCAAAGGCAAAGGCGCGAAAGCCGTTGTCACCTGCTCCCACGCCACCATCGGCGAATACACTCTCATCGCTGACAACCCCGACGAATGGCTGTTCTGCGAAAACGAAACAAACAACCAACACCTCTACGGCGCGCCCAACACGACACCTCACCCAAAAGACTCATTCCACCGTTACCTCATCTCAGGCGAAAAAAACGCCGTAAATCCCAAGCACGAGGGAACAAAAGCCGCCGCCGTATTCCATCGCACCCTCGCACCCGGCGAAGAATGGACAATCCGCCTACGCCTCACCGGTCCGAACACAAAACAATCTAACAACTTCGATGATTTCAACACAGTCATCACGGAACGAATCACCGAAGCCGATGACTTTTACCAAGCAGTCCAGCCCCCGCAAATGACCGAAGACGAACGCCGCGTCCATCGCCAGGGACTCGCCGGCATGATGTGGGGAAAACAGTTTTTCCACTACATTGTCGAGGACTGGCTCGAAGGGGACCCGGGCATGCCCAAGCCCCCCGAATCCCGCAAAAACGCCCGCAACTGGGAATGGCGTCACCTCTACAACGAACGCGTCATGTCCATGCCCGATCCATGGGAATATCCATGGTACGCCGCATGGGACCTCGCCTTCCATTGCGTGCCCATCGCACTCATCGACCCCGCATTCGCCAAAAGCCAAATCGACCTCCTCACCCGCGAATGGTACCAACACCCCAATGGCCAAATCCCCGCCTACGAATGGAATTTCAGCGACGTCAACCCGCCCGTCTTCGCATGGGCCGCGTGGCGCGTTTATAAAATGGAAGAAAAGCAACGCGGCAAAGGCGACATCGCGTTCCTCGAAACGATCTTCCACAAGCTCATGCTCAACTTCACCTGGTGGGTCAACCGCAAGGACTCGGAAGGAAAAAACATCTTCCAAGGCGGCTTCCTCGGCCTCGACAACATTGGCGTCTTCGACCGTAGTGCTCCCCTACCCACCGGTGGCCACCTCGAACAAAGCGACGGCACAAGCTGGATGGGCATGTTCAGCGTCAACATGATGAAAATCGCCCTCGAACTCGCACGGCGAAACGCAGTCTATGAAAACATCGCCACCAAATTTCTCGAACACTTCCTCGGCATCGCACACGCCCTCAACTCACTCCACCTCTGGGACGAGGAAGACTGCTTCTTCTACGACGTACTCCACCTCCCCAGCGGCCAACGCCTCCCCCTCCGTCTCCGCTCGCTCGTCGGCTTGATGCCCCTGCTCGCCGTCGAAACACTCGAGCCGGAAGAACTCGCGGAGCTACCCGGTTTCACCTCACGCATGGAATGGTATCTCAACTACCGCCCCGACCTCACGAAACTCGTATCCCACTGGGAAGTCCCCGGCCTCGGAAACCGCAGACTCGTCGCACTCGTCCGTGGCCGTCGCATGAAACAACTGCTCAAACGAATGCTCGATACCACGGAATTTCTCAGCCCCTACGGCGTTCGTTCCATCAGCAAACACCACGCCGCCCACCCCTACGAATTCGTCGTGGACGGCACGACCCACCGCGTGGACTACGAGCCCGGCGAAGGCCAGACATCCCTCTTCGGTGGCAACTCGAACTGGCGCGGCCCCGTCTGGTTTCCCATCAACTACCTGCTCATCGAATCACTCCAAAAATTCCACAGCTACTACGGCGACGATTTCAAAGTCGAGTGCCCCACAGGCAGCGGAAACATGATGACACTCGACCAAGTCGCCGACGAACTTTCCACCCGCATGAACCGGCTCTTCCTTATGGAAGCCGATGGCACACGCCCCTTCCAAGGTCGCGACCGCGCGCTCTTTCAAAAACCCGATTGGAAAGACCACATCTGGTTCCACGAATACTTCCACGCCGACGACGGCTCCGGCCTAGGCGCCTGCCACCAAACCGGCTGGACCGGCCTCTCTGCCGACCTCCTTGAACAACAGGCCATGAAAAGAAAATAAAGCACACCCAATCCTATGCCCCTCGAATCCCACGAAACCAACCCCGCCAGCAAACCTTGCATCATGCTGATCTTCGGTGCCTCCGGAGACCTCACAAAACGCCTGCTCCTGCCCGCCCTCTACAACCTCGCCTGCGACGGCCTGCTCTCGGAAAACTTCGCCGTCCTCGGTGCAGCCAGCTCGATCATGACAGACGACGAATTCCGCGAACGCATGAGCGGTGAGGAAAACGGCATCCGCAAATTCCACACACGCCCAAACTTCGACGAGGAAATCTGGAACAAACTCGAAACCCGCCTCCACTACCAAGCCGCCAGCTTCAGCGAACCCAACGACTTCACCGCCCTCCTGAAACGCGTCCGCGAACTCGACACCCAATTCCAAGCCGACGGCAACATCCTAATCTACTTCGCAACCGCCCCAAAATTCTTCGGCCTCATCTGCGAGAACCTCCATAAAGCTGGTTTCAAAGACGGCCCCGGCTGGAAACGCATCATCGTCGAGAAACCCTTCGGCTCCGATCTCGATTCCGCCCTCGCTCTCGACAACGAACTCCACGCCAACTGGGACGAAAGCCAGATCTATCGCGTCGATCACTACCTCGGTAAAGAGACCGTCCAGAACCTCCTCGCCTTCCGCTTTTCCAACGGAATCTTCGAGCCGCTCTGGAACAAGAACCACATCGATAACATCCAGTTCAACGTCTGCGAGGAAGTCGATGTCGGCGACCGCGGTGGCTACTACGACAGCTCCGGCGTCATCCGCGACATGATGCAGAACCACATGTTCCAAATGCTCGCCTATCTCTGCATGGAACCTCCCTCCTCTTTCGAGTCCGACGCAATCCGCAACGAGAAAGCCAAGGTGCTCAACTCCATCCGCATCTACTCGCCTGAAGAGGTCGCGGAAAATTTCGTACGCGGCCAATACGGCCCTTCCTTCAATGACGACGGCTCCATTTCAAAACCAGGCTACCGCCAGGCCAAGGACGTGAACCCCGAATCAAAAACCGAAACCTTCGCCGCAGGCAAACTACGCATCGACAACTGGCGATGGGAAGGCGTCCCCATCTACCTCCGCTCCGGAAAAGGCCTCTGGAAACGCGGCACAGAAATCGTCGTCGAATTCAAAAAAGCCCCGGTCTCGCTTTTCCAAGGCACACGCGTCACCGAACTGGTTGGCAACCGCCTCATTTTCCATATCCAGCCCTACCAAGGCATCGAACTCCTCATCCAAGCCAAAGTCCCCGGCCCCACGCTCACCCTGGAAAAAGTCGATATGCGCTTCAGCTACGGCGATGCCTTCAAGGCCTCACGCTACACCGGTTACGAAGTCATGATCTACTCCTGCACCCACGGCGATGCCACGCTCTTCTCCCGCAGCGACCTCGTCGTCGCGGCATGGAAAGTCGCTCAACCCATTCTCGATCATTGGAAATCCGCGCCCGCGCCGGAGCTCCCCAACTACATCCGCGGCACATGGGGCCCCATCGCCGCCGCCGAGCTTCTCCAACGCGACGGACGCCGCTGGCACGAAGTCGTCACACGCGATGTCATTGAACGCGCCCCACTCTTCAAAGGAGCCGACCCTCTCCTCCTCAACGCCGTCACCAAAGCTCTCTGCACAGCCACCGCAGCCGCTGGCGAAATAATCATAAGCAAAGGCGACACCGGAAAAGAAATGTATCTCATCTGCCGCGGCGAAATCGAAGTAATCGATTGCAACGGAAACATCGTAAAAACCCTCAGCGATGGCGACTTTTTCGGAGAAACCGCCCTGCTCATGTCCACCCCCCGCACCGCCTCCATCCGCGCCAAAACACAGTGCAATTTCTTCGTTCTCAAAAAGGCCGACTTCGCCCGCATCCTCCACGATCACCCGCAATTCCTCGACACGATGCAAAAGGTCGCGAAGGAACGCTTCGATCTCGCCGTTTGCGCAGACGACGTGCTAGCCCATTAAAAAAACCGCCATGAAAAAGAACCCGAAAAAAACCGCAGTGCCCTCCACACTCCTCACCACGAACGATTCAACAGGCCCCTACACCCTCGCCATCGACATCGGCGGCACCGGCCTCAAAGCCAGCGTGCTCGACTCCGAAGGCAACATGATCACCGAGCGCATCCGCGTGGCAACTCCTCCCAAATGCCCGCCGGATCTCATGGTGGAAACG
>JBGSRM010000069.1:0-8245 GCA_041737575.1 Akkermansiaceae bacterium
GTCTGTATCGACAACTCATCCCCCGGCACACCCACCAATCGCTTGATGTAATGCGAACCCGCGCCCTGCGGCCCCGTACTGTGCTCCTTGATCCCCTTGATACCAATCGTATCAAAAACAAAAACCTCTCCACGCTTCGGCTTCCGGAAATGATACGAAATCTTATCCACCAAAACCAAATCACCCGTGTCCACAAAACCCTCTAACAACACCGTTCCTTTAGGAATCACACCTCTATTCTCCTTCGCGATCTGCAATGCTCGCTCCAATCCCATCTCTGAACTCGGCTTCAATGGCGCGGGCAAACGCAAAGGATCACTTCCAAATAAGCGAGAAATCAAAGTAGGACGCGAATCCTCAAAATACAGCTCTGAGCGACTCAGAAAATGCATGAACTGACTATCCTTTGCTGCTAACCTGCCATCCTTATCAATCGCAAGCTTCATATCCTCTTGCATCACCATCCTCTCATACGTCCTCCCCTTCGTTACAAACTCCCATACCCTCTCAGGAAACGACGGCCACTTCTCCTTCTCCAAAGGATGTCCCACAATTCCGTTCAACGTCGGCTGCATCGACCCCGTAGGAATCCGAAACGGCTGCAAATAATAAGCCCGCAAACCCAACGCGATCACGATCGCCACAAACATCACCTCCACATTCTCCTCAAACCACCCCTGCGGCTTCTGCCTCGGCAACGCACCATCACACGCAGCCCTCAAAAACTTCGACGCCTCATCCACCTTCTCCCGATCCTTCCCCGCAATCGCCTGAATCAAATCCTTCTTCCGCGACTCAATCTCTCCCACCCGATCCTCCTTCAACAAATCCCTCTTATAATCCAAAAACTTCCCCGCACCCTTCACCAGAGCCTTCGCATTCTTCTTCCAAGCAGGAGCAAACATACCCCCAAACCCTGAACCCACAAAACCTCCACTGCAAGCCTATACAATGCCCAAAAAAAATCCAAACCCTCCACAAAAAATCTCCCAAAATGACCAATAATCAAATTCCCTCCAAATCCACACTTGCCCTCCCCTCCCCACCAAACCTACTCTGCCCCAACCTATCCTACTGAGTGCCAAACACACCTTCTCACCACATCGTCGGCATCCTCCCAGCTCGCTGGGGCTCCACACGCTTCCCCGGAAAACCCCTCCACCTCATCGCCGGAAAACCCCTCATCCAGCACGTCTGGGAACGATGCAAACTCTCCTCACTTCTCACAGAAATCTTCGTCGCCACAGATGACCCACGCATAGCCGATGCCGTCTCATCCTTCGGCGGAAAATCCATCCTCACGTCCCCCGACCACCCCACCGGCACCGACCGACTCGCCGAAGCCATCCAACACACACCCAACGCCACACACATCCTCAACATCCAGGGCGACGAACCACTCATCGACCCCTCACTCATCGACCAACTCGCCCAAGCCCTCATCGATGACCCATCCCTCCCCATGGTCACCGCCGCAAACCCTATCTCCCCCTCGGACCCCACCGTCAACGACCCCAACGTCGTAAAAGTCGTCATCTCCCAACTCGGCAAAGCCCTCTACTTCTCCCGCTCCCCTCTCCCCTTCTTCCGCAACCCCGTCGAAAACCTCAGCGTCCTCCGCCACAAAGGCATCTACGGCTACCAACGCAACTTCCTCCAAACCTTCGTCTCCTGGCCACCCTCTCCTCTCGAACTCGCCGAATCCCTCGAACAACTCCGCGCCCTGGAAAACGGAGCCCCCATCCACGTCGTCATCACCAACGACACCTCCCCCGGCGTCGACACCCCCCAACAAGCCCTAGAAATCGAACAACTTCTAACAATCTAACAGCCCCTCTTCCTTGAGGTTTGAAATTTAATAGTTGAAATTTATGAAATACATCTTCGTCACAGGAGGCGTCGTCTCCTCACTCGGAAAAGGCCTCGCCGCCGCTTCCATCGGAACCCTCCTCGAAGCACGCGGCCTCAAAACCCTCATGCAAAAGTTCGACCCCTACCTCAACGTCGATCCCGGAACCATGTCCCCCTACCAACACGGCGAAGTTTACGTCCTCGACGACGGCGCCGAAACCGATCTCGACCTAGGCCACTACGAACGCTTCACCTCCGGCGTCCTCTCCCACATGAACAACCTCACCTCCGGCCAGGTATTCGACTCCGTCATCAAAAAAGAACGCCGCGGCGACTACCTCGGAAAAACCGTCCAGTTCATCCCCCACGTCACGGATGAAATCAAGGAACGCATGAACAAAGTCACCCGCGACAACCCGGACGTCAACGTCCTCATCACCGAAATCGGCGGCACCGTCGGCGACATGGAAGGCCTCCTCTTCATCGAGGCACTCCGCCAGTTCGCACTCGAAGTCGGCAAGGAAAACGTCTGCTTCATCCACGTCACCCTCCTCCCCTTCATCAAAGCCGCCGGCGAGGCCAAAACCAAACCCACCCAACAATCCGTCGCCAAACTCCGCGAACTCGGCATCCAACCCGACATCATCATCTGCCGCACGGAAACCGACCTCGACGAGGACAACCGCAAAAAAATCGCCATGTTCTGCAACGTCGAGAAAAAGAACGTCGTCGCTTTCCGCGATGTCGCCCACACCATCTACGAATGCCCACTCGACCTCCGCCGCGACAAAATCGACCGCCTCGTCGTCGATAAAATCGGCCTCGGCCACACCCCCTCCCCCAACCTCGAAGAGTGGGAAAAATTCGTCCAACGCATCATCCACCCCAAACACAAAGTCACCATCGCCGTCGCCGGAAAATACATCGAACTCCAGGACGCCTACAAATCCATCTACGAATCCCTCATCCACGCCGGCGCCCACCACGACACCAAAGTCCAGATCGTCCGCATCGAAGCCGAAGCCATCGAAGATCACGGCGCCACCTCCGTCATCGGTGAAGTCGATGGAATCCTCGTCCCCGGCGGCTTCGGCGACCGCGGCATCGAAGGCAAAATCCTCGCCGCCAAATACGCCCGCGAAAACAACATCCCCTTCTTCGGCATCTGCCTCGGTATGCAAATCGCCACCATCGAATACGCCCGCAACAAATGCGGCCTCAAAAACGCCAACTCCACCGAGTTCGATAAAAACACACCCCACCCCGTCATCTGCCTCCAGGAAGAACAAAAAGGCGTCGAGGACATGGGTGCCACCATGCGCCTCGGTTCCTGCGAATCCATCCTCTTCGCCGGAACCAAAGCCTCCGAACTCTACCACAACGCACCCCGCATCAAAGAACGCCACCGCCACCGCTACGAAGTCAACTCCGACTACCAAGACAAACTCCAGGACGCCGGCCTCGTCATCTCCTCGGTCTCCGCCAACGAAGGCCTCGTCGAAATCATCGAACTCCCGGACCACCCCTTCTACATCGGCGCACAATTCCACCCCGAATTCCTTTCCAAACCCAACCACCCCCACCCCCTCTTCTCCGGCTTCGTAGCCGCCGCCAAAAAATACGCCGCCGAACACGAATCCTGAAAATCATAAGGAGCGTAGGCTTCAGCCTACCAAGGCAAGCGGGTTTCAACCCGCCCTTCCGCATGGAACAATCACCCGGAAAGCACGACCCCACAGGAAACAAAAAAAGGAAATCCCATTGCTAATATTACCTCCATTCTTATTGAGCAGTCGTTTCCCCAAAAACTTCACGAAGAACCCAAAAAATTCCTGAAAGATTCCCAACCCATCCTTTGTAAAAATATCCAAGCGATCCGCACGCTGGACTCTCTAGGTTTTGGGTTTTCCTAAGAGTCCAACGGACGGATCGCTTTTTCTATGGGAGAAAAAACCCCATAAAATCCCATCTTATCCGTGATATTCCGTGAACCCTGTCCTTCGTAGCCTTCTCGGCCTTCGTAGCCTCGGCGAAGTAGGCGGCGAAGTAGGATCCGTGAAATCTTTCCTTGTCCCAAGCTTGAATGCCTTTGGTAGCCTAGCCAGACGTATGGTGAAATCTGGTTTTGTGGCATGGAAACAGATTCCAAGAACCCTTATTTCGGGGGGCTTGGCGGCCTTGGCGTCTTGGCGGTTCTATTTCTACCCATCCCTGCCGACCTGCCAAAGTAATGCTCACTAACGTAGGTATCCTATCTACTCTTACCTCATTTAATACTTCCCTCCCATCCCCCAAAAACCTAAGTGTTAGATACAAATTCAATCGAAATACCATGAAATCACTTCTCTCCCTCCTTCTCACTCTCACCCTCAGCTCCCCCTCACAGGCCGAAACCACCCTGATCCAAGCAGACACATCCACCGGGCAAGTCGCCACACCCAAAAAAGTCCCCACCCTCACCTACATCGGAAACGTCGGAAAACTAGACGCCATTTTCTACCTGAAATGGCTCCCGGACGGAACCGTCCAAGGCTCCTACTACTACCCGAAACGCGGTGCCGATAAATCCTACCTCATCCTCGGAAACAACCACGCCGAAGGTAAACTATATCTCGAAGAATACACCGACAACAACCTGTCCGCTCGCATCTACCTCACCAAATCCGTCACCGATGGCAACATCACATGGAGCGGAACCATGAACAACCTCGACGGTCGCAGCTTCAAAGTAAACCTCTCCCGCGACCGCTGAAACCGGAGGGGCGAATTTCTTTCGCCAAAAAAAACCTCTCCGCTTCTCCGCCTCCGTCTCGGACTTTCCGACCTTAAGACCTTAAGACCTTAAGACCTTAAGACCCTCCACCACCTTCCCATCATCCTCCCCCGCCGCCCAGACATGGCGTAAAAAATCCGCCGCAGGAATATCCCCGTTCTTCGCCAGGAAATTCCGATCCCCACCGCAACCGAACATAATATCCGGATGCAGCTCACCTCGCAGCTTCGCCCGCGCCTTCGCCAAAATTCTCGGCAAATACGCAAGCCCTCCCAACTCCTCGCCAAAACTCGGCAACTCATCCCTCGTCAACACCCGCTCGCTCAACACACCCTTCTGCACCACCATGAAATAATCCCTCCGCACCGCCGCCACCAACAACGCCGTCGTCGGAGACGGAACCCCCTCATCCACAAAATCCTCCACAAAATCAAAAAACTCCCGCTTCTTATAACCGATACTCTCCAGAAACGCCAAATCCCCCCCACCATACCCATTCTCATAATCAAATCCCCCCGCACGATGCTGCTTCACACAACGCTCAAACAACTCCATAAACTTGTCATTCCATGTCATGCCCCCATTCTGAAACCTCTTCCCCTCCTCCGCCACAAGTTTTTCCTCCAACCCACATCTTTTAATACCTAAAAACAAAATCTTCTAAATATTAGCGTTCATTCGTGTTCATTCGCGGTTGAAATAAACCATATCCCCACAAGCATGATCTGGCATATCAACGGAAGAGACCTCGACCTCACCCACAAATCCCACATCATGGGAATCCTCAACACCACACCGGACTCCTTCTCCGATGGCGGCCACTTCGACTCCCTCTCATCCGCCCTCCATCACGCCCGCTCCATGATCCACGACGGCGCATCCATCATCGATATCGGCGGTGAATCCACACGCCCCGGCTCCCTCGAAGTCCCCCCGGAAATCGAAATCTCAAGAACCATCCCCATCATCCAAGCCCTCCGCAAAGAATGGAACGGCTTCATCTCCATCGACACAAAAAAAGCCTCCGTCGCCCAAGCCGCCCTCCAAGCAGGTGCCGACATCATCAACGACGTCTCCGGCCTCACCGCCGACCCCGAAATGCCCTCCCTCTGCGCATCGACCACCTGCGGCATCGTCATCATGCACATGCACGGAACCCCCACCACCATGCAAAACAACCCCCACTACGAAAACATCCTCCACGAAATCTCCACCTTCTTCCAAAACCGCCTCAACGACCTCTCAAACATCGGCATCCACCCCTCACGCCTCTGCTTCGACCCCGGAATCGGCTTCGGAAAAACCCTCGAACACAACCTCATCCTCCTCACCTCCCTCCAAAAAATCGCCCCAAAAAACCGACCCATCCTCCTCGGCGCATCACGAAAATCCTTCCTCGGAACCCTCTGCAACCTCCCCAACCCCGAAGACCGCGACGCCGCAACCACCGCCATCACCACCCTTGCCCGCCAACAAAACATCATGCTCCACCGCGTCCACAACGTCCCCGCCAACCTCCAAGCCCTAAAAACCACCGAAGCCCTCCTCAACACGGAGAAGGGATTTTCAATCCCTTAATCTCAAAACCCCCAAAGCCCTCCAAAAAATCCCGGAGGGATTACAGAAAGTAGCCCCGGGTCGAGGAGCGTCAGCGACGACCACCCGGGGGAAGTCGGCAATCAATGTGTCCGCACCCTGAAAGGCGTGCCAGAAACCCGCATCCCACTACAACAGACCCCTCTCCAACCAACTCCAAAATTTCAGACTTTAATACATCAGGACTTTAAGACATTAAGACCTTCAGACTCTTACCCCATGCAACTAGAAACACGCGACCTCGGCCCACAACCCCTCGGCACCATCATGCAACGATGGAACCTCAACAACCACCAACTCGTCGAGGACTCACCCGAACAACTCAACCACAAACAAATCCAGCGCGCCATCTCCGGCCGCCGCCTCACCCTCCACATGATGATGAAAATCGCCCGCTCCCTCAACATCGCCATCTGGAACCGCCTCTCCACACAAAACAAAGAACTCTTCACCGAATACCTCCACAAAGACATCTTCTCCTACGCCAAAGACTACAACCCCGAAAAACCCGACCCCAACGAAGACCTCCTCCGCCTACTATTCCCCTAGTTTCTAACAAAATCTAACGACCCGATGCGTCACCTCCATCCCTGGCTCATCGTCGGACAAGGCCTCGCCGGTTCCTGCCTCGCCCTCGAATTCCTCCACCGGAAAATCCCCTTCCGCATCATCGATCCCAACTCCGGCGGAAGCTCCCGCGTCGCCGCCGGCCTACTCAACCCCATCACTGGGAAAAACTTCGAGCCAAGCTGGCGCATCGATGACTTCCACGACCTCGCCATCTCCTTCTTCACAAAAACAGAAAACTCCCTCGGCTCCAAAATCTGGAACCCCCTCCCCATCCTCCGCCTCGCCTCCTCACAAAAAGAATGGGAAAAAATCTCCTCCAAACTCACCTCGCCCAACATCCAGAAATGGCTCCACCCCAACCAACTCCCCACCCCCCCTGACTTCTTCGGCAGCGTTACCCTCGACCACGGCGGCTGGATCAATACCGCCAAATTCATCGACATCACCCGCCAACACCTCCTCTCCCTCGGCCTCCTCGAAACAGCCACCATCGACCACTCACCACCCAACGCCATCCTCTGCCAAGGCGCCGCCGGCCTCATCGAAAACCAACTCGGCCCCCACCGCTGCGCCAAAGGCGAAATCCTCACCGTGACCGCCGATTGGCCACAAACCCATATCCGCATCGGCGTCGGCGGCTGGCTCATCCCCATCGGCGGAAACCGCTTCCGCATCGGCTCCACCTACGATTGGAACCACCTCGACCAAACCCCCACCTCCCACGGCACCGAACACATCTCCGCCATCGCCCGCAAACTCGGCGGAAACAATTTCCAAATCATCGACCACCTCGCCGCCATCCGCCCCATCCTCCGCCGCTCCCAACCTCTCATCGGAAAAAACTCCTCAGGAAACTGGATCTTCAACGCCCTCGGCTCCAAAGGAACCCTCTACGCCCCCCACATGGCCTCCATGCTGTCCTCCTGGATTCACAACCACCAACCTCCCCACCCCGACTTCATCTACAACCCCATCACCTGATGTTCCATTTTATATACTCCCATTAGTGATACTGCCACGCATCAGCTTTTGCGAAAAAGTGCATTTTTTCAGCCCCAACGGGGCGACGCATACCAGCCTTGGGCATCGCCCTAGGTTCTCCCGTTCCCAATGATTAAGAGCCCTGTAGGGGCGACGTATCTATGAGCAGATCGAAGCTCCCCTCTACCATTTCCACAAATCTGTGAGGTTCTGGAAAGCCAATACTGCTAAGGCTTTTTGCATGGCTAAATTCATACACAACGTTGAAGGAATGGTGCGCCGAGGAAAAGTTCGAATTTGTTCAGGAGGCTTGTTCGGCGTCGCCATCTCTGACTCATAAGGTGGATTTCAGCCGAGAAATAGGCTACAACAATCGTTCCGAAATGGAACCCAAAACGGCCGCGTGATGCAATCTGAATCTCCGAAAAGACCTCCCTCTAACGGATGAGTCTGTGAACAAGATCAGGCATCACG
>JBGSRM010000084.1:0-9301 GCA_041737575.1 Akkermansiaceae bacterium
TCGATGATGGTCGGGATGGAGCCATCGGGTGGCAAACCGGAAGGATCGAGCAAAGGCAGGGGCTCCACGCCGCCGACATCGGGCAGTGGTGGATACACTTCGTAAATACCTTCCACAGGAATCATTTCGTTGAGGGGCAGGGAGATCATCAGTGTGGGCACAAATCCCACTTCCCCACTGTCGAGCTCCACCTTGAGGAAACTGGAGCTTTCCGCTACGACTTTCATCTGTGTTCCTTGTTTCAGCAACTTGTCGGCATCCTCTTCGCCGCGTGGTTTTTTGAAGTAAAAGGCGGTGTTATTGATGGCAGCGGTGACGAATTCCCCAGGCTTGTATGTGGCCTCGCTGCTAGTGTCGCTGGATAACTCACTGCCAGGCGGACGCAACGGGTCGAAACCGGAGCTGGAGATCGGCTCATTCAAACTTTCGCATGCGGCCAATATCAAACAGAGCGGCCCTGCGATTCCCAAAAACGTTTTCATACGGGATGACTATCCCATGATGTGGCAAAGCGGTCAATTTGTTTTGCGGCACTATCTTGTGGCAAACGGTCGTTTTTTGCGGGTATTTACTACCTTTTGATGGATTGGAAGAGGATCAGGCGAGAAATTTCAAAAATTCACCGCCATTCGCCAAGGAGCGGCTGCCTGTGGCTGCCGTTTTTGGATGAGGGCAGCCACAGGCAGCCCCTCCTTGCTGTTAGACGGATCATCGGATGGGATTCCAGCCGATGCCGGTGGAGTCGATTTGGTAGCGGGGCGGTGTGGTGTTTTTGGTCTGAGAGGGGAGCATGTGGCGGTAGCGCCATGGCGAGTAACCATCCTGTTTGAGGTAGCTGATGGGGAAAATGCCGCGGCGGACGCGCCAGGTGGGCATGGGGGCGGATTCGTAGCCGAGGATGTTGCTGCCGTCTCGCGCGTGGAAAAGGATGACGTGGCCTCGTTTCAAAAGGATGTCGCCGGGCTGGAGGTCATCCCATGAAATTTTTTTACTGATGGCGGGCATGTCTTTCGTGGAGACGTGGCTGGTGAGTTTCCAACAGCGGGAGATGAAACCGGAGCAATCGACGCCGATGCTGCCATCGCTGACGGCGGCGTTGTCGCGTCTGATTTTTTCATCGTTGGCTATGTCGCCCGCTTTTTTTCCGGCTTTGAGACCGGCGAGGAAGGTTTCGGGGGTGTCGAAGCCGCCCCATTTGTAGGGCATTCCTTTGGCAAGGATGCCGGGTTTCCACCAGCCCCGTGGGTCGCCGTGCTCGGCAAGTGTGGTGTCAGGGGTGTGGACGAAGATGCGGCTGGCATCGAAGCCGTGGCGAATGTGGCGTTGCTCGGGCATCCACTGGATATCGACGTAGGAGCTTGCGATGGCGATGGTTTCCTCCGGGGTGACTTTGGTGGCGCAGGAGGCAAGGCACAGGGCTAAGGCTGTGAGGAGGGTGTGACGTATCATCGGATGCCGCGGATTGTTTTTTGGTCTTCGATCCATGCGCGATCTTGTTTGGAAAGTTTGGATTCGTGGGTGCGGAAGCGTTCGCCGCCGGGCTCGATGAGGATCATGTTGCCCTCGGAGTAGGAGACGAGTTTCGCGAAGGCCTTGCGTCCGTTTTTCCCTTCCCAGTCGCGGTATCCTTTTGATTCAAGTTTTTTGCGCCAGCCTTCGTATTGGTGCTGGGTGGCGGCGGTAGCCTGTTTGATGAGGCCCCATGTGTAGTCGCCTTGGCCGCGTTTGTATCCGGCTTCCTTCCAAAGGACTTCGCCGCTGGCGTTGAGCATGAGTATGGTGGGATGGCCGAGGACTTTGTAGCGCTTCTTGAGGGTCTGGACGTATCGTTTGATTTCCTGCTGGCGTGTGATTTTATCCCCGAGGGAGAGGTTGGTGTCATCGAATTTGGCGCTGGCATCGACGCGGAGGCGGACGATGTTTTTATCAGCCCATTTTCCGAATTCGTTGGTGGCGAAAAGTTCGGCGGAGATGGCTTTGCAGAGGGGGCTGCGGTCGGAATCGGTGAACCAGATGAGAATGGGTTTGCCTTCGCGTGCGGCGGTTTGCCGGGCGATGGTTTCGCTTTCCTCCCATGGGCCGCGTTTTGGTTTGGCCATGATGGTTTCCAGTTCCGGGATGCCGGCGTCCGGGTTGTCGGGATCGGTGAAGACGATGTCTGATTCGGGGGTGATTTGTATGGGAAGCGGACCCGCGTTTCCGCCGGGGGCGATGGCGGTGCCCGAAGCGTCGGCTTGATTTTTGGAGCGAAGCTGGGGAGGTATGCCGGAGGAGCCGAAGGGGCTTCCCTCTTCGTCATTTTTCGCGCAACCGATCAGCAGGAACGCTGCGGCGAGTGTTGTCAGGCGGATGGTGACGAATGACATGGCTTACTTTTTCAGACGAACGGGCGTGCCGCAAGAGGAACAGCGGAACCAGCTGAAAATAAGTAGGTGGAAGCAGAGGGGCAGGACGTAACCGAGGCCGGGTGTGTGGTGGGCTTTCACATGCTTGAGAGCGGCTCTGTGTGCGAAGAGTTTTTGCGAGCAGATGCGGCATTTTCCATGATAACCCCAAATGAAGTAAATGGTACCAACAAGAGGGAGAGCCAGCGGGAAGGCGAGTATCCAATGGGGAACCCACGCGAATTTTTGCGGGCTTTCTTCGGAAAGCAGGAGGAGAAGGGCGGAGATGACCGCGAGAGGCAGATTGAGAAGAAGGAGGAGACTGGATAGAGCGCCCACGCGCAGACCCCACGGGTGGGTGTGCAGGACGCCACGGATGTAGTGGCGGGAGTTTGGGTCTTTGCCGCGATTGGTGGATTCCCGTGGCGCGCGGATGAGGGAGACGCGATCTTCATCGGCCTTTGATTTCGGGATCCTCAAGCGAGGCTCACTGGTGTCTTTGGAGATCGATTTGATCTGTGTGGTATCGATTTGAAGCTGCTGATCCTGAGTGACGGATTGTTCCACGTTTCCTGAACTGCGGCGGGCGGGGACGATGGGGTTCGGGGCTTGCTCGACTTCCAAGACGCGCACGTCGAGGTCTCCCGAATACCGGCTGAGGAGCAGGCCGGCGGGTATGTCGCCGACCTGGATTTTATTTTCCATCATGATCTTCCCCGGCATGGGTATGGCGAAGGAAACCTTGGTGAGCATACGCATCACTTCTTCGTTACCCTCGTAGTTGACGGGGGGTGTGGTGGCGACGGGTGGGGTGGGTTTGGAGTCAGGATTTGGGGGAGGCTCGGTGATGATGTCGGTCATTTCCGTGGCGGAGGAAATCCAATTGGATATGGTCGCTTTGGAAGGGCATCTTGAGGTGATTTTGAGTGTCTGGTTGGCTTTTTTGATGTCAGCCGCGAGCTTGGCGGGATTTTGTTCCGCCAGATGTTCGACTTCTGTGATGCCGAGAGCCTCAAGCAGCTCAATGTCCGAGGTGCGAATTTTGGGGATGTCTGTGAGAAGAGCCATTAGGATGTGTGATTCGCTTCACTTCAGAGCATCGAGCATCTCGCCGAGCTGGGCGAGTTTCGACTTCCAATCCAGAAGGCGTTGATTCTCCTGTTCCACGACCTCCGGAGGAGCGCGATCGACGAACGAGGCATTTGAAAGTTTACCTTCGGATTTTTTAACCTCAATGCCGATTTTTTCGATTTCCTTGGAGATGCGCAGGCGTTCCGCTTCGACATCGATGAGGCCTTCCATCGGCAAATAGATTTCACCGACCGGAGTGAGGGCGGCGGGGGTGCCTTTCGGCGCTTCATACGATGAATCTAGTAATACTTCCGTGGCGCCCGCCAAGAGGGCAAGGACATTCGTTTCTCCGGAAAGCCATGCGGCGGCGCCTTTGACGACGAATTTCACGTCCTTGCGTGAGCCGAGGTTGTATTCGGCCTTGAGGTTGCGGAGGCGGCCTGCGGTTTCGTAGATGGCGGCGGCTTGTTTCTGCGCGGCTTCGATTTCGGTGGCGGAAATTTCCGCGAGCAGGGGTTTCTCCGGAAGGGATTTTTTCATCACGAACTCGCCGGCGGAAACGTAGTTCATGCGCTCGGAAAGTTCCTCGGTTACGTGGGGCATGAAGGGATGCAGGAGTTGGAGATAGCGGCTCATCGCGGCATCGAAGGTGCCGAGCGCGGCGGCGCGGGCTTCCGGTGTGGCGGACTCGCGGAGATCGGCTTTCACGGCTTCCAGCCATTTGTCGCAGAAATCGTTCCACAGGAATTCGTAGAGACGCTGCGCGATTTCACCGAAGCGGTATTCGGCGTAGATGCCTTTGAGGTCTTCGGCGAGTTGGTCGAGTTTCGACATTACATGGATGTGATAGACCGGCAGACCTTTGACGGATGGCAGCGGCGCGAACTCGTTGCCATCCATCTGGCGGAAACGGCAGGCGTTGTAGAGTTTGTTGGCGAAGTTGCGGCCTTCCTCAACCGAGGATTCATCGAAGCGGATATCGGCTCCGACCGGCGCGATGCGCATCAGCCCGAAGCGGAGTCCGTCGGCTCCGAACTTGTCCATCAGGTCGATGGGGTCGGGTGAGTTGCCGAGGGATTTGCTCATCTTGCGGCCTTTGAGATCGCGGATGAGGGAGGTGAAATAGACGTTCTTGAACGGCAGGCCATCTGCGAAGCGATAGCCCGCCATGATCATGCGGGCGACCCAGAAGAAGATGATGTCGGGGCCGGTTACTAGATCCGTAGTAGGATAGAATTTTTTCAGGGTGGCGGAGTTTTCGCCGACATCGGACATGGTCGCAAACGGCCAAAGCCATGAGGAGAACCAGGTGTCCATGACGTCCTCGTCGCGGATCCAGTTTTCGGGATCGGCGGGTGGCTCCACGCCCACATACAGATCTGGATAGGACTTATTGGACGTATGGGACGTATCGAGAGACTCGGCAGTCTGGAGCTCAGATAGCTTTTCTTTGCGATACCAGACGGGAATCTGGTGCCCCCACCAGAGTTGGCGGCTGATGCACCAGTCCTGGAGGTTTTCCATCCAATGGGCGTAGGTTTTCGCCCAGCGTTCGGGGCGGAATTGGATTTCTCCGGAGGCGACGGCTTCGGTGGATTCCTTGACCTTCGGGTAGCGAAGGAACCACTGCATGGATATGCGCGGCTCGATGGGAACGTCGGCGCGCTCGGAGTAGCCGACGTTGTTTTCGTATTCCTCGATGCCGAGGAGGAGGCCCATTTCCTCCAGTTTCGCGGCGGCGGCTCGTCGTGCGACGAAGCGGTCGAGGCCGTGGAGTTCGGGAAGTGCGGGGCAGTTGATGGTGCCGTCGGGATGCAGCACATCGATGATTTCCAAGCCGTGTTTCATGCCTATTTCGAAATCGACCTTGTCGTGGGCGGGAGTGATTTTCAGCGCGCCGGTGCCGAATTCCAGATCGACCATTTCATCGCCGATGATGGGGATGAGCGCTTCGGGGAACGGGCGCCTTACCATTTTTCCGATCCATTTTGCGTATTTCGGGTGCTTGGGGTGGACGGCGATGGCGACGTCGCCCATCAAGGTTTCGGGACGGGTGGTGGAGATGTGGATGAACTCGCCGGGGCTTTCGGCGAGTTCGTATTTCATGGTGAACAGCTTGGAGCGGGAAGCTTTCATGATCACCTCTTCGTCGGAGAGGGCGGTGAGGGAAACGGGGCACCAGTTGACCATGCGCTTGCCGCGGTAGATCAGGCCTTCGTTGAAAAGATCGACGAAGACTTTGCTGACCCATCGGGTGTATTCGGGATCGAGAGTGAATTTGATTCGCGACCAATCGCAGGAGCAACCGAGGCGTTTGAGCTGCTTGATGATGATGTCGCCGTGCTTGTTTTTGAAATCCCAGACGCGCTTGAGGAATTCCTCACGGCCAAGGTCGCGGCGGGTGATTCCTTCGTTCTCGCGCAACTCGCGCTCGACCTTCGCTTGTGTGGCGATGCCCGCGTGGTCGGTGCCCGGAAGCCAGAGGACTTCTTTGCCTTCCTGGCGCGCGCGACGGGCTAGGATGTCCTGGATGGAATTGTTCAGGACATGGCCGAGGTGGAGGATGCCGGTGACGTTCGGCGGGGGAATGACAATCGAGTAGGGTTCTTTATCTGAGTTTTCATCCGCACGGAAACAACCGGCCTCCTGCCATGCGGCATACCATTTCTTCTCCACTTCCTGTGGCTCATACGCTTTCGCTAACTCGGACATCGGGCGCGGATGCTGGACGGCGGAGAATCGTTTGTCCAGCATGGGAAGGCTCGGAAGCTGGATAGGCTGGATATTTTCTAGACCGCACGGCGGGCATTACACAGGATGGTTCAGATAAGTGCCCACTTCGCCATGCTTTCGGACATCGAAATCCCATCTCCGCTTCCGTCTGTTGGGTGTGATCGGCTTAGCCATCGGAATCGCTTGGTTTACGAACTAGGCATCAGGTGGTTTCGCATGAAGCGGTATTTTCGATGGCTCGTTCAAAAAGAACCGTTTGCCGAGATACGTGCGCAAGGTGCTTTGCCTTATCGTGTGCACAGGCATTCATCTGTATTGGTTCGTAAACTTGGTGATACCGATCCGCACTTGCAGCGGCAGAAAATCATCAACATCAAAATTGCCGCCGCATGTTTGCATGAAGTAACCATTCGTCCGGGTGAGGTGTTTTCGTTTTGCCGGCTGGTGGGTAAACCCACGCGGCAGCGCGGATTTGTGGATGGCCTCCAACTGAGTCGCGGCAAGGCTGTTTCGGGAATTGGCGGCGGTATTTGCCAGATCGCAAATCTCATCCATTGGCTGGTGCTGCACAGTCCGCTCACGGTGGTGGAACGCAGCCAACACAGTTACGATCCCTTTCCTGATGAAGGACGCATCATACCCTTCGGCACGGGAGCGGCTATTTTTTACAACTATGTGGATTATCAATTTCGTAATGATACCACCGACACATATCAGTTGCGTTTTTGGCTGACGGAAAAAACGCTTGAAGGCGAGCTGCGCTGTGATCGCGATCTGGAGCACAAGTATCATGTGCGCGAAAGAAATCATGCCTTCCTGAAAATCGGCTCCATGTTTTATAGAACGAACCAAATTTGGCAGCACCGCACACTGAAATGCCGCTGCGAGATCGAGCAGGAAAAGCTCATCACTCGAAATTTCGCCATCGTAAAATATCATCCGAGCGAATTTACGGATCTCACCCGGCACTCAAGTAATGGTCATGAGCCATCTTGATTCTTCCTGCTTGTTTGACAATCCTTCATGGATCGCCAAGTTTTGCGTTTCATGAAAGTAATAACCCTATCCCTACTTTTGGCTCCGCTTGTCTTTGGTGCGGATAAACCTCGCAATGTGGTCTTTTTTCTCGTGGACGATCTTGGGGTGACCGACATCAACATCGATGGCTCGGATTCGTTTTATGAAACCCCCAACCTAGCGAAGTTTGCGAAAACCGCGGTGAACTTCACCAACGGCTATGCCAGTTGCCCGGTTTGTTCACCGACGCGATCCGCAATCATGACGGGGCAAAACCCCGCACGCACCCGCAATACGGATTACTTCGGTGCGCCGAACGAGTATCTGGATGGAGCGCCTGAAAACTACGATCCCGCTGCAAACCTTGAGGCAACCATGAAACGAATGGATCGATTCCGGAAGTATCCTCTGCTTCCCGCACCGTATCATGGCAATCTTGCCAAGAATCACACGACATTGGCGGAAGCGCTGAAGCAGAATGGTTACTCCACATTTTTTGCCGGGAAGTGGCATCTCGGCCATGAAGGAAATTATCCACAGGATCACGGCTTTGATATCAACATCGGCGGCGGCAAGGGGGGTGGACCTTATGGCGGCAAAAAATATTTTTCCCCCTACGGAAACCCGCAGATCAAGGACGGCCCGGATGGCGAGTATCTGACAGAACGGCTTGGTCGCGAGACGGCGAATTTCATCAAGGCGAACAAAGACAAGCCCTTCCTCGCCTACCTTTCCTTCTACGCGGTGCATACCCCGTTGATGGCTCCCGAAGATCTGGTGAAAAAATACGAGGCCAAACGCGAGAAGATGGGTCTTACCGATCAGTTCAGCCCCGAGCCACCGCGCAAGAACCGCACAGTGCATTCCCATGCGGTTTACGCGGCGATGATCGAGTCCATGGACTCCGCCATCGGCCATGTTCTTGATACGCTTGAGGCGGAAGGCCTCGCCGATAACACGCTCGTCATTTTCACTTCCGACAACGGCGGCCTCTCCACCTCCGAAGGCTCACCCACCACCAACCTGCCCTACCGTGCCGGAAAAGGCTGGCTCTACGAGGGCGGCATTCGCGTTCCCGTCCTGATACGCAACCCATCCACCGGCAACGCCGGCACCTCCAGTGTGGAGCCCATCTATTCTTCCGATTATTTCCCCACCATCCTCGCCGCCACCGGCCAAAAGCCTTTGCCCGAGCAACACAAGGACGGTGCATCCTTCCTGCCATTTCTCGAAAAACCCGACGCCCCGCCATCGGGCCGCACACTCATCTGGCATTATCCGCATTGGGGCAATCAAGGCGGCTCACCCGGCACCGCGGCGCGCTCGGGAAAATGGAAACTCATCCGCTGGGATTGGCCCAAGCGCATCGAACTCTTCGATCTTGAGTCGGATCCGGGCGAAACCAAAAACCTCGCCGATGCGCGGGCTGATATCGTCGCCGAGCTCGGCAAAGCAATCGACAACTTTCTGGAAGAAACAAAAGCCACCCGACCTTTTCCCAATCCCCAGTTCAAAGCGCCGTTTGAAAAATGGTAGCCATGGTTTGACTTCCGCAACGCAACCACCATGTTTCGTTTCATGTTCGCAAAAATCATCCTGCTCGCCCTTATGTTAAGCACAGCCGTTTCCCAAGCCGGTGGAGAATTCCGCCACATCGTCCTTTTCAAATTCAAAGACACCGCCACCGCCGCGCAGATCGAAGCGGTTGAAAAAGCATTCGGAGAACTGCCCTCCAAGATCGATACCATCGTGGACTTCGAGTGGGGTCCGAGCGAAAGCGTCGAGGGCAAGAACGACGGTTTCACTCATTGCTTCTTCGTCACCTTCAAAGACAAGGCCGGTCTCGAAACATACATTCCCCACCCCGCACACGTGGAATTCAAAGAGATTCTGATCCCGATTTTGGAGAAGGCTCTCGTCTTTGATTACACGGCCAAGCCTTAAACCGACGGCTTCATCAGCAGACTTCTTTCACGTTTTCAGTTTTTTTTAAAAACTTCCTTGCCGTATCCGCAGATATTTCCAAACTCGACCCTATCAAGAGAGTTTAACTCTACAAATCTATGATATTAAAAAACCGTTCCCGCAGTCGTTTC
>JBGSRM010000103.1:0-3599 GCA_041737575.1 Akkermansiaceae bacterium
CGGCTGAACCAGAAGAGGGCGAAGAAGGCGCATAGGATTTTTCCCATGCGGTCGTTGAGGAGGAGTTCGGGCCAGCCGAGGCAGAGGATGGCCAGGCCGCCGATGATGGAAATGATGTAGGCGGCGTGGACGTAGAAGACTTGTCTGACGAAAACGGATGAGTTGGCGAGGTTTCCGCTGTAGTTGAATTTTTTCGGGGCGACGAAATTGGCGACGACGAGGCCGGTTAAGATGAGGCCGGCGATGCGGAGGGCTGTTTCAAGGATCAAGGGGTTCATGATGAGTTATTTGGTTGTGCAGAATTCGTTGGTGCATTCGGGTGTTTGCATTTGGTGGAGGGTTTCACGGACTTGTTTGTCTTTTTTTCTGAAGAATACCTTGCTGAGGGAGTGGCGATTGGCGGCAAGGAGGCGGCAGGCGTGGATGGCGACAGTTAGCAAGCGCGGGCGGGCTAATTTTTTTGCGGCTGACTGGTAGTTGGCGCAACTGTTAAGGCAGAGGACCCATGCTTCGGCACCGCGATAGATTTCGTTCCGGCAGGTTCTGACGATCATTTCGCGAGCAGGATCGAGGGTGCCGATGCCGGGGAAGATGGTTTCCGCGTTGGGGGATTGATAGGGGATGAAATCGATTTGATAGGCGCGTGGTTGGCGATTGATCCATTCATGAAAGCTGCAGCACATGCCGCAGCGTCCATCGTAGAAGACTTCGATTTTCTGGATTTGGTCGGGTAGTTTCATTTCTTTTTCTTTTCGCACTTTCAGTAAATACTGAAAATTCCAGAATGGGAAGAGAAAAAATTGAGAGTTATGTATAAAGATAGAAGCTTGAAGATCTGAGGATTCGATTTTTAACCACAGAATGCACGGAATACACGGAATGGATGAGAAGTTTAGGAAATGTTAGTGACAGGATTTCCATTGGTTACTGTCTGTGCATTATTTTGAACCACGAAAAAACACGAATCACACGTAAAGAAGATTGAATGTGTGGATGTTGGTGAGGGATGCAGGGTTTCTGGCACGCCTTTCAGGGTGCTGTTTAAGGGAAAGTTATGCCCGGGGTGGTCGGTGCTGAGGCACCTCGACCCCGGGTTAATTTCTGTAATCCCTTTGGGATTTTATGGGAGGGTTCCAAGAAAAAACGACGAAGATTATTTATTTCCATGTATCCGCGCATATTTGAGGGATTTTATGGGGTGGTTATATCGACGATGTGCGTTTCGTGTTCCCTTTCCAGTGAGATTTCATTCGGTCAATGACTTGACGGCTTGTATGTAGCGGGGGAGCCAGGTGTCGGTGGATTTGTGATTTTCCGTGCGGATTTGGGTGATGATGATTTCGTTTTCGAGGTCGATGAGGAGGACGTTGCCGAAGAAGGAGCCGTGGCCGAGGGTTCGGGGACTGAGGATGAGTTCGCCGTCAGTTTTTTTATATTCGCGAATCCAACGGACGCCGAGGCCGTAGAAGTCCTGTTTGCGGTTGGGATCGGGATTTTCGATTTGGGCGTATGGGGTGGGTAGGATTTTTTCGTAGGTTTTTTCGGAGAAGAATTCGAGATCTCCGTAGCGGCCGCGGTTGAGGATGATCTGGCCGAAAGTTGCGAGTTCGAGGGCGTTGAGTTGGATGCCGGTTCCCATTTGGGTGATGGGAGTTGGAGGGAATCCGAGAGGTTGCAGATAGCCCTCGTGAAAGGTTCGGGTGACGGTGTGGCCTGTTTGAAGCTGCATGGCACTGCCGACGAGGTCGAATCCATCGCCATTGTATTTGATGATTTTTCCGGGGTGGAGGGTTTCGATTCCGTTGAGGACGATATGGTCGAACCATGGGTTTGATACGCCTCCCCAACTGCCGTGGCCGGTGAGTCCGCTATCGTGACGGAGGCATTGCATGAAGGTCGGGGTGTTTTGAGGGTATTCGGAGAATCCTGGGAGGAGGGTGGAAACGGGGGCATCGAGATCGATCAGTCCGGCATCGGAAAAACGAGCGGCGAGCAAGCCCATGAGAGTTTTGCTGAGTGATGCCAGATCCGAGCGGAAATCGAGCGGAAGGGGAGCTTTACCATCGGGAGAAATGGAGGCGTGGTGGAGGATGCGACCTTTGTGTATGGCGAGGGTCACGAAGGGGGCGTTGCTTTCCTTGACCCATTGAGCACAGATATTGTTTAGCTCAAGGATGCGTGATGGATCGGGGGCGGGAGATGCCGGGGTGAGAGTGGGAGCGGGGTTGCCTTTGAATTCACGTGGTGGAGGGAGGGGTTGGGTGTGGTTGAGTTTTCCGAGGGTTGCCAGACGTGCCTTCAGCTTGGTCTGGCTTGCGCGTTCGGCCGGGCCATATGGGAAGATTTTTTCGCCTTCGGGTTTTGAGGATTCATGCCATGAGGCCACGAGTTCGGCACCGGCTTCCGTGGAGCCGTTGAGTGTTTCGATAAAGAAGCGATCGAGGATTTTCTTGGATTCGTCCTGATGGGCGTATGGCGGGGTGTCTTGGTCAGCGCTGGGTTTGAGTTCGAGGCCGATTTGTTGTGGGAAGAACAACCACCAGCCTTTGGGGCGGAGAAATACGGTGATCCCGCGCTCGATGATTTTGTTATCGGGGTCGCGGCTGCGAATGACGGCGATGAGGCGTCCGTCGGGGGCATTTTCAGGAAATTTTTCGAGTTCCTTTCCTTCAGCATCGAACCAGTGGATTTCTTCGGGAGGTTTGGGAAGATAGCTGAAATCATCAGGGTCAATCCAGACGAATTCAGGTGGGGTGTCGCGATTGAATATCCAGCCCATGCGGGAAACGGGTCTTGGCGCGCTGCGACGGAGTGCTTCGACTTGGGCGAGATTGGCTTTTTCCTGTTCTGGAGATTCCTTGATTTCTTGTGCGTTCAGTGGATCGCTGAATAGGAAGAGGCTTAGAATCAGGTGAGATGCAGGGGGGAGGGAAAAGAAACGAGTCACAACGTGTATTCCAACCACGATTGCTGTGTTAAGACAAGGATGGAATCGGTTGCGGTTTGGGTTGTGAGGAGAGCGGGGAAGAAAGGGATTGGAAATCCCTTCTCCTTATTGGGGGAGGGATTTTAGGGCGGCGGTGATGGCGGGGTCTTGCCAGGATTGGAGGGTTTTTGTTTCTTCCGGGGTGAGGGATTGGGGGCGGGCGGATTTATGGAAGTTTTCGCGATCCGTATCGGAGAAGGGGATGATTTGATCGGGGGTGATGCCTTTGAGGTGTGGGGTGTTTCCGGAGGGTGTGTGATAGGTGGCGATGGTGAGGCGGAGGGCGGTGTTGTTGTCGAGGGGGATGATGTTTTGGACGCTGCCTTTGCCGTAGGAGGTTTCGCCGATGATGGTGGCGCGTTTGAGGTCGTGGAGGGAGCCAGCGGTGAGTTCGGAGGCGGAGGCTGAGTTGCGATCGATGAGGATGGCGATTGGGTATTCGCGGCGGCGGCGTTGGCGGTCGGGAGTTTTGAGGAATTCCTCTTCTTTGTCGCGTTCGCGGACGGAGACGACGGAGGTGGCGGGTGGGAGGAAGAGGCCGATGATTTTGACGGTTTCGTGGAGGTCGCCGCCGCCGTTCTGGCGGAGGTCGAGGATGAGGGATTTCATGCCT
>JBGSRM010000150.1:0-8933 GCA_041737575.1 Akkermansiaceae bacterium
GCACCGGAAGCTGCCGAGCCGCCCGTGACCGATTCCTCCAGGATTCTTGCGCAAGTGCTTGGTGACGAGGAAGTGATCGTATTTGTTAGATTTGAGCATACGATGTTCCTAGCACCCAAAGAACTTCCCAAACCCTAAAAACAATCAATAGCCAACATGTCCTCGATTTCAGAAAATTATGAGAAAGCGGTTCTAGCTGGTGCTGTGGTCGCAGCACTCGGTCTAGGTTTTTTTGGATGGAAAAGCTTGAGTTCTGTGGAAGAGGACTTTGCCTCTACGCCGATAGGAGGCGGTAAGGATGACGCATCCGTGAAAGGTAGCGACAAGGTCTCGACCGCGATTTCCTCGCTTACCCGCCCGCGCTTGTGGACGATTGCGGAGGCAGATGGGAGGAAGTTGGATTTGTTCACGGGTGTTCCGCTTTTTGTGAACAAGAACGACATCAAGAATCCGGTGGATATTGAGAAGAGCAACGATGTTCATGAATCGATTCCGAACAAATGGTGGATAGAAAACCGCATCGATCCCGGTTACGGAGATTCGCCGGCGCGTGATGAAGATGGAGATGGATTCAGCAATCTTGAGGAGTTCACGGCGAAGACGGATCCCAATGATAAGGGTTCTTACCCGAACTTGATCAGCAAGCTGAAGTATGTGGGTGATGATTCCGTAGAGTGGTTGTTGCGGCCTGGATTACCCGGAGAAGGCGATTCATTGACTTTTGTTTATAAAGACACCAAACGTGTTGTCGCTAGGGTCGCTCCTGCGAAACCTATTCTCAAAGGTCAGAAATTTTTCGAGGATGGGCCGATCAAAGAGCGTTTCGAGTATGTGAAACTTGAGGTGAGGCAGATTTTCGATGAGCGGATTCAAGCAGAACAGCCGGTGAGCATAGTTACTGTTAAGGATTTAAGACCTAACAAGGCAGGAAAGATGTATGAAATCCCCGCCTTTTTCAGAGCGGCGGATAACGCCAAACATTTACAACACGACAGAACGGCCTTGCTCTCGCTTGATGCGCTGGGCATGGCAGGTCAGGAAATTCGTGTGGAGGAATTCACGGAATTCATCCTTCCGCCCGGAAGTAAAAACAAGCCGTTCAAGATGGCGGAAGTCACTCCGGAACGCATTACGATTGTCGAAACTCTGGATGACGGGCAGACCAAAACCCATGTAATCGAAAAAGGGAACGTCGGCAAAATCGGTGAAGTTCTCTAATGTTTCACATTTCCGAAAAAATCGCTTTCCATCCGGCCTTCAATCCTTCAAAAACCTAAACGTATCTTATGCAAAAAAAGCCAACTTATTGTTCAAGCCGCACTTTAATCACACTGATGGCGGTTGCCGCCAATTTGCCGGTTATTGTCACTTCCCACGCGCAGGAAGGAATGAGCGACCTCGCACGACGTGAAATGATTCGCCGCCAGCAAGCCGTGGTGGATGCAGACCGCCTTTTCATGGAAGGGCGTGAGTCTTATGCGAAGAGTGATTTCCAAGTGGCGGTTGATAAATACCGCCAAGCGCTGAGCACATTGCCAGAGGCTCCGACACTTTCGGATCGCCGGGCCAGCTACACGGAGCATTTGTCCGATGCGAGTCAGGCGCTTGCACAGAAATTCAGAAGTGTGGGTAAGTATGCAGAGGCCAGGCAGTTGTTGGAGAACGTGCTTTCCGTGGATCCCGAGAATTTGAATGCGAAGACGGAGCTTGGTTACCTGGATGATCCGATCCGCACGAATCCCGCTCTTACCTATGAGCACACACAGAGTGTGGACGAGGTGAGGCGCACCCTTTACATGGCACAAGGCAACTATGACTTGGGCAAGTACGACGCCGCGAAGAAGAATTATGAGGATGTTCTCCGTATCGACCCATACAACGAAGCGGCGCGCCGGGGCATGGAGAAAATCGCTGCAACGAAGAGTGACTATTTCCGCGCTGCCTATGATCATACGCGCGCCGAGCTTTTAATGCAGGTGGATGCCGCTTGGGAGCTTTCGGTTCCGGCCGACCTTCCGAGATTTGAAAATACACCTGACAGATCGAACCCAACGGGTGACGGCCAGGCATACATCACGGACAAGCTACGCCGCATCATCATTCCGCAGGTGAATTTCACCGGCATGACGGTGGATGAGGCGATTGAGATTTTGCGCGTTAGAGCGGTTGAACTGGACACATTTGAAGTTGATCCTCTCAGACGGGGAGTCAATATCGTGGTTCGTCCACCCAGAACCAGCGCGTTGGGTGGTGGTGATGGAGGGCTCGACGAAGCGGCGGGATCGCTTCTTGGTGGTGATGACCTCGGAGCACTTAGAATTGACAACCTGGAGCTGAAAAACGTTCCCCTGTCCGTGGTTTTGAAATATATTTGTGAGGCGACGAATCCCAAGCTGCGCTACAAGATCGATGATTTCGCGGTAATTCTGGTTCCACAGACGGAGACTGGCGAAGATTTGTTCACGCGCACGTTCCGTGTTCCACCTGACTTTGCAGCCTCTCTGAACCAAGGTGGTGATGGCGGAGCACCAGCAGAAGATGACCCGTTCGCCACAGGAGGTGGCGGCGCAGGCGGTGTGGGGACGTTGACAGCGCGTCCGCCGATTATCGAACTTCTCAGGCAATCGGGAATCATTTTTGCGGAAGGCAGTTCCGCAACGCTGAGCAGCAACGGCACACTTCTTGTGACGAACACGCCTTCCGAGTTGGATAAGATTGAGCAGCTCGTTGAAATCAACCAGAACCTCCAGCCGAAGCAGGTTAAGATCACGACGAAGTTCGTGGAAATCACCCAGGAAAACAATGAGGAGCTGGGCTTTGACTGGATTGTGACTCCGTTCGGTTTGTCACGGAACAATCTTTTCGGCACGGGTGGAACGATCGGAAGCGGCGGGGTAAGAAACGGAGGAGATTTCATCAGTCCGGTCAACGGCACGGCGATTCCGGGTATTCCAGCAGCACCAGATCAAAGTGTCACAAATCTTGTGACGGGTGGTTTGCGTAGCGGCACACAGGCTGTGAATCGTAATAGTATTGATGCGATTCTGAACAATCCTGACCGCACTGCACAGAACTCGAACGTGGCACCGGGTATCTTGGGTCTTACCGGACTTTTCTCAGACGGTCAGGTGCAGATGATCATGCGTGGTCTCTCCCAGAAAAAGGGTGTTGATTTGATGACGGCGCCATCGGTCACGGCACGTTCGGGTGACAAAGCCTCCATTGAGGTTATCCGTGAATTTATTTATCCAACCGAGTATGAGCCCCCTGAAATTCCGACGAACGTTGGTGGTGGTGGTGGTATCTTCGGCGGTGGCGGTGGCGGCGGTGGTGGAAACATTCCAGTGACACCAGCGACTCCTACGGCGTTTGAAACCAAGAACACGGGTGTTACCCTTGAGATCGAGCCGAGGATTGGGGATAACGATTTCGTGATCGACCTTCGTTTCCTTCCCCAGATTGTGGAGTTTGAAGGATTCATCAATTACGGCAGCCCGATTCAATCGCCATCTACGGACATCTTCGGTAATCCGGTCAATGCGATCCTCACGGAGAACCGCATTGAGATGCCAGTGTTCTCCAAGCGCAGTGTGGATACATCGCTTACCATTTATGATGGCTACACGGTCGCTGTCGGTGGATTGATGCGTGAAGATGTGCAGAATGTGGAAGACAAGGTTCCTATTTTGGGTGACTTGCCTCTCATCGGACGTCTTTTCCAATCGAAGGCTGAGAATCGCATCAAGAGCAATTTGATCATCTTCGTGACGGCCCAGATTATCGATGCGACGGGCAGACCTCTGCGTGGATCCGATGCGGCCGCGCCGTTGCCGGTTACTTCCGAGCCTGATCCGGACGGTATGGTATTGCCTCCCATCGACGGTCTTCCCAATTAAGGATTATTCAATCTTACCAAAAAAGGCGGGAGGAAACTCCCGCCTTTTTTTTGATTCATGAGTTAAGCATATAGAGATGAAGCGAGCTTTGGTAATTGTTCTTGATTCTGTGGGTTGCGGCAAGGCGGCGGACGCGGCCATGTATGGAGATGAAGGAGCGGATACGCTCGGTCATTTGTTTGAGCGGGTGTCCGGATTCAGGTTGGATAGTTTGGGCGCGTTGGGTTTGTATGAGTTGCTTGGTGTTGAAAGTGATGTGCGACGGTATCCCGGTGCGAAGGCGTTTCGTTTGAATCAGACAGCGGCGGGGAAGGATACGACGACGGGTCATTGGGAGCTGATGGGATATCGTTTGATGGAGCCTCTTTATACATGCGAGAGGTTCGAGCAGGATTTGGTTGGGGAGATGGAGGAGCTTGCCGGAACCGGGTTTCTTGGAAATAAGGCGGCTTCCGGCACGGAGATACTTGAAGAACTGGGGGAGCTTCATTGTGAGACTGGAAAGCCGATTCTTTACACAAGTGCGGATAGCGTGTTGCAGATTGCGGCGCATGAGGAGGTGTATGGGCTGGAGCGATTGTTAGGTCTATGCCGAGATGTCAGGGAATTGCTAGATCGCCGTGAAGAGATGGTGGGTAGAGTGATTGCCAGGCCGTTCTTGGGTGGGAATGGCACTCCATTCCGCAGGACATCGAACCGACATGATTATTCTCTTGTTCCGCAGAAGACCGTTTTGAACGAATTGGAGGAGTCGGGTGTGGAGGTGGTTGGTGTAGGTAAGATCAGGGATATATTTGCGGGTTCAGGTGTGTCCAGATCCTACCTGACGAAGGACAATCTGGAAGGGATGGAGAGGATCATGGAATTATGGCAGCGGTATTCCGAGAAGGATCAGCTCGTGTTTGCGAATCTGGTGGATTTTGATTCGCGCTATGGTCATCGGAGGGATTCGGAAGGCTATGCGGAGTGCTTGAGGGAATTCGACCGTTGGCTGTGCGGTTTTTTGGAAACTTTTGCTCATGACGGGCTAGTGATAATCACGGCGGATCATGGAAACGACCCGTATCATTCCGGCACGGATCATACGCGCGAGCAGGTGCCTTGTTTCGTTTTATTGCCGGGAAATTTTGAATTACGAGGAGAGATGTCCGTTTTTTCCGATGTTGCGGGATGTCTTCGTAAATATTTCGAGGTGAAATGAGTTCTTGCCAGATGCTGTATTTTTTTTTAAAGAGCGGCTGTCAGAACGGCATTATTGCGTGATGACGCGCTTCGTCCGGTCCCTCAACGCCATGGTCTCGGGAAGTGTTGAATGTAATGGCGTGATTTAAGGAATATAAAAAATGGACATCTATGTGGGCAACCTGCCCTACACTGCTACCGAAGAGGACGTAACCGATCTCTTCGCACAATACGGCCCAGTTGAACGGGTAAAAATAATCACAGACCGTGAAACGGGTCGATCAAAAGGCTTCGCGTTTGTGACACTTACAGACCAAGGCCAGCTAAATACAGCGATTGAAGCGCTGGATGGATTGGAATACAAAGGTCGTTCACTTCGTGTGAACGCATCCGAGCCAAAAGAACCACGTCCGGGCGGATTTCGCAGCGGTGGCGGTGGCGGCGGCGGTGGTGGTGGTGGTGGTGGTGGCGCAGGCGGAAATCGTCGCAGTGGCGGCGGTGGCTACAAAGGCGGCGGCGGTGACCGTCGTGGTGGCGGCGGTGGCGGTGGAAGCCGTCGCGGAGGTGGTTTCAAGAGTGACGGCGGCTACGGTGGTGGCGGCGGTGGCGATTGGGACTAAAATTTCCTAAGAAGAAATTTTTCATAAACTCGCTAGTCTCATGGCTAGCGAGTTTTTTTTGTTAGAAGCCGTTGCGTATCTGCATCAGTATAGTTTCTTGAGACAATTTGGGATGATCGTCACCCTTTCATTCGTAGCACTCTTCCTGATATACCAATTTCAGGGAGTATTGACAAGAGAACCGTACAAGATGCTAGTTGAAAGAGGAGGGGTAGTGTGTGTTTCCCGATGGTAGTTTGTTAGGCCAATGAGAATGGAGAGGGGAGGTGGATAAGGATGAAGAGAGGAGGGGTTATTGGATTTCTACGATTAGGTTGATTTCTGCGGCGACGTTGAGGGGGAGGGAGGAGACGCCGAGGGCGGTGCGGGAGTGTTTGCCGCGATCGCCGAAGATTTCGACGAGAAGTTCGGAGGCACCGTTGATGATTTGCGGGTGGTTGGTGAAGTCGGGCTCGGAGTTAACGAAGCCATTGAGTGTGACGATTTGTTTAACGAGGTCCAGTGAGCCGATGGCTTGTTTGATGACGGCGAGGCGGTTTAGGATGATGATGCGGGAGGCGAGGATGGCGTCATGGACGGAGCAGGAGGATGGGACTTTGCCGAGGATTTTGGTATCGCCATCAATTGGGAGGCCGCCGGATAGGAAGAGGAGGTTTCCGGTGCGTACATAGTTGACGTAAGCGGCGATGGGAGTGGGGACGGCGGGGAGTTTGAGTCCGAGGGCTTCTATTTTGGCGAGGGTGTTGTCTTGCATGGGGGGAAGTTAGTCTTAAAGTCTTAAAATCGCGAGAGTTTTGAGTTTGAATAAATGGCAAAAGGTTCATAACTGGATTTTAATTTTTTGTAAGTAATGCGCTTTATAACAAGTTAACTACTCAAGCTATTTATATCTCATCAATGATTGAACCCCGCTCATGAAAAAAATCATGAAGTCCCCAATCTGTTGGGCTTTTTTAGTATTATGCGTCTTGTACTTGGCCACTTGGTTTCAAAAAGAAAAAGTGAGCCGACAGCCGTCTCATCGGGTCTGGTCGCTTGATGAATCGCAGGATCCGCTGCTGCGGCCTTATGTAACCCCTGGCAAAGTTTATGGCGTATTCCTCGATGGAGGGCAGTCACCTGTTTTTGCGGATGAAGTGCCGCGACTGTATTTCGGTGCGCCTTCGGATAATCCCTTGCATCTTGTTTTGCTTGCGGATTGGAATTCCACTTCAGGTCGCGAGTGGTTGCAGCGCATTCAGACAATCTATGATGCGGATGCTCAGGCCAAGTTGCCCACGCTCGCACTGATCGTGCTTCCTAGCGCGCCTGACAGAGCACCGCAGTCCGTAGATGATATCGTCATAGCCACACATTATGTAGCGAATGAAATAAAGACTTTGCCGCTATTGATGAGCGAAATTTCCCACAGCTCCATGACACCGGAGGTGAATCACCTGCGCGACTTCTTGCATAAGACAGAGCCTGATATCCTGTCGCGTGTGGATGTCTTTCTCAAAGGACAACGGCCCCGTATCGAAAAAATTTGGCAAATGGCCCGGGCGCAGCATAACAGAAGCGGCGCTGTTCTCGCTTGCCATGACAGCAATCAGCTCATCTCCATGCGACAAGTAATCACCGGTTCACCTCCTGACAATGACCTCGCTGCATTTCTGCAGCAGGCCAAGGCCGTTCAAGACGCTTATCTTTCCTCGCCGAAGGGGCTTATTCCTGTTATGCCTCCCTCCGGTTGCGATTGCAAAGACCTCACCCATCCGCACGTAGTGCCTTCACCCTAGTTTACAATCATGAAACACATTCCGCTGAATTTCCTTGCCGCCCTCGCGGCAATCACGGCGCTCCAGATTGCGTCGTTCGCTACAGCTCAGTCAGAACCCGTCAAACCCGCTCCGCAAATCAAGTTCGATGAGATGATCCACGATTTTGGACGCGTGCGCTCGGGAGAAATCATGAAGCATGAGTTCACCTTCACCAATGCGGGAAATGTCGACTTGATCATCGACGATGTCCTGCCCGCCTGCGGTTGCACCACGATCACGGAGTTCACCCGCACCATTCCGCCCGGCGGCAAGGCCAGTCTCACGCTAGAGTTCAACAGCTTCAGCCTGCAAGGAGAACAAATCAAAACCATGCTTGTGAAAAGCAATGATCCCGTGCAACCCAATCTCGTGCTCCAACTCAAAGGTGTTTACTGGAGCCCCATCGAGATTTATCCGCTCACCGCTCTGCTTTTCATGCCTCCTCACACGGATCAAAAACTTTCGACCACCGTACGCATCGTCAATCAAATGGAACAACCCCTCAAGCTGGAGGCTCCTGTTTCCAGCGTGCCGCAATTGACCGCCCGCGTCTCGGAGGCGACTCCCGGAAAGGAATTCCATGTCGTCGTCGATACCGTGCCACCTTTCCCGCACCAGGACATCCAGGCCACCATCAGGCTCACCACCAACTCAGCTGAAACGCCCAGCATCGAGCTCAACGTTGTCGTCATCGCTCAGCCCGAAATCGTCATCACTCCTCCACAAATGTTTCTTCCCGTCGAACTGCCACCCGTTCCAGAGCCCTACACCATCAGCATACGCAATCAATCCAAGGATAACATCACCTTGAAAGACGCCGCCTGCAACGCCCCCGGTGCCAAGGTCGAAATCCGCGAAATAAACCCAGGCAAGGACTTCGAGCTGATTGTTAGATTCTCGCAGGAAATGGCGAAAGACCCCGAGCAATCCTATCAAATCACAGTCAATACATCTCTCGCCAGCCAACCGCAAATCAGCATCCCCGTGCAATTCGTCCGCCCTCCTTCGCCATCGCGGCGGGATCGTTGAATTATGATCGATTCGCCTCCAACTTCGTGCTTTCGCATATCCCTGCGCCAGACTGGGATCGTGTTGGTAATCGGGGCATGCTTCGCACTCATCGCCAATCATTTCTCTCCTCGCGGGCTTTCACTCAGCCGTGATTATTTCCCTTCCGCGCCTTCCCAGCAGCCATCTACAACAGGAAATACCGCGCCTCCATCCACACACGAATTCGCCACTGCCACGCGAACCGAGGTCGAGGCCTTCACACGCGATCCTCGCTACGTCACCCAGAAATTTTTACTGATCGATGCCCGCAACCTCGCCACCTACCAAGCCGGGCACATCCCCGGTGCCATGCAATACGATCACTTTCGTCCCACGGAAAACATCGCCCAAATCGCCCCCGCCTGCCTCGCTGCCGAAAAAATCAT
>JBGSRM010000165.1:0-10123 GCA_041737575.1 Akkermansiaceae bacterium
ACGATGACTTCGACGATATTGTTCACTCCGGGATTCAGTGTGACATCGATCGTATGCCAGCGCCAACCGCCCATGTTCCATCCAAAGTTGGGCGACTGCTGGAGAAGATCGAAGGGGTGATCGGTGTTGTTCACCCGGAGCACCGCGGTGGTATCGCCGTATTGACGCAGGTATCGGATGGCGATGCGCGCGGAGCCACCGCTGCCGCCATCGACCTCGGAAAAACGGACGCGAGCTTGAGCAGTCGCGCTTGGCACATAATTGATACCTACTGTGTTGCCGCCAATCATACCACGGGTGAAACCTCCACCGCCTTGTGCGGGATTGAACTGCCAAGGTTCCAGAGAATTGATGGATAAGGGGAATCCCGGCGCGGGAACCAGTTCGGCTTCGTGGGCGAGCAACAATGTGCCGCCGGTGTATGCGAAAGCATCTGTTAGGGATTTCGCCTCGCCGTGGTGGAGGTAGTTGCGGGTGGCGTGCAGACCGTGGAGGGTGGGAACATCGATACCTGTTAGATTTGCGCCAAGTCGATTGCCGCTGAGCAACGACTGTGTGCCGATGTTGCTTAGCGGATGACTGGCAAGGGAACCGAGAGGGCTGTTGGTTAGAGACTCACCACTGTGGCAGGAGGCACAGTTTTGTTCTTGGAAGACGAGTTGTCCGGCCTGTGCTGCGGCGGTGAATTCGCCGTCAGCTTCCCGGTGCGGGCTTCGCGGAGTATGCTCATTTCCTAGAGAAGTAACGTAGGCGGCCAGAGCATCCAGATCGGCGCTGAGTCCGGTTTTCCCGGTCGCCGGCGTAGGATGCAAGGTAGCGAATTGCGTGGCATCAATATCGAGAAATCCGGTGCCGCCGAAGGGACCGCGGATATCGTGCTCGAAGTCCTGGATTTCATCGAAATTGCCGGACCAATGCACGTTTCCATGACCGGTGCCGGAACGCCCGCGAAGGTCGGTGGTGCGCCGCAGGCCTTCGCCGCGTCCGGTGAAATCCCAGACGCGACCATCGTGCCCCCCGTCGATATGGCAACTGGCACAGGAGATGTAACTGTCCGCACTCATGCGGGGATCAGCGGCGTTGTAGAAGATTTGTTTTCCTAACAAAACAGGCGGGCTGAGATTTTCGTTACTGACTGTTTGGGTGGTGGATACCAGAGGAAAGGTGGTGAGGTTCTGGCCGAGGAAAGGTTGTGCGTCGCGGACGGTGACGCTGCGGCCCATGAAGTTCTGGCTATAAAGGCGATTCGATACGGGATCTAACAGAATGCCCTGCGGTGCGAGGCCGGTGCCTAAATCGAAGGCGATGACGGCAGGCGAGGTTTCGGTGGTGAGGGCGGCCGGGTTCCCCGGAACAGGTGCTAGGTTTAAGGCATCAATGCCGACCAGACGATTGTTGCCCTGGAGACTGATAAACAAAGTATCGCCGAGCGGCGACCAATCGACAGCACTGGGACTTTCGCTGTTGTCGAAATCACGGCGGGAGTTGGGGATTTCCGCGTTGCTTGTTAGATCGATGAACGAGATCACCGCACGCACCGTGGTTTCATGGGTGAGGTCGCCCACCCCGAAAAGGTTGCCACGATGCACATTGTCCTGTTTGGATACGACGGCGGCGCGTGTGCCATCAGGCGAGATGGCGATACCGGCGAGATAGTTCGGCGTGCCGCCGGAGCGGTCGCCATTGTCCCAGGAAATGGAAACACCGAGCGGGATCGTTCGCACGTGCTCCAGAGTGGTGCCATGATGCTCGGCGATCTGGCCTTGGAGATCCGGCGATATGAAACGGGTGACGAGAACGCGTTCACCATCGGCACTCACCGCGATGGCGCGCGGAAACGGCAGGGTGATGGCATCGATGGGTGCTGCGAGCGGTGTGGCGGCGGTGTAGCGGTGGATTCGGCCTGAGCCGTGCATGGTCGCGTAAAGGTGCTGCCCGTCGGGTGTGGCGGCGATGCCGAAAGGGGCGGAACCGTAGGGCAAATCGACGACGGCGTGGGTGGTTCCATCGGGATTGAGCACGCGGATTTCATCGGCATCGTGACAGGTGATCCAGTAGCGTCCGTTGGCATCGCGTGCGATATCGCGCGGGTCGGCACCGACCGGATGTTCGTCGAGATTTTCTCCGGAAATGGCATCTAACACAGTGACCGTATCGGCATCCGGGTTGACTACCCAGACACGGCGTTCGCCGGGCGCGTCGTCACCGATGGCAAGGGTGCTGTTACGTGTCGGGCGAGGACCGGAAGGCAGCGGTTCTATGACAAGCAAGCGCACGGAACCATTACGGATCTGACCATTTTCATCGCGAACCTGAACGAGCACCCGCGGGCGACCTGCGGTGGTGTAGGTGTGGTCGGCGGTGTTCGATTCCGTCCAATCAGACCATGCACCAGCGAAGTTGAAACGGTATTCGAGCGGGGTCTCGCCAGTGGCGCTAATAGTAACGGTGATGGAGTCGTTAGGCGCTGGGATGGCGTTGTTAGAAATGACAGAGGTGATGGATGGCGGGGTAGTGGCCTCGATTCCACCGCCGGTGGAGAAACGGTAGGAGTATGGTTCGATATAATTTCCCGCCGCATCGCGGAAGCCGATCTCGTCCTCCTCATCGCTGTGAAAATCGACCTGATAAGTGGTGTCTGACGCGAGCGGCGATTCGGGGGTGAATGTCATGTTTCCCGAAAAATCATGGATCAGGAAACCGGGGACAAACGCGCCGAGCACATCGCCCTCACCAACTGGGCGCACGGTGAAGTCGATACCATTGCGCGGGCCGCCGTTACGTGGATGTTCGTGAACGAGGAAACTGAGCGGAGCGTGGCGTGGGTAGTCGGTGCGGTTGGTTTGCGGAATATGGAAAGCGACTCGCGGCGCGGTGGTGTCGGGATCCTGTTCATGAACCCAGATGGACATGCCCTGGCGCTGGTAATTTTCCGTGCCGTATTGATCCGGGTAGCCGCCAGTGATCCAGAGATTCCCCAACGGAAGCGACATCTGCGAGGTGTCGGCGAAATTGGGAGCGCCTTCGGTAAGCGTGAGTTCGATCGGTTCGGCATCGCCTGCGAGGAAGCTCGTCATGTCGATCTTGCGATTATGAATGAAGCCGGACTGATCCTGATACACTGGGTAGGATGCGTTGGTGAAACCGGGTATGTTCAGGCTGGCGGCGAGTGTGACAGAGCCATCTCCCTCAGGGTCGGCGGCCTCTGTAATGTCAGCTCCCATCAGGATGTCGGTAGCGGAGCCGATGACATAAAGACCGGTGCCGTCGGAGAAGAGATTGGGCCAGTAACCTTGAAACCCACCGGGTAGTGAGCCAACGAGTTGGGGGGTGATGCTACGGTTTTCCGCATCTTCAAAGTTGTTGTATTGGAGGCGGTAAACAACTACGCCATCGTTGGCGGACGCGCCATGGCGGACGTAGATGAGCAGGTCGCCAAAGAACATGGGGTGCCAGTCGCCGCCACCGTATGGGCCGACGTGATCGAAGGTGGAGAGAGTCTGAGATTGGTTTCCACCTGGGCTTTGCCAGATGCGATCAATGGTGAAATCCTCGTCAGGCGAACCATACCAAGGAAACGAGGCGACCCATGGCCCTGCTTGCGACGATCGGTTCCAGCCAACGGGGAATCCGCCAATGTCGGGCACGCCGTTATCGAGAAACCACGCGCCGCGTTCCACGGTGCCTCCGAATGTCTGGACACGCATGACCTCGGGAAGCAAGTAGTTCCCTGCCTGTGCGGTGCCGTGTGCATTCCAACCGGCATTGCCGAAATGCCAGCGATTGTTGGGGTAGGTGTGGTTGAAGTGGGAGGGTAAGCGCCGCACAGGATTTTCCGGATCTGCTATGTCATAGACGCGCATTTCTAGGTCGGAACCGGGTCGTGAGCCGGGGCCTTCCGCGCCCACAATGAGCCAACCGTTGAGATAGTTGAGCGATGTGGTACGCCCGGTGGATTCGGAGTCGTTATCGTCCGGGTGACTCAGCAGGGTGCCCGGAGCTTCGGGGCGGAAGTCGTTGGAGAATCCGGTCGTCGTCACCTGCGCGAGAGCAGGCAGGGCGAGAAGGAAAGTGCTGAAAATGGTGCGGCAGATCGTATGCATGACCATGGATTGGGTATTACTCCTCTCAGGTTACACAGAATGATGAAATATTTCACCAGAAAAGAATACCTAGGGGATTCGTCGCCATTTAATGTAATGGAAACGGGTAGAGGATTCGTAGGAGCCGATGGCGAGAGCGGCGGGGCGTTCGACGGGATTCCAAGCCCAGGGTGAGGCAATGCCGAGCGTGCGGCCTTGGATAGGAGTGGTGATTTTGTGAACTCCGTCGATGGAAATGGAAATGGAGTCGGGGCGTATGGTGGCGAGGAGTTCGTAGGTGCGTCCGTTTGCGAGGGGAAAGGCGAAGGAATTGCCATTGCGAAGGTCGCTGCCGTCGAGGGCTTGGACTCCGGATAGATTTTTACCCCATCCATCGATATCAATGGAGCCGGTGCCGCTTGCAGTTTGGAAAAATAATGCGATGGAATGCTCGCCTTCGAGGCGGGTGAAAGAGACGCGGATTTCGTAGGACTCCGGCATTTCATCAGTGAGTTTCAGGATGCAGATTTGATTGTCGGAAATAAGTCCTTCAGGTGATGTGCGCCAGTTTCCAGAGATGGAATGCAATGAAGGATCGATAGAAGGAAGGATGTTTGTCCAGGCAACCGAAGAGGTGCTCGGTATGACATCGGACGGAATCTCGCTATTACGCGGAAGCAACTGAGATAAAACGAAGGCGATGAGTGCAACGCCAGGTATGAGCAACAGCCATGCGCGTGGTGATGTAGCCTTTCCCAAACCTATGGCGAATTCCGACATGGATGAAAAGCGTTGCACGGGATTGTTTTTCAAAGCCCGCATTACAGCATCGCTCATCGACTTGGGAACACATTTACGAATCGCCCGTGGAGAATCGAAATTACCTCGCGGTAGATTTCCAGTGAGCATTTCGTAAACGATAATACCAAGTGAGTAGATGTCGCTTAGCGGTTCTGTGTCAGCCGAGTGATGGCGTTCCGGCGCCATATAATCTGCTGTTCCTGTGGCAGTGCCCGGCATGGTGAGCCGGGAAGTTTTTGGATCTACTGGTGCGGCAAGTCCGAAGTCCGTCACTTTGACGCTGCCATCCGAGGTAATGAGAATATTTTCCGGTTTGAGGTCACGGTGGACGATTCCGTGCTGGTGTGCGACTCGGAGTGCGGATGCGATTTCGCGTGAGATGCGCAAGACCTCGCCGACAGGAAAGGAAGAACCGTGTTTGCGGATCAGATCGCGGAGGTTTCCTCCATCGACGTATTCCATGACAATGGCAGCGCTTTCTTCTCCGAGTGGCACGAGCCGGTGGACGGCAACGATGCCCGAATGTTTGAGCGACGACATGATCCGAGCCTCACGTTGAAGTCGTTCGAGAATCATCGGTTCACCGTGGAGACCGGGCAGGACGAGTTTGATGGCGACTTCGCGCCCGAGCAAGGGATCGCGGGCTAGGTGGACTTCGCCCATGCCTCCAACGCCTAGCAGACCGATGCGTTCGTATCCCTCTGGCCATGGAGTGCCGGGCACCAGATCATCCAGCGCCTGCGCCATAAGCGCACCGACCGACAATCCCGAAAGATGAGGGCGGAGAGGCGTGTGATTTGGCTCAGGCTGTTCAGTCATGAAGTGGAGAGATACGTGAAACTAAGAACCGGACAGAAGTTGGGCAAGGTAAGCGATTTCCTCTTCCGGATTGGCCTCATCAGGTTGTGTGTCCGACACCACGTTACGGAGTGTCTCACGAAACCGGCCACGAAGACGGTGAACGGCGACCTTGAACGCTCCGGTCGACATGCCGAGGTTTGCTGCGGCCACCGCGTAGGCTTCCATTTCGCCTTCTTCTGTTAGAAAGTGGCGCATGGCGTTGAACTGAACAAGTTTACCATGGGCAATGGCTTCCTTCTCCATGTCACCGAGCGCGTGATCCAGAACAGTGAGCGCCCATTGGCGATCATAAGCCTGCTCGGGGCTTTCGCCGGAAACGAGTGACGCGGAGTAACAAGCTTCTGCGGTGGCCGGGTCGATAGAAATCACCTGTCCCCCACCCCTTTTGGAGGCACTGGATTTGTCCGCCTCATCGCGGATGTGGCGCTGCAAGGCTGTGAGCAAAAACGTGCGGAGTTTGCCACGTGCAGGATCGGCCGATCCGAAAAGCTGGCTCTGGACGATTTTCAGAAAGAAACCCTGAATCAAATCCTCGGCATCATGGGAGGAATAGCCACGACCACGGCACCATGCGTAAAGCGGAAACCAATAGGCACCGCATAGATCCTCCAGTGCCTTCCTTGCCGAAGGTCCGTCGCCCCGCGTGCGCAAAACCATGCTCCAACGCGTAGCTTGGAAACGAAGGTTGGCGGTTTCAGATCCCTCGCTGGACATGGTGATACAACAGGCTGCGCAACTATCTCATAATCAGAACCGCTGAACAGGCAATTCATCACGGAGCAATGCTCGCATTATATAATATCCTCAAACTCACAAACAAGCTCTCCATCTTTCGACTTCGCGCTTCACGTTATCAATAGATGGAGCCCCGATGTTGGTTCTCGCTTTTAAAGCGGTCTCCATAGAGAAAACAGACTTCATCGCATCGGTGTAAGCGGGATTGATTTTATGTAAATCCAACTGATCCAATGGCACGTTGCTTCGAATCGATTCTGCAACGGCTTTACCAACCAGTTCATGGGCGGTACGGAATGGCACTCCGGCTTTCACCAAAGCATCGGCAAGATCGGTGGCGAGCAACATCGGATCGCTGGCCGCTGCCAAACATTTCTCTTCGCGCATTTCCATCGCGGCAATCATTTCGGTGTTCACGGCAAGGACTAGCAGAATCGTGTCCACAGAGTCAAACAACGGCGGCTTGTCCTCCTGCAAGTCACGATTGTAAGTCAACGGCAGCCCCTTCATCGCCACCATCAAATTCATCAAATTCCCCACCAGCCTGCCCGTCTTCCCACGCGTCAGCTCACACACATCCGGATTCTTCTTCTGCGGCATCAAAGACGAACCCGTCGTATGCGCATCCGATAAACTCACAAATCCAAACTCACTACTGCACCACAAAATCAAATCCTCGCTCATCCGCGACAAATGCACCCCGCACATCGCCAACGTGAACAACAACTCTGCAATAAAATCACGATCCGCAATCGCATCCATCGAGTTTCGCGTCACCCCATCAAAACCCAGCTCCTCCGCAATCCCCTGCCGATCCAAATTGATTGTCGATCCCGCCAATGCTCCCGAGCCCAAAGGCGAAACATTCAACCTCCTCCGGCAATCATTCAAACGTCCCTTATCCCGCTGTAACATCTCCACATACGCCAATAAATGATGCCCCACCGTCACCGGCTGCCCCCTCTGCAAATGCGTATACCCCGGCATCACCGTCGCCGCATACCGTCCGGCCTGCTCCACCAAAACCTTTTGCAACCCGAAAATCGCACCCGTAATCTCATCAATCTGCGCCCGGCAATACAACCTTGTATCCGTCGCCACCTGATCGTTCCTCGAACGCGCCGTATGCAGCTTCCCCCCCACATCCCCGATCCTCCGCGTCAGCTCCGCCTCAATATTCATGTGAATATCCTCCAGCGAAGCACGGAACTCAAAACGCCCCTCGCGAATATCCACCTCAATCTCACGCAAACCCTTCTCGATTGCCTCAAACTCTACAGCCTTCAAAAACCCCGCCTTCATCTGCGCCCTCGCATGGGCAATCGATCCGGCTATATCATGCGGAAACAATCTCCAATCATAAGAAATCGATTCCCCAAACTGCTCGACCAACGTCGATGTCTCTTTTGCAAAACGTCCCTTCCACATAATTCAATAAACTCCACTTTTATAGGTTCCAGCGCGAATTACTTTCGTGTCCACACCCTCATTTTCAAAAACTACATCTCCCTCAATCTTTACTCCATCCTCAAAACAATGCCGCCCCTCAATCTTCAGCGAATCACAACCTAACAAACTCGGCACCCCCAACCCATCCAGCGAATCCACCAACTTATACTCACTCGACAAAGAAACATTCGGCGGCACTCCCCCACGCTCTGCCCGTAACCTCACCTGCCCGTCTTCTAGCACCTCATAAGCATCCGAGCGCAACGCCAACAAATCCGCCGTCGTCTTCACCGGCGCAAACCGGCTCCTCGACACCTCCACCGCCAACGCCCCCTCGAAACACTCGATCGCCGCCCCCATCGCAATCTCCAACTGATACACCGCCCTCGATCCCGCATCACGCGCGTCCACGGTCTTGCGGTTCTTGATCATCGGCAAAGGCAACACACCCGCATCCGCCTGCAACTGCTCCTTCAGCTTCGCCAGATTCAACCACAAACTGTTCGTGTTAAAATACCGATGCTTCCCGATATTTTGAAACTCCTCCATATCCTCCTCCGCACACTGCGCCACCTCCCTCAGCAACAACCTCCCATCACTCTTCCTTACCGCCAAATGCCCGCCCTTCTTGTCCGCCGACGTCCGCCGCGTCACCTCCATCATGAATGGCGCCCCGCTCCCTGCGAAAAATCCCAACAACGCCTCATCCAGCACAGCTCCCAGATTGTCCGAATTCGATACAAACGCATACTTCACACCCTCGTCTAACAACCGATCCAACCACCCGCTCCCCACCAGCGCCGGGTACAAATCCCCATGTCCCGGCGGACACCATTCCAACTCCCGATCCGTTGGCCACTCGACCGGCAACATCGTCTCCGCATCAATCTTCGGAACCATGTTCTGCATCAATTCCACCTCGTTTGCATCCGCCAAACCTTCCTCCTTGTATCGCGCCAAATGCCCCAAAGTCTCCTCACTGGTGCTGAAACTGTTCATCAACAACAACCGCACCTTCTTCCCGCTCTTCTCACGCAGCGAAAGAACCTGCCTCACCATCAAATCCAAAAAATTCACACCCTCCCGCACCGCCAACAAACTCTTCGGCCCCTGCAAGCCCATCCCCGTTCCAAGCCCGCCGTTCAGCTTGATCACCGCCACCTCACCCAACAAATCCCCGCCTTGTCCCTCCGGCAAATCATCCGCAACCGGCAAACCCTCCGCCGCATCAATCTCACCCTCGCCGATCATCCCCGTCTCGTCCCGCATCAAAGCCTCATAATTCCTCCGGAAAACAGCAATCACCGCCTCACCCATTCCCGCATCACGCATCTTCAACTCAAACGCATCAAACTGACTCATGCCCGCCATTCTCCACGACTCACCTCCATTGGCAAACTCAGATTCACCAACATGGAAAAGGGTCTTCGGCCTCTTTATAAAATCCACCTCATCCCCCCGACTCACTTGGCAGGCACACGCATCCTCGCCGGAGCATACCCAGGAGCCTCCGCGGAAATCTCCCACGCACCACCAGCCTCCGCCCCATAATCCGCTGAAAGCCGAATACCTCCACTCAAACTTCCACGCGTCTCTGTCATACCCTCACCCAACTTTAAAATAGCCGCAATCAACAGATCCGCATCCTCCGCCTTCAATGCAACCTGCGGAGGCATCGGAACATCTCCCCAAACTCCCCCGCCACCCTTCTTCAACTTCTCCTTCAATAGTTCCGCCGCTCCCTTATCACCGGAATATCTCAACGCAACATCCACATAAGACGGCCCCACAGTCCCCGAATTCACCTGATGGCAAGCAAGGCATTGGTTCGCAGTCGCAACCTTCACCGCCTCCTCAGAAAGCTCAGCACCACCCGCATCATGCCCGGTCGGTAAAATATACCTAGCCCTTACCCGTACCTGCGCGGCATCCGGCATACGATCCGACTTCACTTTGAAATTCAACGTTTCACCGAAGCCATGCTTCTGATTCATCTTCGCAAGCTCCAACACCAGCGATGGCATCTCCTCCCCACGCGACAGCGGTATCCGGGCAATCGCAACCGCCCCTTTGTCATCCGTCGCCACCGCACGGATCTCCTCAAAAACACCTTCCGGAACGACAGCACTCGAACCAGTCCCCAGTTTCCTCTCAGTCACCCCTTCCGTCAGATACCACGTCACCACAATCTTCCC
>JBGSRM010000178.1:0-2909 GCA_041737575.1 Akkermansiaceae bacterium
ACCCTCGTCGAAATCGGAACCGACATCATCGAGCTCGGCCTCCCCTTCTCAGACCCCCTAGCAGACGGCATCGTCAACCAAATGGCCGCCGACCGCGCCCTCAAATCCGGCATGTCCACCGCCCGCACCCTCGAGCTCATCTCCGCCTTCCGCAAAACAAACGCCTACACACCCATCGTCCTCTTCACCTACCTCAACCCCATCTTCACCTACGGCTTCGCAAAATTCCAAACCGATGCCACCAACGCCGGTGCCGACGGCATCCTCCTCCTCGACCTCCCCCCCGACGAAGCCGAACTCTCCTCCGAACTCGCCGAAAACTCCTCCCTCTCCCACATCCGCCTCATCGCACCCTCCACCCCTCCCGACCGCATCAAACTCCTCGCCGAAAAAGCCCAGGGCTTCATCTACGCCCTCTCCCGCACTGGCGTCACCGGCGGCCACTCCGCCCCCGCCGAATCCATCCCCGCCCAAGTCGCCGAAATCAAAAAACACACCCACATCCCAGTCTGCGTCGGCTTCGGCATATCAAACCCCGAACAAGCCGCCTTCGTCGCAAAACACGCCGACGGCATCATCGTCGGCTCCGCCATCGTCAAACAAATCGAACTAAACCCCACCAACCCCGCCGCCGCTGTGCAATCCTTCACCAAACCCCTCATCGACGTCATCCGCTAACCACACCCACTGATCACTGCACACTCGGCACTAATCACCAATCCCAACCTTCAGACTTTTAGGCAGCACCTCTACTCGACCAAATCCACTCTCACAAACATCATCACCCGCCTCGGCAAAGCCGGCACAGGCCCCTGCTCCTGTGGCGCATACACACTCACCAACTCCGTCTTCCCCACCTCCAAATTCAAATTCGTATCCGTAGCCCACTTCTCAAAAATCGGCATCCGCAGCGATCCATCCCCCCACTGATCCCTATATTCGGTCCACGTCTGCAATCTCAACAACCTCACATATTGCTGTTCAAAACGCAGACTCACATATCGATTCCTCGGGTAAATTCTTGAATCAATGGTCAGCGACACCCCCGTATTTTTTGTTTCGAAAGCACCACCTATCGAACGATCCGGCGGATAAAAAAACTTAATATCGCCTTCATACCCCGGCGGATTATACTCCGTGGGATAAATCACCTCCACCCCCGAAAAAAATTCCATTCGTTCTGACTCCCTCCCCGTAATCATAACCGTATCCAACACATCCGCCCCACCCGATTTCACAAGACCAAGAATCTCAGGGTGAATAGCACCCCCATCTTCAAGCAATCCATCCATTTCCTTCTTCGTCAGTTCAACCAACTGAACAACCACCCGGACATTCCGCTCCGCGTAACAAAACTCAGAAGCGACAAAACCCAGAACAAAGATCAAAAACAATACCCTCATAACGCATCACATTATTTCTCATTTCCCACCAAATCCGCCTTCACAAACACCATCAACCTCCTCTTCGCATCCGTCTTGCCCTCCCCATTCTTGGGCGCAACCACCGCCAAAAACATAGGCTTGCCATCGGAAAGGCTCACTTTGGAATCCAGCGTAATCTTGTAAAAATTCGGCATCACAACCGGAGCATCACCCTGCTTACCCTTCCACTCTGCCCATACCTCGTTCCCCGTATGATAAACAATGATAGGATTCAGACGCGCATGAATAAGCTCATCCTCCTCGCTCCAACTAGCTTCAACCTCAAACGTAGACCCCACATTTTTTGTCTCAAACGCCGAAGGCGTCGGCCCCACCGAATGATCACGCTTTAACGCATCCAAGCTCTCTTCCGTCTTCTTCCCTTCCGCATCCACTACATTCGCCACCTCCGCAGGCTCATACTCTGTCGGATAAATAAACTCCTGCACAGATTCCGTAGTTGCCTTCTGTCCATCGTTTGCCAGACAAACCATCGTCTCCATCACACTCGCCTTCCCCTCTTTAATCAACACCCCCAACCGCTTCCTCATCTCAACATCCCCCACCGGCGCATCCTCCCCAAAAAGCAAATCCGTCACCACCTCATGCGGCACATCAATAAACTCAACCTGCACCCGCACCATCTTCGGCACAGCCTCCACTAACGAATCAACCTCCTCCGCATCCTCCTGCCCCATCACATAAAACGAAAAACCACCAACAAAAACCAAACCACTCAACATCATCATCCATCTCTTCCTCATTCCTAAACTCCACCACCAATCCCCCCCACCCACAAGCCAGAAACCACTCCCCCACTCTTCCTCTCTTCCTCTTCCAACTGAAAACTAGCAAACTCACTGATCACTGATCACTGCTCACTCGGCACTAAACACCAATCCCAACCTTCCAACTTTAATACTTTAAGACCTTAAAACTTTCCGACAAAATACCCCCATGAACATACGCATCTTCTTCTCCTCCCCCGGCGATGTGAAGCTGGAACGTGAAACCGCGAAACGCATCGTCGATCGCCTCCAATCCGAAATCGGATCCATCTCCTCCATCGAGCCCTACTTCTGGGAGCACGAAGTCATGGTAGCCACCAAAGACTACCAGGAAAACATCCCCCACATGGATGATTTCGACATCGTCGTCTGCATCCTCTGGTCTCGCCTCGGAACCCCCCTCGACCCCCAACGCCATCCCAGACCCGGCGGCGGCGGCTTCGAAAGCGGCACCGAATACGAGTTCTTCACCGCCATGAAGGCTCACGAAGTCAAAGGAACCCCTGACATCTTCGTCTTCCGCAACGTCACCGAACCACGCCGCCCATCTCGCCCCAAAGAAGTCCGCGAATCCGTTGACCGCGAAATCGACCGCCTCGACTCGTTCTTCAACACCTACTTCCAGGACGAAACCTTCTTCACCCGCGCCATCAACATCTACTCCACCCTCGGCGAATTCGAGGAAAAACTCTCCATC
>JBGSRM010000187.1:0-13765 GCA_041737575.1 Akkermansiaceae bacterium
CCTGCTTTTTCGAGTTCCATATTCGCGTTATCGCCTGAGCCTGGGATGCGGACGTTGTTCCAGAATTCCTCGCGGATTTGAGGGATTTTTTCGAGAGCTTCGGTAAGACCATCGGCACTGCGTTCCATGCCGCATTTGTCCCACATGATTTTTCCGAGGTCGCGGTGGAAGGAATCGACGGTGCGTTTGCCTTGGATCGAAATCAGCTTGGAGATGCGCTCGCGGACTGCGGCCTCCGTTTCGGTGAAATCTTTATCCGTGTTGGAAACGGAACCGGGTTTCTGCGTGGCGAGGTAGTTCGCGATGGTGGTAGGTATGACGAAATAGCCATCGGCGAGACCTTGCATGAGCGCGGAGGCACCGAGACGGTTTGCGCCGTGGTCGGAGAAATTCGCTTCGCCGAGAACGTGTAGGCCGGGGATGTTCGACATGAGGTTATAATCAACCCACAGGCCGCCCATGGTGTAGTGGACAGCGGGATAGATCATCATCGGACGCTCGTATGGATTTTCCCCGGCGATTTTATCATACATCTGGAAAAGGTTGCCGTAGCGAGAGCGGATGGTGTCTTCGCCCAAGCGCTTCGTAGCATCCCGGAAATCTAGATAAACCCCCAAGCCTGTTGGGGCGACGCCACGTCCGTCATCGCAGGCTTCTTTTGCGGCACGGGAAGAAATATCACGCGGCGCGAGGTTGCCGAATGATGGGTATTTGCGCTCCAGGAAGTAATCGCGATCGTTTTCGGAAACATCCGCCGGATTCATTTCCTTTTTGCGCAGCTTCTCCGCGAGCTCGCGGGTTTTCGGAACCCAAATGCGACCGTCGTTCCGCAAGGACTCCGACATGAGAGTGAGCTTGGATTGGTAATCACCGGAAACGGGAATGCAGGTCGGGTGGATTTGGGTGAAGCAGGGGTTTGCGAAATACGCTCCGCGTCTTGCAGCGCGCCATGCGGCCATGACGTTGCAGCCCATGGCGTTGGTGGAAAGGAAGAAGACATTTCCATAGCCGCCGGTCGCGAGAATCACCGCATCCGCCGCATGGGTTGAAATCGCGCCGGTATTGAGGTCGCGGACCACGATGCCCTTGGCATGTCCATCGACCAAAACGAGATCCATCATCTCCGTGCGGGGGAACATTTTCACACCGCCTTTGTGAATTTCTTTTTCGAGCGCCTGATAGCAACCGATGAGAAGCTGTTGGCCGGTCTGGCCACGGGCGTAGAAGGTGCGGGAAACCTGCGCGCCGCCGAAGGAACGGTTATCTAACAGGCCGCCGTATTCGCGAGCGAAGGGAACTCCCTGGGCCACGCATTGGTCGATGATTGCGTTGGAAACTTCCGCCAAGCGATAGACATTCGCCTCACGTGAACGGAAGTCGCCGCCCTTGATCGTGTCATAGAAAAGCCTGTAAACTGAGTCGCCATCGTTGCGGTAGTTTTTCGCGGCATTGATGCCACCCTGAGCTGCGATGGAGTGGGCGCGACGCGGCGAATCCTGATAGCAGAAGCATTTTACCTGATACCCAAGCTCGGCGAGCGAGGCTGCGGCCGCACCGCCCGCGAGGCCGGAGCCAACGACGATTACTGAGAATTTCCGTTTGTTAGCCGGATTGATGAGCTTGGAGTCCATCTTGTGTTTGGACCATTTTTGCTCCAAGGGACCTGAAGGAATTTTGCTATCGAGTGACATAAGGAATTGAGGATTGGAAATTGAATATTGATGATTCAAAGATGGTTTTGGCGGCTGGTTTTGATGGATGCACAGAATATGGCGGTGAGTTCATTCGCTTCCTGCAATAAAGATTCCACATGATTGGCAGGGAGAATGTTATCTTCAATGATGAGTTCCATCCAGAGGGCGGATTCATCGGATTCCTCGACGGCTATGCCGACTTTGGAGGCGAAGTCCGCAGGGGATTTGGCGAGACAGGCGGCGCGGTAATTTGCGGCGACAGATGTGCCTGATCGGACTAACTGGTTTGCGATGGTGCGACCGACTCGGTCATCAGGAAGAGCGCGAACCAAGCGCATCACACGTAGGGAAAACTTCTTGCAGCGGGCTTTGAGGTCTACAGGGGTCATTTTCGCAATACTCAATTTTCAATAATCAATATTCAATGATCAGCGCACGAGACCGAAAACGATGGAAAGTGGGACGGAAATGAAACCGAGCCAGATGACCACCGCATAACCGAGAGATGTTTTTTGGATGAGTTCCTGGGCTTTCTTCGAGCGCAGACCTAGGGTCTGGAAAATAGAGGCAACGCCGTGAATCAGGTGGGAGCAGAGCAGGGTCATCGCGATGATGTAAAACACAACGACGAGGATGTTGATCATTTCCCCGCCTTGGAAACCTGCGACGACCATACCGTACGGATCGGTTTTGCCCAGTTTGGCCAGGTCGCTATTCACGCGGACGGTGAAGTGAAGAATATGGAAAATGATGAATGCGAGAATGGTGAGCCCGCTCCAAATCATGATGAGCGATGACTTTTTCGCCTGAATCGTCGTCTTGAAAGCGTAAGGCTCTTTGCGGGCGGCCTTGTTCTGGCGGGTCAGGCAAATGGTGGCCCATACATGAAGCACAACCGTCACCAGCAAGCCAACTCGGGCAACCCAGATCAGCGCGCCATGACCCGCGGTGTGGAGAAACTCCGCGTATTCATTGAATGCCTCGCGGCCTGCATAGATAAGCATGTTACCAGTTAGATGAGCGGCAAGGAAAAGCACCATGGCCAGCCCGGTAACGGCTACGATTAGTTTTTTTCCAATGGAGGATTGCCAATAGGCTTGGGCACTGCGTGTGAGGGCGTTCATTTTTCAGGACAGGAAAACTCGTGACGCCGCAATCTGGAACGGGATTCCGAAAAGCTCAAACTCTAAAAATGAAGAATATGGCAATGATGAAATCTTATCGCAAATTTTCCCCAAATGGACTGATATTTCTAGCATGGAAACTCCGTTCTGATCACCCTACTTTCCAGCAGTCATGACGAAACCCACATCCCTATTTTTAGCCCTTATCCTAGCAACACCGTTCGGTTTTTCACACAAGGCGGATGCGGAGCAGGAATTCTCACTCGGCGCGCCCTTTGCCGATCAGGCAGTGCTTCAGCACGGAATGAAAGTCCCAGTCTGGGGCTGGGCGAAGCCGGGGTCAAAGATTTCCGTCAGCTTCGCAGGTCAGAAAAAGGAAGCCATGGCGGGCGAAAACGGCAAGTGGATGATCGAGCTCGATGAACTCGAAGCAAGTTTCGAGCCGCGCGAAATGATCATCGCCGCAAGCGGTGAAACATCAAAAACGCTCAAGGACATACTCGTCGGCGAGGTATGGATGGCTTCCGGCCAATCCAACATGCAATGGCTTGCCTCGGCGTGCGATGTGGGACGCGTCCTGCAAAAACAGATCGCGGCTCGTGTCGAGGCTGGTGAGGAAAAGCCACCCGTCATCCGCGAATCGAAAATCACCAACTATTTCGCAGCACCCCAACCCATCGAACACGCGACCGCCGTCTGGAGCACCGATGCGCCGAACTTCAGTGCGGTATCCTTTGCCTTCGCATACGAGCTTTATCGCGAACTGAACGTTCCGATCGGCATCCTCAACTGCTCCTTCAGCCAGACCAGCATCCAGGCATGGACACCTCGCGAGGGTTTTGCGGAAGGCGCGGATGAATACACCAAAGCAATCCATCAAAAAGTCCTCGAATCCGATCCCACCACGCCCGAACACAAGGCGGCATGGGACAAATTTTATCAGCAAATCGAAGATACCATTGCCGCTAACAAGGAGCTGGTTGCCAAAGGGGAAATCGCGAAAAAAATCAGCACCAGAGCTCCCGGCATCATGAATGAGAACCGCGAGGCAACCTGGCTTTTCAACGCACGTATCAACCCGATGATCCCCTACGCCATACGCGGCTGCATCTGGAACCAAGGCTACGCCAATATCCACGAAGGCATCTTCTACTACAACAACCTCCACAGCCTGATCCGTGGTTGGAGGAAAGTTTGGAACCGTCCCGATCTTCCGGTCTATTTCCACCAGTTCTATTCCCCGGGATTCAAGGAAGCACCAGAAATCGATCAAATGGGCGGGATGCGCATGGGAGCCCTGCTCGCACGCGACATCCCCAACACCGGTATGGCCTGCCAGATCGACATCGCGGGAGCCATCCACTATTTCAATAAAGCCCTTCCCGGAAAACGCCTAGCCCTTCACGCCTTGAAAAACCAATACGGCAAAGACATCGCCAGCGATGGCCCGATTTTCAAATCATACGAAGTAAAAGGCCCGCAGCTCATCGTATCCTTCGATCATGCGGACGGCCTCCAAGTCGGGGAAACACTTACCAACTCCAAAGAAAACCTCGCCATTCCAACTCCCATCGAAAATGGCGAGAGCCAGATCAAACTCTTCTTCCTCGCCGGTGAAGATCGCGTATGGCATCCGGCAACGGTAAAAATTGATGGCGACAAGGTAATCGTCAGCTCCCCCGAGGTTCCATCTCCGCGCGGCGTTTCCTATGCCACCGGCGGTGTGGGCAACCAACCCAATCTCTACAACAAAGCCCTGCTGCCCGCGTCTCCGTTCATTGCCTACGACAACGCAATGGTGACGACCGAAACATGGCCGAAGCAGCAACTGAAAATTGCCGGTGCCGCTCCTTTGAATGAAAACTTCGAGCTTTTGGAGGAATATCGAAAACTACCTATCCTTAGCAGCCAGTTTGTCGATAACGCCGTGCTCCAAGCCGATGTCCCCGTCACCATCTGGGGAGCTGCAAATGTCTTTTGGGGCGAACCAAAAGATATCGTAAACGGCGTGATCAAATTCAGCTTCGATGGAAAAGAACAATCCATTCCCGTCACTCCCGGCATGAGGGAATGGAGCTTGACGCTGCCGCCAACCCAAGCCGGCAGCAAAGCCCATACGATCCGCGCGTGGATGGAGATCGATGGGAAAACAGTTGTCGAACGCTCCGCACAAAACGTGGTGTTTGGCGATGTGTATTATGTCGCCGCACCCGCTGATCTGAAATTCGAAAAAACCGAAAAAGTTCCCGGTATCCTCCGTGCGATCACGCGCAAGGCCAAAGGTTCCACCTCGGACTTCCCCCGTCGTTTTGCAGTCTCCACCTCGACTTCCCCGCCGGATCAGAATCGATTCGCATCGCTCTGGGAAGATGCCTCGGATGAAGCTCTTGCCATTGCCAACGCGCTTGCAAAAGGAACAGAACGTCCGGTGGGCCTCATATTCATGCGGACTCATAAGGATAAGGGCACTCCCCGCGATGCGTTGCTCAAGGAATGGATCGCCGCCGAACATCTCAATCTCGCCCCAAGCCTGATGGAGGACTACAAACAATTGGCCGCCATTCGACCCGGCAATGAATTCTTTGACGCGAACGCAAGAAACTACATCTCCGCTTGGAAAACCTACTGGAGTGAATACGTGCCGGCGATCATGAAAACCAAATCCGTGCCCGATGCCGCGGCGTGGGGCAGCTTCCCGACTTTAAACGCATCCGTTAAAACCACAGCATCATATACCAACAACGTGCTCGTGGAATCCTTCACCCCGGCCGCTCTCAAAGGCATCATTTTCATAAGCAGCCCCGATATGGTGGCCGAGGACGAAGGTGCTCTCTTCGCAGAACAAATGACCGCCCTTGCAAACAGCATGAAGAAAAAATTCGGCGGAGAAGACGTTCCATTTATCTACACCATGCCCGCCAAATCCCTCGCTCCAAAGGTCACTGCGCCCAGCAGCATCGAAGGGAAGAGCAAGGCATTGGAAATCAACGATTGGCACGACGGTTCGGCGGTTCTGAAGGGGATTAGCGGCGCATTCTAACAGTTCCGAGATTGGCAGGAAACAGGTTGGCGGTATGCCATTATTCAAGTTCTCCGATGATGGGAAGACTGGAAACTTTCATGCCAAGCGTTTCGTCCGGGAGCAGAAAGAGGATCTTGCGAGAGTCCGGGCTACCGGAAACCTGGCGATCATAACAGGTAACGTTTTCACCTTCATTCTTGGCATGTGAGACCATCAACCGAAACATCCCTGTGTCCTCCAGCGGCGGCTTGGTAACAATCTTTTGCCCGGCCTCGATCTTATGCTCGGCGGCGCCTAACAAGACGGTGCCTGTGTGGGAACTGAGATTGAGAATCTGCCATGTCCTTTCCAATTTCCGTTGCTCTGGTGTGAGGCTATTGAGACATTCTGGTTCTCTTCCAAGGCGGAAACACAGATGAATCGAAGTTTGATTTCGGCTGCCTCATCCGCTTCCACTACGGATCACAGGCAGACCAGAACGGCGAGAAACGCTGTTAATACTCCAAGCGGACGGTGAAATGGCTTGATGAGGTTTTGCGGGTCATAGTGGTATTTATGCGGTGGAGGTTAGGGATCTTGGCTATGGAATATCACTCAAATGGGCCGAACTCGGATATGTTGATGACTCTGAGGTTCACAGATGGGTCAGGGAGCAGGACGATGATATTGCGAGAGTTCGCATTAGGGATGACCTGACGATCGTAGCAGAGTTGCTTCTCTCGCTGTGGGTCGGGGTATTGAACCATAAGGCGATAACCGCCATTCTCGTCCAGCCCGGGTTTTGCGACGAGATGCACCCCCGCTTCGACCTCCACGACTTCCGGGCCGAGGGAAACGGTTCCGGCGACTTCACTGGCATTGATGATCAATGAGGTGGTTGCGTCGAAGCCATCTTTTCCGGGATCGACAGCGTGAGCGCGGTAGGTTTTCGCCTTCTCATCGGCAATCAGGATCACCAGAGCTTGATTGGCACCCGCCGGATGGGTGAAATGGCCAATGGATTCCAAACCGGTTTTCTGTTTGATCAAGATGTGGATTTCTCCGGCATGTGAGGGCAGCCATTCGGATACCAAAGACGCTCGAAGCTCCGCTTCCGCCAGTCTATTCCATTTCCCGTCCTCGCTTTTGGTTGCTAGGACAATCTTCTGTCCTTTACCGACGCTGGTAGCGCAGATCAGGCGCAGCATGGGCTTGGCTTCCGCGTCTTGTGCGGACACAGATTGAGCGCCCATAAAGAAGGCCGCAGCCATTACCATGACATGGGGGATGAGTTGGATTTTTTTGAGATTCATGGCTTTGTAGTCGTATGGTGGAGAAGGAGAATCGAAGCTCACTCAATGGGGTCGAACTCGGAAAGGCTCATCGCTCTCAGGCCGGTGTCTGGATCGGGGAAGAGCAGGATGAATTTCCGGGTTTTCGGGTTGGCAGATACGAATTTGTCATAGCATGGCACGACCTTTTTGTCCTTGTCGAGATAGGCGATGAGCATTCGGTGCATGTCGTTCGCGTCAGTTTTGATGGTTTCTACGAGTTGCTGGCCGGGTTCAATCGTCTTCGTTTTATCACCGATGTTCACCATCGCGGAAATGTTCGAGTAGTTCACGATGAGAGCCTTTCCTTTCTGGAACTTGAGTTTCGAGGGATCGATCAATTGGATCCGATAGATTTTTTTCTTCAGATCCGGCACAAGAATCAGCACGGCGTTATTCATTGTCGGGGAAATGGTGAACGATCCGAGGGAGACAAACTCTTGAGCCTCTTTCCTTACCACATGGTTCAATCCGACGGGCACACGAACCCAATCCGTGATGAACGGCGAGCGCAGCGAGAGGTTACCCGACTCGTTCCAATTTCCTTCCTCGGTCTTTGTTGCGAGTGTGATCTCCTCTTCCTTATTTCCGCTGAGGCTTTGGACGCAAACGATGCGAACCATCGCTCCCTCTTCCTTTTTCTCAGGAACAGGTTCCGCTTGGGCGCTGCTTGTTCCTGCCAGGGAAAGCATGGCCAGAATGGTTAGAATGTAAGAGGCGACGTAGCGAAGAGACATGGTTTTTGAGTTTTCTTTATCATCCTTGAAAACGTTAAATTTCATCCGGACTGAGCCAGCGGAATGACACAATATTGAACTTCCTGCCGAACTCTGTGTTGGCAGGTGTAAGGCCTACCGATGCTTCGGGGGGATTTGTCTGATCCACATATTCCGGTGTGCGCTGGACAACGGCCTCGCACCAAGCCTTCGCCAGGATGTTTCCTGCCTCGTCGCGGTGGTCACCGTAGGTGCGTATGAGAAACGTATCACCGCGCACCGTGATCTGGGAACCGAAGGCGGTGAGTACCGCTGCTTGACTAAGGTAACCGGCAGCACCGATGGCACGTGCGGCGGTCGGCTCGCTGTTTAGCGTGTTTCTCCCTGCCAACGTCGGAAGATCCGTCGGTGTAATTGCGCGACCTGCTGCCTCGAAGCGGTCGTTGATGCCGGACTTGTCGATCGCCGCCTGCAGGGCACCGACTGCTCTATGAGTGGTATCCGAGCTGTTCGGGCGGCGGTTTACAAAGTCTGCCATGTTGAGGAAGGGGCCACGCGCTTTCACCTCGACAACAATCGCTTGGGCCAGGGAATCCATCTGAGCATCCGTTAGATCGCGGAAACCATTCCAATCCCCCTCCGTGCCGCTGGTGGCCTCTTTGACGGCGTATCCCAAAGTTCCAAACGGGTGTGTTTTTTTCTGAGCCGTACCGTTTGAATCGAAGAGTTGTTGTTCCTTCACACTGGTAAGGAATGCTTTCCATGCCGCCTGCGAGGTGGAGTTCACGTTGAAAGCACCATCGACGAGTAAATATTTCGTGAGTTTGTTGATAGCGGTTGGCCGAAGAATCTCACCGTCGAAAAGCTCGACCACGGCCTCTTCGGCCGAATTGTGAGGATGGTAGACCAGTCGTCCGTTGCGCAGGGGGGCTGTGCCTGCAGCCAGATCTTGAAACTGCTGCTTCTGACTGCGGGCATCATTGTTCCATGCGGAGCTGGCTGAGTTCGGCGCGACGATTCCGGAAAGGAACCACGAGTCCCAGAGCGCGGTGTTGGCCATCCAGGACTGGTCGTGGTAGGTGCCGTCATGCAAGAGGTCGGAGGTTAGGAAGGGATTCGACCATGAGTTACCGATGGATTTCGCCAGTGTCACCTTGGCCCCCTGTGGCTCTAGCCCGGATCCTAACGAACGTGGGGCTGGCAGGGTGTTCAGTAAGTCTGCGGTGCCGGTGAGTGCTGTTCCACCTGAATATCGACTAACGAATCCGCAGGCGATTGCGTTTTCGAAGGCTCCCAGGGAAAGGGGTGCCGCCAAAGGGATGCGACGTTTGACTACGTTGAAGCTGCCACCCAAGCCGGCTTCCCGGGCTCCACCATGATATAGATTCCGCCCGCCTGCTCCCGCCGCCATGGTACGGTCGTTGCCGAAAGTGAAGTCCATCGGTTCCGCAATGGTCAAAAGCTGCGAGTTCTGCATCGTTGGTATGTAGTTTGAGGCACTATTCGATATGATGCTCATGTTGAGGGTTGCTGGCTCGTGGAAAAGATAAGGGCGTGAGGGAATCGCGTTCGGAGGCGTAAGGAGTGTGCGGCTTCTTTCTACATTGCTCATGGTCGTCACCATGAGGACTGGCAAAGGGGTTCCGATAAAATTCTGAATATCCGGCTTCTGAGAGGTTGTGATTGAGCCAGGCATGTAGGTATTGATCGGTGCGGCTGTCATCCCACTGTTATTTCCGCCCCCGAACCGTTGGATGGCCATGTTGGTGGTTGTCCCGCCGGATGCGTCGCCTACTTTCGCATAGCATGAAATCCATCCGCTGGGCGTGTTGCCATAGTTTGTAGAGGTGGGTACCATCGAGAAATCCATTTTGTCCGTCGGACGAAGACCGGTCGCACGGAGACCGTCGGTGGGCTCGGGTATGTTGTTTCCATCCCAATCAGAATCGGAGATACGAACCCCGCCGCGAGGCACGAAACCGCGTGTCAAGTTGACCTGTCTGGCTTGTGTGTCAGTTGTGGAGGCACCGAACACAGCACCCTCCCCGGGTTCGAGGGTGAAGCCGTTTTTTATGGCGGATTTGAAGAAAGGACTGTTGATTGGTTGCACCGTGTGGGTGAGATCTGGGATGGATGGTGTTCTGCCAAGCCTTTTGATATTCCACCTAGGCCTGTAGGGGAAGCCCTCCGTCTCCACATGTACATTCACGCTGGACGGCCACACGATCGGGATGTCGTTCGGGTTCGAGAGGGCGGCTATGGTATCCATGTTGGCATCGAGGCGGTAGGTGGTCGGAGTGGTTCCGGCTTCGGGCGACGCGATGAAGGAAAGAATCAGGCTCACGGATTCCAGGATCGGTTTGCGATAGATGAAGAAGCGATCATTGATGATTGCAGTCCTGTTGCTCTTGTTCACAAGCTGTGGTTTTCCCGTATTCCAGTCCACCTCGCGATGGATCTCATGGAACAGATGGAGTTCCTCGAGATTGATGCCCCAGCGGTTCGCGCCGGTGCCGTTCGTGGCCGCCCATGAGTTGTTTGTCAATGCGCCGTTCGAATCGATCAGAAAACGGTTGATCCGTCCATCCGCCATGTAGAGGGGCTTGCTGACCAACTCCGCGATGGGCCGGGACAACAGGTTGGTAAGATCCCGTTTGAGGTGCCCCCCGCGCACATCGGCGAGTATTCCGGCGGAATACACGGTGACATCGTGGCTGAGGCGACCGAGCCCACCGCCCGAGCCGTATTCCGCCGCGAGGTTGACTCCACCCGTGCTGACAGTTGACGAACGCTGACCCGGTTTCCAGTCGAGATTTTTCAGCAAATCGATGGACTTGTGCCCGATGTGACGTGGTGATTGCGATTCGTACAGGGGATTGGACGCCAACGTTGTTTCGCTACCCGCATTGATCTTAGCTTTCGTGGACTCGTCGGAAGTCCACCATGCGATCATCCCTTTGCGGTTGTCGCGGGTGACGGATAGCATGGGTACTTTGATTTGATCAACGGGTTGGCTACCCGCAGACAGGCTGTTTGGTCCCACTAAAACAATCTCCCCATTGCCGGCCGGCACGCCGCTCGCCTCGTTTGCGCCTGATACCAGCCAGCCGCGGAAGACCGTTGTACGGCTCTGTGGGGTTTCCGAGGTTGCCGCATTAGCGTTCCACTTCCAAGCATCGTAAACGGCGGTCCAACGAGCCTGACCACCTGGAGGCGGTGTTGGGTTCGCATCTTGAGGAGCTGAGATGCGTGAGTCCGGTCCCATTTCCCTCTGTAACTGACCGATGGCCATCATCAACGCCATCCGCGCGTTGGCACGAGCAGCCGCGTTCGCCTCACCCTCCTTACTGGACCGAACGGCAACGCTGGAAAGCGAGAGCAATCCAAGTGCAAGAATGGAAAGCAGCACCATCAGGGTGATGCAGGTGATCAGAGCAAAGCCGGGCTGAGATCGCTGATGGCGGCTTGGTTTTTCGAGATTCATGGGTTTTGCAAATCGGGTCTTCTATCCATTCCAGAGTCAGAAGCAGTAAAATGAACAAGCTTTAGATTGACAAAAAATGTAGTGGCTTTCAATGAAAAAGATTCACATGGTATATACATTAAAAACTCTTGAATATGATTTTTCGAGGTTTTGATACCTCGGTTATTTCATCTGTAATAGCACCTTATGACCCTTTGGATGGGATGTTCGTAAAGGGATTGAACCAAGACGAGACCCGATGAGTTTCAAGCTCTGCGGCGGCGGAATAACAACATGAGTCCGAGGCCACCAAGCATTGCGGCGGATGGTTCAGGAATCACAGTGAACTGCGTGGTAAAGCCGTTCACGTCGCCCGCTCCGAAATTCGCGGTCTGCGATACTGTCGCCGTGCTGATGATGCCGGTATATGGGTTGTAAGTATTGCCTCCGTATGACTCCGAGCCACCAAGCGCGGCAATGAAGAATTGGAATTCGGCGTTGTCTATCATGCTGAGAAAGTCAGCGTTGTTATCGGTGTAGAAGCCGCCGGTTAAGACATCACCGACTTGTAGCGAAGCGAGGTTGAAGTAGATGTTGATGATGTTTGTTACTGCCAGATCGGCTGTGAATGGAGTTGCGCCGGTGAGGCGGAGCACGTCGTTGTCGCTGTCCAAGGGGGCATCCCAGACAGGAGAGGCGTTCGCAGCCGTGAACTCGAAGTTATAATCCAGGCCTCCTGTAGGATTGGTCGCGGCGGCGGTCATGATGCCGGGGCTGTTTCCGGGGTTGATGGAACCTGAGCCGCTGAGTGTGGCGTTGGCCAACACTCCGGAGCCGCCGAGCGAGCCGTTGACCACCACGGAGGTGCTCGCGACCGCGCCGTTGATGATGAGGGAGCCAGCGGATACCGTGGTCGTGCCGGTGTAGGTGTTGTCACCGCCGAGGGTGAGCGTGTTGGCTCCGTCTTTCGTCAATGCGAGATTGCCTTTCAGTATGCCGTCAAAGGTTGAGGCAGCTGCCGTGTTGACGGTGAAGGTGGATAAGGTGGCCGAGGAATTGTTGACGCTGTTAAAGGCCGCGTTACCGCCGCCCAGTGAGATGCCAGCCACCTCCTGATTGGAGCCGTTGAGGTCGAATTCGGTGCTGTTGGCGAGTGTTGTGCCGGTCAGCCTGAGTGTTGTTCCCACGGGCAGGCGATCGTCACCCCCTGCGATCTGTAGTTTACCTATGACAATGGTCGTATCGCCAAGATAGGTATTGGCTCCAGAAAGGATCACGGTGGAGTTGGTGGTGTTCGCTGTGCGGATGTTCAGTCCTGTGTTGACAACTCCGCTGTCGATCACCCCGCTAACCTCAAGGGTGGCGTTTGCGATTGCCCCGATCCGGGTTCCTGCGGATCCGATGGTGACATCGCCCTGCCAGTTGTTGTTGCCGCTGGCGCTGGTCAATGCGCCGCTGAAGTTGCCGGCACCGTTGATGGTGATGGATTCGCCGACATTTGTCGAGATACCGCCTGCGAGTTCGAGCCGTGCGTTGCCGCTACTGGCGGTGATACTTCCATTCACCACGGTGCCCGCCGCCGTGCTTCCCAACGAGTTTGCGTGTTCCATCCGCAGTCCGCCGCCGTTGATGGTGGTCTGGCCAGTGTAGGCCTGGCCCGAGGCAAGGGTGAAGGTTCCTGTTCCGTCCTTGGTCAGGGCGATGGCTCCGGCGATTTGACCATTACCGGGATCGGCGCCGCCAGTGGCGAGACCGAAGGTGTAGTCGGAAGTGTTGTTGATGGTCAGCGTGGCGGCGGTTGGGCTGGTCACCCGTTGGTTGCGGTCAGCCGCCGTAGTGTTTTGCAGACCCGCGAGCTCTTGGTCTTGGCCGTTCAAGTCAAATGTCACGTTGCGACCGCTACCCGCCCCAACTCCGCCGGACATGGTCAGCACCGTGGTGACCGGCAGGACATTGGCGGCTCCGCTCGTATTTCTGATAAGCGTCGCGTTGTTCATATTCCCGGTCGTCATCGTGGTGTTGCCGGCCCACGTTCCCGCAGCACCCAGATTGATGGTCTGGATTTGGCCGTTGCTGCTCACATTGGGAGTGGAGAACGTGACATTTCCGTTTCCACCGATCGCGCCGTTGAGGGTGAGCGAGCCCGTATCGGCGGTGGTTCTGCTGAATGAGATCGTGGAGGTTTGACCGGTATTTGCAGTGGTAATGGGCACGCTGATGACGATTCCGGTGAGGCTAGAGGAAAGAGTCGCGTTTGATGCGCCACCAATGCTGATCCCTGTGGTATTACCCAAGGCAATAAAAATCCCCGCGGCAAGCCGCGGGGTATTCAGAAGAGTTCCAACTGCTCGCTCCGGTGAAGCTGCCTGTAATCTCCTCCCTGCCCCTTCACATACTTCGCTATCATTCCCTCGTCTCCGTGCTTTCCAACCGTCG
>JBGSRM010000202.1:0-14484 GCA_041737575.1 Akkermansiaceae bacterium
AAGCAGCCCGCAGGACCGCCTTGAGGGCGTTCAACGGCGCGCGAAATTCTTTTCCCTGCCGTCTGATCGATGCTACGGAACACCCGTGACCAGTCCTGATCCCGCCGAAACCCTGACCACCGATCACCCGCAAAAAGTCACCCCGCAGGAAATCCTCGAGCAGGAGATCTTCGAACTCGAAACCGGCGACCAATCGCTGCTTTCCGGCCCGCGCTCCCGTTTTCGCGACCTCAAGACGCTGTATTTTGTCAGCAAAGACCTGCTGAAAGCCTTCCGGGTGCTGCATTTCGCCGGCCCTTGCGTCACCATTTTCGGTTCGGCCCGCACTCCGCCGGGCACCACGTATCATGAAATGGCGCGGAAAATGGGAGCTGCCTGCGCGGAACTTGGGTTTACCGTGATGACCGGCGGCGGCCCCGGCATCATGGAGGCGGGAAACCAAGGAGCCTTCGAGGCAGGTGGCTGCTCGATCGGCGTCAATATCGAGCTGCCCTTCGAACAACACCTCAACCCCTACGTCCACCGTTCAGTCACCATGCGCTACTTTTTCACGCGCAAGACCGTGTTGGTGAAATACTCTTACGCCTTCATCGTCCTGCCCGGCGGCGCGGGCACCCTGGACGAGATGTTTGAAACCATGACCCTCATCCAAACCGGAAAACTGAGAAATTTCCCCATCATCCTCATGGGCAAGGACTTCTGGCAGCCCTTGATGGACTTCGTTTACAAGATGGCGGAGGAGGGAACCATCAGCCCCGAAGATCCTGAATTGATCTTTTTCACGGATAGCATCGAGGAGGCAAAAGCCCACCTTCAGCGCCATGCCGTGAGACAGTTCGGACTGCGCCGCAAAAAAGCACCGAGAGCCATCCCGGCACTTGGCGAAAAGGGTGTTGCGTGATTTTCAAGAAGTCTTTGGCAGGAAAAACGCGCGTTGTTTCTCGGAAATGGGCATTCCGAGTTTTTCCATCGCGGCCAACATGTCCTCCCAAAGAGCGCGTTTCACGTCGTTCGAGCCTCCGCTTTGTAGCAGGTAGCTAGGGTGGTATGTGACACGTGCGGGGATGCCGGAAACCTCATGCCACTTGCCTCGCATCGAACCGACCGTGCCCTCCAGCCCGATGAGGCCTTCCGCCGCCGTTCCTCCCAGCGCGATAATAATCTGTGGTTTCACCACGGAAATTTCAGCCAATACCAAAGGCAGACACGCGGCCATCTCTTCGGGTGAAGGCTTTCGGTTATTGGTGGATTGCTTGGGTATCGCGGGACGGAATTTTACCAGATTGGAAATATAGACCTCCTCGCGGGAAAGCCCCATCGCTTTGAGGATGTCGTTGAGTTTTTGTCCTGCGGGGCCCACGAAGGGTTCTTTCTCCTTCTCTTCATTATAGCCGGGTGCCTCACCAACCAACATGATCCGCGCCTCCGGATTCCCGACTGCAAACACCATCGTCTCCCGCAAACTACCAAGAGCACGCGCAGGTCCCCAATTTTCCGCAGCACGACGAATGCTTTCCAATTGCTCCTTCTTCGTGGAACCCTCGATCCTGAGCTCTTCGGACATAACGCTCCTCGCCCCAGCCGCTACCTGTGTTTGAACCGCTGGCTGTGCCGCCGCCTCCCGTGCACGGATAAACAACTCCCGCAACCCATCCCGCGCCGCGTCATCCAGAAACACATGCTCCCGCCCCCTCGCCCTTTCCGACTTCAAAAACTCAATCACGGTATCCACAGGGCGACTCACGACATCTTCGTATGATTTCCCTCACTCGCTATCAACTCTCACCTCTCATTTTTTCAAAATTTTCAAACTTGCCGCACACTTCCTTTACCCATAAACCCATTCACCATGTCGCACTTCCCCGATATTCCGAAAATCCAATACGAAGGTCCTAAATCCAAAAACCCTTTCGCATTCAAGCAATACAATCCCGATGAGATCGTCGCCGGGAAAACCATGAAAGAGCATTGCCGTTTCGCTGCTGCCTACTGGCACGTCATGCGCAACGGACTCTCGGATCCATTCGGCGGCCCGACCGCCCTGATGCCATGGGATGATCAGAGCGATTCCGTTTCCAACGCCCTCAAGCGCGCCGACGTGTTCTTCGAGTTTCTCGATAAAATCGGCATCGATTACTACTGCTGGCACGACCGTGACATCGCTCCCGAACTCGGCGACCTCGCGAAATCAAATGCCGCTCTCGAAAAAGTCACCGATCACCTTCTCGGTCTCCAACAAGCCACCGGCAAAAAACTTCTCTGGGGCACCGCTTGCTTGTTCTCCCACCCACGTTATGCCCAAGGCGCAGGCACTTCGCCGAACGCGGATGTGTTCGCCTACGGTGCTGCCCAGGTCAAAGCAGCCATGGATGGCACTTTGAAACTTGGCGGAGAAGGCTACACTTTCTGGGGTGGTCGCGAAGGTTATTCCACCCTTCTCAACACCGACATGAAACGCGAGCTCGATAACCTCGCCAATCTTCTCCACCTCGCTGTCGATTACGCAAAAACCATCGGCTTCAAAGGTCAGTTTTACATCGAGCCAAAACCGCGCGAGCCCTCGACTCACCAATACGATTCCGACTCCGCCGCCTGCCTCAACTTCCTTCGTCAGTACGATCTCATGGATCATTTCAAGCTGAACCTGGAAACCAACCACGCGACTCTCGCCGGCCACACCATGCTTCACGAAATGACCGTCGCCATCGATGCGAACGCGCTCGGCTCCGTGGACGCCAACCAAGGTGACGAACTCATCGGCTGGGACACCGACCAATTCCCAACCGACATCTATCTCACCACCGAGATCATGCTGAAAGTCCTGGAAATGGGTGGCTTCACCACCGGTGGTCTCAACTTCGATGCGAAACGCCGCCGCGAATCCCACGAACCTTCCGATCTCTTCCACGCCCACATCGGCGGCATGGACGCTTTCGCACGCGGCCTCAAAATCGCCGCCGCGATCCGCGAGGACGGCCGTCTCCAAGAGTTCGTCAACAACCGCTACAAATCCTGGACCTCAGGCATCGGCGCGAAAATTTCCAACAAGCAAATCAGCTTGGAAGAAATCAGCGCCTACGCCCTTTCCAACGGCGAGCCAACCCTCGATTCAGGTCGCCAGGAAATGCTCGAGAATTTGGTGAACGGGTTTATCTGATCCATCGAATCACTCAAAGGGCGCGGATACATCTCCGCGCCCTTTTTTTGGAATTTTCTGGTGGTTGATGGAATTGAAGATAGATCTCCGTCTATACAAGAAATAGAAAATTAGATGATATGTAGTCCCGCTGAGATTGTATCTGTTGTGAATTAATTGGTATTACCATTCGACATGAAAATATTTTTACTTATTTGGATAGCTCTTGGGATTGTTGCTTATGCGGAGGAGCGCACATGGACGAGCGATGACGGCAAAGAACTAGTGGGTGAATTGATTCGCGATTCTGGCGAGTCCGTCGTCCTGAAGATCAAGGATAAGGAATACACGATACCACTCACACGGCTCAGTGAAGCAGATCGCGAATGGTTAGAAACGCGACGAAAAGAAATTGAAGAGAAGAAAACGGCGTTCGCCGCACTTGCCGGAACCACAAAAACATTTCCGACGAACGAGACTCAGAAAGTTACTTTCCACGTTTATTATCCCACGAACTATTCTCCTGATTCGCCACCACCCATGATTATTCTTTTCAGTGCCAGCGGTCAGGGGAAAGCGATATTGGAAAAATTTATTGAAAGCTGTGAAACCATGGGTTGGGTTGGGGTCGGATGTGATACCTTCAAGAACGGTGTGGACGATTCGATTCAGGATCCCCTGTTTGGTGAATTGCTACCGATCATGGAAAAATCTGTTTTTCATAACCCAGATCGACTCTATCTCGGCGGAATATCCGGAGGCGCGATGCGAGCACTTGGCTATACCGCTCAATTTGATCGGCCGTGGAAGGGAGTCATTTCTTGCGGTGGGTGGCTTGGTAAAAGGTTCGATCTAGAATACCGCAAAGATATGGCGGTAGCCTGGGTAAATGGAGATAAAGATAAAAACGCGAATGGCTGGATCGACAATGATTCTGCGGTGTTAGAGAAAAGGGGTTGCAAAACCAAAGCTTTTCACTTTCCAGGGGGACATGAAGTCGGACCACCCGCTACACTTACAGAAGCAATGAAGTGGGCGCTACAAAACACGAAGTAGTAAAAGATCATTTAAGAACTAGTATTCGAGATTCCGGAGGAACGGAATTATTGCTGCCTCAGGATACCCGCTAAGTTTACCTGCTCAGTTGGAAAACAGGGACATTATCAAATTCGATCTCGTAGGGGCCGAATTCGGTGCGCAGGCGTTCGATTTCTTCTTCGGAGAAAGGTGCGGTCGTGAACAAGGGCAGGATCGGCCGGTTTTTATTGGCCTTGTCGCTGCGGTATTTCACACCACGTTCCTCGACTTGCAGGATGAAGCCAAGCATTCCGCCACCTGATTCACCGATGCCGATGTCAATTTGGATTTTCTGGCCAGCGCGAAGATCGATCCAGTCACCGTAGTGTACGATCCATCCCCCGACGTAGGGGCTTTGGTGTTTTTGCTCGGTGGGTGAAGTCGGGCTCCAGCCCTTGGGATTTGCCTGGCCGAAGTGCAGGCGAGGTTTGCCGTCGATCCTGAGATGCAGGTAGTTGTCGCCCGTTCCGGAAAATCGATAGGTGCCTGAGCGAGGGACTGAGACCACTCCACTGTAATGAGCCATCCAATAGGTGGGTGTGATCGAGTCCTCAGCCTCGAAGGAAGCTGGACCCTCGGAAGCATTTTTGAGCGGGATGGCTAGGTGAGTTAGGAAAAGGTTCTTCGGTGCGCTGAAGTATTTGTTGAGTTTGGTGGACTGGAAACCCTCCTGGATATCCAACAAAACCTTGTCGTAAAGCGGCATACTGTGAGGCAAGGGTTTTTCCTTGGGGTCTTTTTTGAGGTCATAAAGAACACCAGCAAGTCCGCCCGAGGAGGCACTTCCGGAGCCGAACCCGCCGCCTCCGCCACCACCCCCGCCATCACCAAAGCCGCTTCCCCAGCCTTCGCCGAAGTGATCGCCATCCCCGAAGGAGACGGAAGGCACTTCGACCACCTGATCCGGAACCGGCATGGTAACCGGACTCACTGCGTTGGCGGCGATCACCTTCGCCATGTTCGAGGAGGGAGCCGATGGCTTCCTCGCCACTTTTGTGCTCACTTTTTTAGGCTCTTCCGTAGTCTCCTCCTGGCTATTTGATTGGTAGGTGACAATCACTGGAGATTCTTTGGTAATGTTCGCAAGAAAGAACAAACTGAGGATCAGAGCCACCAGGACGATGAAGCACACCGCAATAAAAAGAGACGTGATCGTGGACGCCCTCCGCTGGATGCGCAGACGCCTCAATGCTTCAGAGTTGAGGGGGGAGTGAATGCTCATAGGTATATAAATATGCGGGGATCAAACAATTCAATATTACATTAACGCTGGAAGTGATTCTTTTTTTCATGTTTTTTTACTACACGAGCAGATTTATTCAGCGCGCTGGCCGATGACTGCCGAGACAAAGGAAAAAACCCCCTCGAATATGGTACGAAGGGGTCTTTGGTGGATCGCAACTGGAGATCCAACTTTAGTAAGGCCTCTCAACCACAATATAACCTGTACCTTGGCGGCTGTAATAGCTGTCACCGGCTTGGTAATAGGTTGTGCCGCGATGGTTGATTTCGCGATAGCCGGAAGGAAGACGGGTGATCACACGTGTTTGATCGTATCTTGGGTCGCGGTTATAGGATTCGTTTCTTGAGTCGTAGTTGTTGCGGGAATCGTAGCCACGACCGCTGCCTGACGGATTGTATTGGCGGCGACTACTATACTCACCGTAATAACGGCTGTTGCGGGGAGCGGTCACAACCGTGTATCCGCCGGAGCTTGGCTGATAGTAATGGCCATCGTGGTAATAATAGGTTCTGCCGGAAATATTCTCCGTGCGGTATCCGCCGGGAAGGGAATTGATTCTATATCCCGTGCTGTAGGTGGTGTATTGACCACCGCCGCCTACGTAGGAGCCGCCGGGATCCACGCATGAGCTGAGGGTGAGGCCCAGAGCCACGCCGCCCATCACCAAAACAGGCTTGAACTGCTGATAGAGTCTCTTGAAGGCGGGTTTTGTTAATGCGTCTGTTTTCAGGTCTTTATTTACGGGATTCATGATCTTGGAATTCTACTTTATATATCGACATCCGAAGCTTGATACACATCGAATGGGTTTCCGCCTTTTTGCGGATGAATTAAATATGGCTGCCATAGGTTGGTAAATCTATGGGGTATATCCCTACGCGATCTTGGCACACGCGATTATTCAAAAAAAATACAGTCCCCGGCAAAGGGGACTGCATTCAGCCAAGGGACGTGATGATCCTTCGATATTACTTGTGGGATATAGCTGCGACTTCACCGATTGACGTGGATGAAATATCCTCAGCACCTGCATTTTCCAGAATTTCTTTAGCGCGATCCACATCATCACCCGAGATGGCGATGACAGAAATGAGGATGTTTCCCTCGGCGATTCGGTTCTCATAGCGTTTAGCCTCGATCTCAGGAATTCCCAAGCCGACGAGGCCGCCTGCGATACCGCCAACAGTGGCGCCTGCGGCCGCGCCGCTGAGGGCGGCGAGAAGCGGGCCTGCTGCGATCAAAGGACCCACACCCGGAATGGCTAAAGCGCCGATGCCTACCAGCAGCCCCAGGGTTCCACCGAGCACACCACCGGCGGCTACGCCTGTGATGGCACCCTCTGGCGCCTTGGTGTTCTTCTCATGGGAAAACTCGTGGGTTGTGTTCTTGTCGGGGAACAGCACGGAGATGTCGTTTGAGGAGAATCCGGATTTCGTAAGACTATCAACGATCTGGTTGACTTGTCCTTCCGAGGTGGCGATGGCGTATACTGATTTATTGCTCATAATTTTTGTTAGTTCGATTTTGTAATTGGAGATTGTTGGATTAGTTGTTCACTTTCAAATCGTCGGTGATCTTGTCTGTGTTTGCGTGGCTTCTTGCGATCTTGATGATCGCCTGATGTTCCTCTTCGGATTCGACCACGCCTTTCAAGGTGACATGCTCGTTGCTTGTGATGATTTTGATATTTTTGGCATTGAAGGAGAGATCGTTACCCATGATTTCGGAGCGGATCGCCTTAGTGATCTTAATGTCCTTGTCGCTGTTTCCTTGGCTAGTGGGGCTCGGCTCGTTCTTATCCATCTCCTTCTCGTTTTGAGCACTGTTGTCGGGAGCGGTGACATCGCCGCCGATCGCATCACGGTAGGAACGAAGCGCTTCAATAGAAACGGCATCGCTGTAGTCCGGCCATGCATCGTTCTTAAACTGAGGGGCCTTACCCAACTGCTCTTTCGTGAGACTGGTTTTGAACGCCTTGGTCTTCTCGTCATAGCGAAGTGCTGACACAGGGACCGCGCTAAGTGTGTCTGCAATACCCAGAAAGCCACCCGAGGAAATGATCACTGCCAGTATTTTGCCGTCTTGCATATCGACCATGAGGTCCTCGACTTCACCGATGGTTTCATCTGAGGTGTTTTTCACATTGAGTCCGATTACCTGCGAGGCACGCCAGGATGCGACCTTGTCCTTTGTTTCAGGAGCGGCAGATACTGTTTCCCGCTGCTTGTCCTTTTCCGCAAATGCGGTCAATGGGATGAGGAAAGGAACAAGTGATATTAAAATGGTTCTTTGTATGGTTTTCATAAGATTTTATTAATTTTTGAGATGTTTTTTTTTATAAAATGTGAGTATGGATTGCTGCGACAACCGCGTTACTTCAAAAATGCGATCGTCGCAGCTTAGTCGAATTTCACGACCTACCTTAATGGTTTAGGGGAGGTGTCTTCGCTATCGCTTAACGGAAAAAACCATAGCCAATGATGGAAAGAATGCCATGGGGTGTTACCCTGCTTTTCCATAACGAATCTATTCAATTAGTAGGGTGACACCCCATATCCATATCAAATCCATCTTCCTACATTTCGATTTAGAAAGCTGCGTGTAACTCACAGCCTTTACTTAAACGACAAACACTCATACTTATGAAAACGCTCCAAGATTTATTTTTTAACGAACTTTCGGATATCTACGATGCCGAGCGCCGTATCGCCAAAGCTCTGCCTAAGATGGCGAAAGCAGCGACCAGCCCGGCTCTCAAAAAAGCATTTGAAGACCACCTGAAACAGACGGTGGAACACGCCAAGAAAGTCGAAGAGGTATTTGCATGCTTCGACCGCAAGCCTAAGGGGAAAACATGTGAGGCGACTGTCGGATTGCTGAAGGAGGGCGCGGAAATGGCCGATACATTCGAAGGGTCACCTGCGATCAATGCCGCACTAATCGCGACCGCACAGAAAGTGGAACATTACGAAATGGCGACGTATGGTTGCCTCCAAGAATGGGCCAATTTGCTCGGGAACAAGAAAGCAGCGGCGTTACTTCAAGAAATTCTCAATGATGAGGGAGCCACTAACAAGGAGCTCACCGCGTTGGCGCGAGCCAGTAGCAACGAGGACGCCATGGGAGACGCTGAGGAGAAAAATCTAACAACATCAAAAGCATGAACACAGACAACAATTCGCAATCAGCCTTGAGCCGCCTGCCGGAGGACGCAAAGGAAGCCGCCAAAGAAGTCGCAATTTTCGCCAAGGACACCGCCGAGCATGTCACCGACAAAGCCAAGGAAATATGCCATGTCGCATCTCTTAAAATGAAAGCCTGTGAAACACTGGAAGCATCCACACAGTTTGTACGTCGCAATCCGGTAACTGTTGTTCTCGGAGCCATCTCGATCGGAGCCGTCATCGGATACATGGTGATGTCCGCACGCAGAAAGCCTGGCTTCGGTGAACGATATGCGGAGGAACCTTTGAACGCCGTGCGCGAGGCGATCCTCGGCGCAATCTCACCCGTGACGAAGCGTGTTCACAACGGATATGAATCGGCGCGGGACGGTGCGGGAAAAGCAATGGACCGTTTGCACCACTTTGGATCGGGATGTAATGGCAATTCGTTATCGAAACGAGTCGAGCGCATCGGCAGCAACCTTAAATTCTGGTAACCATGAACGACTCATCAAATAATCCTGATGCACCCCTCTCCATGGAGGAAGGCGTCAATGTCTTGTTGACCAAGGCACGGCAGCGCGTCCGCAAGCGCTATGAAAAGTGTGAAAACTGCGTAAGAAAATCTCCGACAAAAGCAGTGCTTGGTGCTGTGGGCGCAGGTTATCTTCTCCACCGTTTGCCAATACGCGCGATTCTAGTTACCCAAGTTCGAATTCTTGCGGCAGTAGCACCACCTGTGTTGCTTCTTTTCGGAGCCGGAAAACTGTTCGAGTTTCTCCAGAAGCAGGAATTAGAGAATAGGCACGAATAGTCTAGCAAGTCCCGCTGGCTCTCGACTCGTCACTGAATCGGAGCCAGCATTCGGGACAGCCTGACACTGAGCCGAAACCAGAATGGTTTATCTGCCAGCACATTCGAGTGGGTCTGTTTGGAATGTGCGAGATCGTTTTCTAACATGCGGCTGACCTCTGCGTTGAAGCCGGTGTTGGATACAATACCGATCACCTCGAAATTAAGGCGTAATGAGCGGTTGTCTAGGTTCGCAGATCCAATCGCGGAGAGCGAATCATCGACAATCATCACCTTCTGGTGCAGAAAACCGTTTTGATACCGGTAGAATTTGACCCCGGCGTCTTCGAGCTCTTTGAAATAGGAAAACGAGGAAAGGTATATGAGTTCGCTGTCGTTCATTTCCGGTATGATTACCCGGACATCCACACCGCGTATCGCCGCCAGCTGCAATGCGGTGACGATCTTGTCATCTGGGACAAAATAAGGAGTGGTGATCCAAATCCGCTCAGTAGCCCCATCGATCATTGTTAGAAAAGCCATGGCACATGTTTCAAATGGGTCGGCTGGACCGGTTGCGAGGCAGAGTGCGTCCATGTCTCCCGCCATATCGTCTGGTCCGATCTCCCAGTCAAGCTGATCTAACAACTCTCCAGTCGCCCATCGCCAGTCTTCGGCGAAGGGAACCTGAAGGCACTTCACGACCGGGCCGCGCCATTCCATGTGTGTGTCCCTCCAGGGGGTGAGCTCCGGATCTTTTCCGAGATACTCGTCTCCCACATTGAGGCCTCCGAGAAAACCACGCTTTCCATCCACAACAACAATTTTCCGGTGATTACGAAAATTCAATTGAAAGCGATTTGCCTTCCCCACCAGATCCATTGCAAACCTTACCTTGATACCTTGATCCTTCATCGATTTGATAAAATTCTCAGAGAGTCCCATCGAACCCAAGTTGTCGAGTAGGAGGTAAACATCGACCCCTTCATTTGCTTTCTCTATGAGTGCATCACGTATCCGTTTCCCAGTATGATCTTCACGGAAGATATAAAACTGAACGAGTATATAGTCATTTGCTTCAGAGATCGCGTCCAGGATGGCCTCGTAGGTTGCCTCGCCATCCACAAGCAACTTAGCCGAGTTACCTCTCATCAAAGGAAGAGATCCAATCAGCTGAAGTCGCTTTAGTGTTTCGCTATCATTGTTGGACACCTCGGTTGTCAGATTTTTCATCAATCTTTTCGCGAGAGGTCGCACCTCATCCATACCCACACGCATCGCACTTTCGTACGCACCTACATCATTGCTGCCGAACACATACCAAGCGGGTACGGCCACGACGGGGACAGTGTTCAGTGCGAATGCCCAAGCGACGGCACCCTGTTCGGTGCGCGTCTGCATCACCGCCTGTATGGATAACATGAATCCGAGGCAGTGAGCGATAACCATGAAAAGTGCCCGGAGTGGACGGCGGCGACGGTGCATGATTCCCATGAACTTTGCCGTTCGCGGGAATCGGCGACAGAAGCCTGCTTGCTTTCGCCTTAACTTTTCTTTGATCGATTCCAACCGCTCTTTGATTCCTCTTTTCAATGATAAACTTGTCCTCAGGTGTGTTGCTCTCGTAAGTGGAAAAGAACAATTGAATCTCATTAAGGAACACTCCCCGATCTACTCCAATGGGGTGTAGTTCTACCTACCATAATTCACCCCTCTAGATACTGAGTATATTTACACGGAGGTAGGGTAAGACCCCATCGTTTCTTAAACAGAACAAGCTAGGTTGATCGGTTCTTAAGTTTGCGAACCCAACTGAATACAAAATATGGAAGCCGAGGAATGCACCACACCGGATCGGGAGTCGAAACCCCGCTCGATCAGTAGGTATTTGGTTATCGCTGCTGTTTTGTATGCAGCGATTCAAGCTTTCACGTTGCTCTCGCCCATAATTCTATCCTTTCTCCTTATCGTACTCATCACACTGGGCGTCAACCCGATCATTTCCCGGTTGCGGTCATGGACCGGAGGAAGAAAAAGAGCGACAGGATTGGTTCTGGTGGGAGTTTTGACATTGGGTGGGTTGGCAGTATGGGCTGCTGTGGGTCCATTGAAACAAGCGGTCAACGCACTGACTGAAAGTTTGCCGGTTTATTGGGAGCGACTGCAGAAGCCTCTTATCAAAATGGAGCAGAAGAGCGTTATCTCCGAAGAAAAACTTCAAGAGCAAGTCAGCGAGGAGATCGCCCGTGAAACGCCGGAAGGAGAAGGCATACCGGTTGCTCCGAAACCCAAAAAGCTCACTCGGGCAGAGTCGTCAAACTCGACGCAAACGAATGGTGAGGGTTCGCTGCGTTCTAGCCTAGGAGGTTTTTTACTAGGAATCTTCGGTCAAATCAATGGAGTGGCGCACAACACTACCGAGATGCTCATCGTTCTGCTTACGGTCTTTTTCGGAGTGACATTTACCCTCATGAATCCCCGTCCGATCATCGGAGCCGTCTTTTATGTAGTCCCGGAGGCTCATCATACCAAGACTCTGGCCATCATGGTTCGCATTGCTACGTTTGTGCCGCGGTGGGCCGGATCGGTGCTGATTAGTATGCTCACCATTGGGTCGCTTTTTTTCATACTGATGTGGCCTATCTTCGGATTTGCGGACGCGCTGATGCTGGGCTTGTTCGCGTTCTTGCTATCGGCGATACCCTTTTTGGGGCCTATTCTCACGCTTATCCCTGCGCTTCTGCTTGCGATCGGGGAAGGCGGTATGACGCCGCTGTGGGTTCTGTTCGCGTATCTCGCGGTCCAGGCACTTGAGGGCAATGTGATCCTGCCTCTCATCATGTCCCGAGGCATGAAACTGCATCCCGTTGCCGTAATCTTTTCGATGCTACTGACAGTCGCCACCTTTGGCGTGTTAGGTGTCCTTATCGCCGCACCTCTTGTTGCTATCGTGCGGATTTTGCATGAAGAGCTTTACCGGAAACGTTTCCTGCCCACCTCCACAAACGAAGATTTGGATCGCCTCGCGGGTGCTTCGCTTCTGGAAAGGCGGGTTGGGAAAAGCTGATACAAATCTGTTAGGATATTAAGAAATTTTTAAGTCGGGTTAGACCCCATGGTGATAACTCGCTCAGTGTGTGAGCTTATGAGTCATGAACATCATATTATTATTAGTTGTGCTTCTGATTCTTTTCGGCGGCGGTGGTTTTTTCTTCGGTGGTGCTATGATGGGAGGTGGCGTAATTGGAGTTATTCTTTTAATTGCCATCATCGTCTACTTCATGGGCGGATTCCGTCGCGGTGTCTGAGAAGGTGGCTATAGGAGCATATCTATTCAGGAAAACGGATACGATGATGCTCTTATTCTTAGTCACGCTTAAGCTACGGCATCTTTGAGTTACATCGTTTGTGCACACAGATCATAAACTATGAACGTATGCCACACCCTATGTAATGATCAGTAATCGACTCATATATCGTGAGTCAGCCACATATCCCACATATGAATTCAACCATACTTCTGACACGACTTAACCATAACCTCCTGAAGAAAATCACCGCCGATTCTCATCAGCAACCACGTCTCTCGCTATACTTGCCGACACATCGGCACTACCCAGAGAACAAGCAAGACCCTGTTCGCTTTCGGAGTTTGGTGAAACAAATGGAAAAGTTGTTGTTAGAGACCCATCCCTCGTCGGAGGTCAGCGCGCTGCTGGAACCATTTCAGGCTTTAGAACAGGATACAGAATTCTGGAATCACACGCCCGATGGATTGGCTATTTTTGCAGCACCCGGTTTGTTCGAGGTCATTGGATTGCAACGCTCCGTTAAGGAATTGACCGTGGTCGCCGATAGCTTTCACACCAAACCTCTGCGGCGTATGCTACAAACGGTGGATCGTTATCATGTGCTTGGGTTGAATATGCATGAGATGAAACTTTACGAGGGGGATCGCGATGCAATCGTAGCAATTGATCTTGCTGGTGGAGTCCCGGCCACGATTGCAGAGGCGCTCGGGGAGGAATTGACGGAAGCTCACCAGACCGTTGCCTCCTATGGCGGCGTTGGTAACGGCAGCAACGTGATGCATCACGGCCACGGCGGTAAAAGTGATGAGATAGATAGCGATACAGATCGCTTCTTCCGCGCGGTGGATCGCAGTGTCTTGGAGACTTGCTCGCGGCCCTCGGGTCTGCCCCTGATCCTAGCTGCTTTGCCGGAGCATCATCACCTCTTCCATGAGGTTAGTCACAACACATCTCTGGTGTCCGACGGCATTAAAATGCATCCCGATTCCATGTCTCTCGATGACCTTCGAGCGCGAGCTTGGGAGATTTTTGGCCCGCTGTATCAAACACGTCTCGCAGCGCTTGGCGATGAGTTCGCCGTGGCGAAATCGAAAGGCTTGGGTCTAGATGATCTCACACTGATTGGCGAAGCCGTAGCGGCCGGACGCGTCGCTATGCTTCTCATTGACGCGGATCGCGAAGTCGTCGGCTACATTCATGAAGGCAGCAGAAATATCCATCTCGACACAGCCGATAAGCCACAAGGCGATGATTTGTTAGATGATCTAGCCGAACAAGTTTTGAAATTCGGCGGACAGGTTGTTGTGGTCCCTGCGGTTCTGATGCCATCGACAACCGGTGCCGCTGCAATCTTCCGCTACTGATCCAAGCATTTTTTCTGAAACTACAAATAGATACCATGAACAAAAATCCACTTACCAAAGGAATGATCCAAGAGAACGCGGTCGGAATAGGGGAGGTTAGCACTGAAATGGTTGCCGCTCGTGGTGAGGAACTTGCCTTGATCGCCGGGCGCCCCGTGACCTGTGAAGATGACAAACAGGCACTTCGTGAACTCACGGGCGGGGACGTAATCGATGCCCATCAGGCCTCGCTCGAATCCCTTTCCGAAGACGACCGCTGGAACCCGATCGCGGGCTCGACTGGACATCAGGCAGAAGAATCCGCCGAAGAAGACGAGGACGAAGACGGACAAAGCCAAAGCGCACAGCTTTACCAAGATGGAGTGAGCGAAGCCGCGCACGATCAAATGCTCCAAGC
>JBGSRM010000222.1:0-2558 GCA_041737575.1 Akkermansiaceae bacterium
CCCTGCGCCCGCGTCCGCCCATGCACCGCCAGCGCGCGAATCCCACACCCCTCCAAAACCCTCGCCACCTCCACCGCATTCACCAAATCCGCATCCCACCCAATCCGTATCTTCGCAGTCACCGGCACATCCGCCCCCACCGCCTTCACCACACCCTCCGCCACACTCGCCAACAACGGACAATCCCTCAACAAAGACGAACCCCCATTCCGCGCCACCACCTTGTTCACCGGACAACCGAAATTGATATCTATAAAATCCGGCACCCCACCCGCCAACCCCTTGTCCAGAATCTTCCGCGCCGCCTCCCCCATCCTCACCCCATCCGCCCCGAACAACTGCACCCCCACCGGCCTCTGCCCCTCCTCAAACTCCGTATACTTCCTAGTCCTCGCATCCGCCTGCATGATCCCCTCCGCACTCACAAACTCCGTCACCATCACATCCGCCCCCATCTCCTTGCAAATCCTACGAAAAATCAAATCCGTAACCCCAGCCATCGGCGCCAAATACAACGGAAACTTCCCTTCTGAAAACCAGTGCAACACGCACGAACCCTACCACCCCCGTCAACCTCTTAAAAACCCATCCTTCCAAAAACCACGCACTGTAACATTGAAATCCTGGTCTGGATTTCTAACACTTCGCCATCCCGGAGGGATGTGAGAGCTTAGCCTCGGGTCAAGGAGCAAAGCGACGACCACCCGGGGAACGATGCACAAATTACAACCGACCCCAGTAGGGGTCGAAGAAAGTCCGCATATCCTAGTGTATCCGATAAAGCCGCCAAATCGGAAAAACTTTCCTCCTTGAAATCAGCCTTCTCCCAACCCAATGTCCACCCATGAACCAAGCCGCACAACTGCGGGAGTCCCGCTCCAAGCACACATTGAAGAGCTACGACGACGCTGTGAAGCAGTTGCGCGCCTTCAGGGAGGTTCTACCTATTACCAAGAGGAACTCGGAATTTTCCGCGCCTATGCCAATGAAACCGGCCTCATCCTCTGCACCGCGCCAGACGAGCTGAGCCGCCCCCCCGACGAGGAGGGCAACGAGCATCAGGTCTGGTTTAATGAAAACCAATCCACCTACCTCAAAGCCACATGGCCAGACTTCTTCGGCCTCCTCGTCATTCACCGCCCCCATGAGGAACCCAAAGCCTCTCCCATCGCCTATCTGGAACGCTGGCAGCTCCACAACCAACTCTTCGGGGACGAAGTAACATTCCTCGGCGCACTCCCATCTCCAGAAGGCTTGCGTCTCATCATCCAGCAACCCGCCATCCAGGGAACACCCGCCACCGATGAGCAAATCGCCCGCTTCTTTTCAGACTCCGGTTGGAAAAAATTCATCATCAACGATAACACCGCCTACTTCGACCCCGAACACCAAATCGTCGTCTCCGACACCCACCGCGGCAACCTCGTCCTCATGCCCGATGGCAACCTCGCCCCCATCGACCTCCGCATCCAACCCATCTCCTCCTCCCTCCTCGATACCGTCTCCAAACTCTGCCGAAGCTCATAAAGCCGTTTCACCCATTCTAAAAATCACGGCTTAATCGGCAGCTTCTTCATCATCATCTCCAGACGCTTCTTCCTCTCGATAGACTTCGAGTTCATTCCGTCACACGTCCTCTTATTATCCGCTTTCACTTCCGTAATCTCAACATCAGTGATTTCATACTTTTGAATCACAGCCATTAGGTGGATGAATCGCTTAAAAGCTACGCCATCCTCAACATACACCTCGCACTGCGGTGCCGTTCCCGCAGATTTTACCGCTGCAGCGTACGTTTCCAAGTTCCGGCCAAGCTTGGGCATGGCATGATCATCAAGATCTGTTTCGAGTAAATTTTCACTCTCTGGCCTACCCATAAAAATCCGACCCTCGGCATCCGCACGAATAAATAAAGGCGCAAATTTAGGTGCCACCTCATCCTCATCCGGTAAGTCCACATGAAACGAATGATTCGCCCCCTTCCCCGCACCAGATCGAACAAGAAAATCCACTCGCAAAAACCCAGCCTTCTCAGCACCACGCATCACCTTCTTGATCTCACCAAACGTCACCTCCCCACCCGCAACAATCACAAACCTCGCCCCTTCCTCCTTCTCCCTCAACTCCTTCAACGCCTTGTTAATCTCCGCATCCGTCCGGCCCTGGGCATACAACTCCCCCTTATCAAAAATTTCCCAAACACCCTCCTTCCAAACCACCTTCACATAAGCAGCTCCCTCCAAATCAAACTTCGGCGCATCCTCCACAATCACCAACTCCTCCTCACCCCTCACACCACCCGAAAACAAACACATCCCCACCAACAACAACACAGATTTTCGCATCGAAAATATATGTAACCGATCTGCTCTCATAATCAACAAGCCTAATCCGTCACCCAGCGCATGATTCGGGTCCAACCTCAACGCACCTCAAAAGGCTGGTTCGCCGTCGCCGCATGACCTTTCCCATCGTTCACCCACACATAAATCCGGTAAACGCCAGGCTTGCTCGGTGCTGTGACCGAAACACCCGGCTTCGAGGGATCGGCGATCACA
>JBGSRM010000242.1:0-11963 GCA_041737575.1 Akkermansiaceae bacterium
CGCGCATTGCGAGAACGCCGACCTTGTGGCGGAACTGCAGAAGAAATTGGTGGCCGAGGGCAAGACGGGGCCGGAGTGGCACGAACCTTCGCGGCCGGTGACGGTGGAGGCGGAGGGGTGTCATCATCTGATGACCTTCGCCGAGATGACCGGGGCGGAGGTTTATGTGGTGCATACGAGTTGCATTCCGGCGGTGGAAGCCGTGGTGGCGGCGCGCGGGCGCGGGGTGAAAGCGTGGATCGAGACGGTGGCTCCCTATCTGACGCTGGACAGTTCGTATGCGGAGTTGCCGGATTTCGAGGGCGCAAAGTATGTGATGAGTCCACCGATTCGGTCAAAAGAGCATGGATATTTTCTCTGGAAATGCCTGGCCGATGGGACGATCGACACGGTGGGCACGGATCATGCGCCGTTTGACTTCGAAACGCAGAAGCGCATGGGTCATCCGGACGCCGCGAAGTGCGTGGGGGCGGATCTGAAGCAGACCGGCAAGGCCGGGAATTTCACGCTGATACCCAACGGAATTCCGAGCGTAGAGGAGCGGGTCAAGCTGCTCTACAACGAGGGTGTCCGCGCGGGGCGCATCGACTTACAGACCTTCGTTCGCTGCGCCAGCACGAAGGCGGCGAAAATTTTCGGACTCTATCCGAGGAAAGGAACGATTCAGGTCGGTAGCGATGCGGATCTCGTCATTTGGGATCCGGAATGGTCGGGGACGATTTCCGTAAAGACCCACTCGATGGCCACGGATTATTCGGCGTTTGAAGGTTATGAGCATCACGGGCGAGCGGAAGTCGTGACCGTGCGCGGCAAAGTGATGGTGCGCGATGGAGCGTGGGTCGGTGAGGGCGGATGGGGAACCTTTTTGCATCGCAGCGTATGAATGAGGCCGACGTGAGTCTGATCAATGATGACCTCGCGCCGGTGCCGCCCGAGAAGCGGACGTGGACGATGGGCAACATCGCGGCCTTGTGGGTGGGGATGGCGGTTTGTATCCCGACCTACAGCCTTGCGAGCGGGATGATCGGCGCGGGAATGACATGGTGGCAGGCCTTGCTCACGGTGTTTCTTGGAAACCTGATCGTGCTGATCCCGATGACGCTCAACGCGCATCCGGGGACGGCGTATGGGATTCCTTTTCCGGTGTTGCTGCGGGCGAGTTTCGGGATTCGGGGTGCGAACATCGCGGCCTTGTTGCGTGGGGTGGTGGCCTGCGGTTGGTTTGGTATACAAACGTGGATTGGCGGGGCGGCAATCTATTCGACGATGGCGATGATCATCGGTTTTGAAGCGGGTGAACCGATCGCTTGGCTGGGCATCAGCGGGTCGCAGTTGTTATGTTTTCTGGCGTTTTGGGCGCTGAACGTCGTGTTCATCTGGCGCGGGATGGAGTCAATCAAATGGCTGGAGGTGCTGAGCGCTCCGTTTCTGTTAGGGGTGGGTTTGGTGCTGTTGGTTTGGGCGGTGATGAAAGCTGATGGGTTTGGGCCGATCTTCGCGAAGCCGTCCGGGTTCGCGACGGCGGGTGCGTTCTGGGCGGCGTTCGGCGCGGGGCTGACGGCGATGGTGGGCTTCTGGTCAACGCTTTCACTGAACATCCCGGATTTTTCGAGATACGCGAAATCGCAAAGGGCGCAGGTGCTGGGGCAGGCACTGGGTTTGCCACCGACGATGGCGTTTTATTCGTTCATTGGGATCGTGGTGACGAGCGCGACGGTGGTGGTTTTCGGCGAAGCGATCTGGGATCCGGTAGTGGTGATCAATCGGTTTGAGAGTAAGATGATTTCCTGCGTCGCGCTGGTGGCGCTGGCGGTGGCGACTTTGTCAACGAACATCGCGGCGAATGTGGTTTCCCCGGCGAATGATTTTTCCAACCTCGCGCCGAGGCGGATCAGTTTTCGGACGGGTGGGTTGATCACCGCGGGGATCGGGGTGGTGATGATGCCATGGAAGCTCTTGGCGGATCCGAGCGGGTATATTTTCACGTGGCTGATCGGATACAGCGCACTGTTAGGGCCCATCGCCGGGATCATGATTGCGGATTATTTCGTGCTGCGGCAGAAGCATCTTGAGGTGATCGATCTGTATCGGGCGGATGGGATTTACCGATATAGCGGAGGATTCAGCGGGGCGGCGCTGGGTGCTTTCGCGCTGGCGGTCGCGCCGAACCTTCCGGGCTTTCTCGCGCAGGTGGGGTGGGCGGAAAACGTCCCTGTCTTTTTCAAAATGCTGTATCCTCAAGCATGGTTCACCGGCTTCGCGCTGGCTTTCGGTCTTTACCTACTGTTTCGCAAAATCTCTCCGATTCCAATCAGTCATTAATCCAACATCATCATGAGCACACTGCCACCATTTGATTACACACCGATGCCTTACGATGGCCCATCGCCCGATGAGGTGCTGTCGTTGCGCAAGGAGTTTCTGAATCCCGCGATTTTTCATTACTATAAGAAGCCGATCATGATCGTGGAGGGGAAGGGGCAGTACCTTTTCGATGAAACGGGGCGGCGGTATCTGGATGGCTTCGGCGGGATCGTGACGGTGAGCGTGGGACATTGCCATCCTGAGGTCGTGGAGGCAGCGCGACTGCAGAACGAGACGATCCAGCACACGACAACGATTTATCTGAATCCGGGAATCGCACTGTATGCGAAGGAGTTGGCGGCGAAGATGCCTGGGAATCTGAAAGTTTGTTACTTCGTCAACTCGGGATCGGAGGCGAACGATCTGGCGGTGCTGATGGCGCGGGCTTACACGGGAAATTATGATCTAGTGGCTTTGCGGAACGCCTATCATGGCGGGAGCCCGGGAACGATGGCTCTGACCTCGCACCATACCTGGAAGTTTAACGTGCCGCATTCGTTCGGGGTGCAACACGCGCGTATGCCGGATCTGTATCGCGGGCCGTATGGCGCGGATGATCCGGATGCGGGTAAGAAATATGCGGTGGATGTGGCGGAGACGATCCAGTTCGCGACCTCGGGAAAAATCGCGGCGTTCATTGCGGAGTCGATCCAGGGCGTGGGCGGATCCGTGGTTTTTCCGGATGGCTATCTGAAGCACGCTTATGAGCATGCGCGGGCGGCGGGCGGTTTGTGCATCGCTGACGAGGTGCAGGCGGGATTCGGGCGGACGGGAACGCATTACTGGGGATTTGAAACACAGGGCGTGACGCCGGACATCGTGACGATGGCGAAGGGGATCGGAAACGGTTGCCCTCTGGCCGCGGTGGTGACCACACCGGAGATCGCGCAGTCGCTGGCTAGCCGGATTCATTTCAATACTTTTGGGGGGAATCCGGTGAGCTGCGCACAAGGGCGGGCGGTGCTGCGGGTGATCGAGAAGGAAGGCCTTCAGGCGAATTGCCTGGATCTCGGGGCGTATCTAACAAGTGGATTTGAGAAGCTCGCGCAGAAGCATTCCCTGATCGGACAAGTGCGCGGGAAAGGACTGATGCTCGGAGTCGAATTGGTGATAGATCGGAAGACGAAGGAACCCGCGAAGGAAGAGTGCGCGTTTGTTTTCGAGAGGTGCAAAGAACTCGGCCTACTGATCGGCAAAGGCGGACTCTGGGGGAATACGCTACGGATCAAGCCGCCGATGTGCATCCACCGCGAAGATGCGGATTTCATGCTCGCGGTGGTCGATGAGGCGCTGGCGGGAGTGTGATTTACTCACCGATGTCCTCGTTCCACAACTCGGGGCGCGCCGCGATGAATTCCTCCATCAGGCGTATGCAGTCCGGATCCTGCCTCACCTCGAGTTCCACGCCGCGCGAACGCAGCAGCTCCTCCTCGCCGAGAAACGTCCGGTTCTCGCCAATCACGACCTTGGGAATCCCGTAAAGCAGGATGGCTCCGCTGCACATACTGCATGGCGAGAGCGTGGTGTAGAGCACGCATTCGCGATAGACGGAAGCTGGGAGGCGACCCGCGTTTTCAAGGGCATCCATCTCGCCATGGAGGGTCGGGCTGCCGCTTTGGATGCGGCGGTTGTGGCCGCGCCCGATGATTTTCCCATCGTGGACGATCACGCTCCCTATCGGGATTCCGCCTTCGGAGAGACCGAGGCGTGCTTCATCAATGGCGGCTTTGAGAAATGGATCCATGGCAAGAGGTTCTTTTACAACGAGCATTTTGGCACTCGTAATGCTATATAACTCTGTTGCGGTTTGAACCGCCTCAGTAACCTTATTGAATCAGCTTCCATGCCAATTGCACGCATTTCCGGAACCGTCCGCGGAACCAACGACCCCTGCCGCGCAACCCGCGCATGGCTCCTCTATCACCTCTGCGCCGGTGGATGGGACATTTACAATTCAAACGGCGACCAGCGAATCACTCTGTCCAACATTGAGAAAAAAATCATCGAGTCCGATGCATTTGTTTTCACACCGGGGGCGACGCTTGAGGATTTGTTCAAGGCGGTTTCTATTTTTGTCGGTTATCAAACGCTCGACCGCAATCTAATGGGCAAGGCGACTGTGATTCTCAACAATGACGGCGCATGGAACCCGTTTTTCGCTGTGCTGGATCACCTGCGAGATTTGGGTACAATCAAGCAGAACCATCGCGATTTCCTGCTGGTAGCGGAGAAACCCGAGGACGTGCTGCCTTTGTTGGTGCGTGTGCACGAGGCGGGATTACCGGATGCCGGGCGTGAAAAGGAATTTGAAGGGGAATCCGTTAGCGGCGAATCCTTCGAGACTCCCTTGCCTGTGGATCATGTGGGCAACGTCTGTGTCTTTTGCTCCGCAAGCCTCAAGGATCCAAGCTATCTCGCGGATGGATATGCGTTGGGGAAAATGCTCGCAGAAAACCAACTGGGCTGTGTTTCAGGCGCAGGAAAATCCGGTGTCATGGGAGAAGTGGTGCGAGGTGCATTCGATGCCGGTGGCTGGACGGGCGGCTCCAACGTGCCTCACATCATCGAGATGGAAGGTCTGCCGGAAGGCATGTCGAGCTTCTGGCTGCGTGGCGATATCTACACCCGGATGGAGGTGATGATCGAGAACTCGGATGCCTTCGTGATTTTTCCGGGAGGCTCTGGCACCGTTCAGGAATTGCTCGCGTTGCTCATTTTCAAGCAACAGAAAAACAGCCTAATGGAAGGCAAGCCGGTGGTGATTTTCAATCGGATGGACGCTTCGGGGAAACGTTTTTTCACACCGCTGATCGAACTCTTGGGCGAGCACACCATTCCGGGGATGTTCACTGTGGTGGATGAACTTGATGAAATACTTCCCACCCTGATGGGCGAACTCTCCGCCGAGTCCGCTACGGTTTGAAAAAACTTTTTGAACTCAACGATCCATGACTAATGCAACTCGCGAATCAACCTCGCGTCCTCTGCCACGGGACTGCACCTTCGCGGCCTCCGATTGGCACGCGCTAACGCCGTTCTGGTATCCTGTTGCGTTTTCCCATGAGCTTGCGGAGGCACCGATGGCTGTGCGGTTGTTGGATGAGCGGATCGTGCTATACCGCACTTCCGGCGGCAACATCACTGCGGCACGCGACTTATGCCTCCATCGCGGTGCACCGCTCAGCATGGGCAGCGTGGAGGGCGATGTGATCCGCTGCAAATACCACGGCTTTTGTTATGACGCGGCGGGAAAATGTACGCTGATACCCGCGCATCCGGGCGCGGCGATTCCACCGAAGCTTGCGCTGACCACCTATCCGGCCCGTGAGGCCTTCGGGCTTGTTTGGGCTACGCTTGGCGACGGTTCAGCCCCCTTCCCTGATTTTGAGGCATGGGATAACCCGGATTATTTGCAAGTGCTGCCGGACGCTGTTGATCTGAATGCTTCCGCGGGTCGCCAGCTTGAGGGATTTCTCGATGTCAGTCATTTCGCCTTTGTTCACACCGCCACCTTCGGTGAATCCACCAATCCGATTGTGCCGGGCTATCCCGTCGATACCACGGCCACCGGCTTCCGCGCCGATTACATCAGCACGGTGAGCAACTACCCGACCCATCTCAAACATCTTAACCCACCGGGCTTCGAGTGGCGGCGCTTGTTTGAGGTATTCCTCCCCTTCACCGCACGGCTGACCGTCTTTTTTCCTAACGATGGTCAACTGCACATTTTAAATGCCGTGTGTCCAATCTCCGCTAGAAAATCCCGCGTTTTCGTTCCGATCTGCCGCAACTTCGACAAGGACGCCCCACTTCAGGACACCCTCGATTTCAATCACCAGGTATTTGAGGAAGACAAGGAAGTAGTCGAACAACAGTATCCCGAGGATCTGCCGATCGATCTCCACGAAGAGGTTCACATACGTGCCGACCGTAGTTCGATCACTTACCGCCAGCAACTCGCCGCTCTTGGCTTGGGGCGTGGCTTCACCGCATGATTTGTTAGAAAAATGGATATCCATTCTAGCTCACTCAACAATATCAAGAAGACGCAGACGCGCTATTTGATGGATTTCCGCTACGGCGGTGGCCACCTCGGCAGGTGTATCCGCTTCGATCCGGCGCGCGAAGGATTCAATGACGCCTACCTTGTCGGTGAGGCGTGCGCAGATCACAAACGGAAACCCATGACGTGCCCGATAGGTGGAATTAAGTTCCTGAAAACGATCAAATTCATCAGGAGAAAGCCTGTCGAAACCAAGACCTGCCTGCTCTCCGCTAGAGGCCTCGCTGAGTTTCCCTGCGATCGCCAGCTTTCCGGCGAGATCCGGATGAGCACGGATCAGCTCAATGCGCTGACTGCCTTCCGCTTCTTCCACCACGCTGCGCATTGCCTCTATCAAATGCTCAACCGAATCGAATGGCCTTTTGCTGCAAACAATTTCCGCCACCCATGGCGAGTGCTCGTAGATTTCACCGAGGACAGAAACAAAAGACTCATTTTCAAGGTCATTGAGAGCTCCGATTGAGTGCTTTGTCATGATCCAATTCAAACTAGATTTTCCACCATGACCAGCCTTCAATCCAGCCAGTATGGCAAACACCATGTACGCGTATTCAAAGTCATCCGTAATTCCAGCGGGCGACATGAGGTTTGCGAACTTGATGCGAACGTAATGCTAACGCTTGTTGCCGATCATTCGTTCACCAGCGACAACAACTCCTTGGTCATACCAACGGACACCATGCGCAATACCGTCAACATGCTCGCACATGATTACCTAGGCACCAACCGTCATACCTTCGCACGCGTGCTCGGCAGGCATTTCTTGAATACCTACTCACATGTTGAGAGAGTCGATATCCTGTTGTCGGAGCGCGTCTGGCAACGCATGGGCGATCATGACCACGCCTTTTCACACGATGCCAATGGCGCACCGGAAACTCATGCAATCTTCAGCCGGGCCGATGGTGAAAGTCTCTCCGGCGGTCTGCGTGATCACCTCATTCTCAAGACCACCGCCTCGTCATTCACCGGTTATCCGGTCTGCCCTTTCACCACCCTGCCTCCGACTGAGGATCGCATCCTTTCCACCCGGCTCAGCGCGCGTTGGGATTTTGAAACAAATGTCTCCGAAGAAAATCTAACAAACAGCGACGCGTTGATACGCGAATCGCTTCTGAACGTTTTTGCAAACACCCACAGCCCGTCAGTCCAGCGCACCTTGTTCCTGATGGGCGAAGCCGCGCTAGCCGCCGCTCCCTTCGTGGAGCGCATTCATCTGAAACTGCCAAATGTACATTTCCTAAATCTCGACCTCTCACGCCTTGGCAGACCGGACCAGCGTGAGGTTTTCCTGCCCACCGACGAACCTCACGGCCAGATCGAAGCAACCATCACTCGCTGAGCCGCCGTATTGTCTCGGCGAGCACCGCCGTCCCCCGTGCTATCGCATCTGGCGAACTGTATTCATCAGGACGATGGCTGTATCCGCGATAGCAAGGTATGAAAATCATCGTCGTTGGCGCAACCCGTGCCATGAAAAGTGAATCATGATAGGCTCGGCTCACCATACGCCTATGAGCCAGCCCAAGATCGCTTGAAACCTCCCCAATCAAGTTAACCAACTGCGGATCACAGCATGCCGGAGGATCGCGCTGGATCCATTCCCAAGTCATTTCAACACCCCGCCTTCGGCAAATTTCCTCCGAGCTCGCTTGCAAACCCTCCAGCGCGCGATCTCGCGTGATGATATCCGTATCTCGGAAGTCAATGAGCAATCTCGCCTCGCAAGGGATGCTGTTGATCGCGGCTGGCAAAATTTCCACAACACCCGTCGTTCCTACTGTGTCCTGGCTACCACTTTCAATGGCCGCCCGCTCGACGGCGAGTATGATCTCGGCGGCGGCGTTCAGTGCGTCATGGCGCTCTGGCATCAGCACGGCACCAGCATGTCCGCCCTGACCTGTTAGAGTGATCCGCATCGCAGCAGGTGAGGCGATCCGCTCTACAATGCCGATATCATCTCCAGCAATTTCCAAAAGCGCCCCTTGCTCGATGTGAAGTTCGACAAACGCCTCATACACTCCGGCATCCAGCGCTACACCCGAAAGATCGCCGGAATAACCTGCAGCAGCACGCCAACTTTCAAGGTCGCGCCCATCGGAATCACGCAGTAAAGCAGCCTTCTGCGGGTCAAGTGCATTGCCGAGCAAGCGGCTTCCCAGACAACCGATACCGAAACGGGTCGGCTCCTCGGCCGTGAACAAAATCCATTCCACCGACCGCCGAGGTTTGTGTTCAGTTCGCATGAGCGCACGAATCGCCTCCAGACCACCCAACACACCTACGACACCATCGTATTTTCCAGCGCCGGGAATCGCATCGGCATGAGAGCCCGTGGCAATCGCGGGCAAGCCGGGTTCGCTTCCCTGCCAACGGGCGAAAAGATTTCCAACAGCGTCCGTGCGAACTGTTAGACCAGCCTCCATACAACGCTCAACCAACCATTTGCGTGCGGCAAGGTCTTCGGGAGAAAATAGCACCCTCGTCACCACCGGAGGAGCATGCGCGGAGATTGCGGCAAGCTCGTCGATTTCCGCCGTGAGCCGCGCGCTGTCGATCAAATCAAGGGAGACGGTTGACATTTTTGCAGTAAATATATCGTGCGGGAACATCGCCCATGGCGACAAACCATTGCGGACAGTAGGGAGCCATCCAGATCGCGTCCCCGGCTGTAACAGGATAGTGAGTCTCTTCAAGCCGGTAAACCCCCTGCCCTTCCAACATCAACAATCCGTGTTCCATCACATGGGTCTCCACGAAAGGCAGCGTCGCACCAGGCTGGTAGGTGAAAATGTTCATCGCAAAATCAAAACAAGGTTCATCAGGCAGCAGCGTTTGCAGCGTAGCTTTCTGGTTTCCAAGAAATGGAATACCCGGCACATCATCGGCGCGACCTGTCACAATCCCGGGAACCTCCCCTCCGACGAGAGCTTGGAAACGCATCCGGAAAACACAAAAACACAGCCCTGCCGCGCCCTTTACCGAGAACCCTCTGCCCGCCGGAATATAAGCAAAAGTCCCCTCCGCCAATGGCTTGTCCAAATCTTCCACAAGCAACATTCCGCTGCCCTCTGTGACATAAAGCGCGTGCTGGCAATCATCCCCCAAAAAAACGGCAACTCCCCCATCAGCATCGATTCGCCCTAGCAGTTGCGACAAGTCAGCACCCATCGCCGGTGAAATCAAAACCGTGGCCGTTGCTGACGACCAACCGGGCAGCGCGGATGGCACATGACCATCCGGGGCGATCAATGCATGGCGGGCGCGAACTACTGTGCGGGTATTTCCAAAAAGGTTCATAGCGTGGTTGGGTTTGGTTTCATGAAGCGACCGCGTGTTTCCGATCTCACCGGCTGACCGCGCAACCAAGTGCCGCGGATGCACCATGCAAGATTCATACCGAGATAGGCGGAAATCGCGTGACGGTAAAGCAAGTCCTTCACCTCGATCACTGAAGTCCTGCGATCCATCAGAAAAAAATCAGCATCAAAACCAACTGCCACTTCGCCCTTGCGATCCGCCAACCCGAAACGCCGCGCCGGATTCCGTGCCATCAGTTCCGCCCAGCGTGACCACGGAATTTCCGGCAGGCCGGGATCTAACAATAAAGGAAAACCATGCTGGCATCCGGCGATACCACCCCACGCCGCGAATACATCTTCACCGGATTTCATCTCCGGCGGCGCAGGCGAATGATCGGAACCAATGGTATCGATTTTCCCCGAAGCCAACGCCTCCCACAACGCTCTGACTCGCGCCGCGTCCCGCAGCGGTGGCGCACACTTCGCGGAAATACCGATCCGCTCCGCAGCAAAATCGTCCAACAATAAATAATGCGGGCAGGTTTCAATACTGACATCCACCCCCGCCGCGCGTCCGGCCATCGCCTCCTCAAGCCCTTCCGGTGAGCTCACATGCACGATGTGCAGCTTGCAACCTGTCTCGCCTGCAATTTCCACAGCAAGCGCGATAGCCCTGCGCTCCGCCTCAGGGGGGCGAGACTCCATCCAATCACGCATGTTCCCCGCTCGCGGCGGCGGGAAACGACTCTGGTGTTCGGCAATGAATACCGGATCCTCCGCATGAACCGCCACCACCAACCCGAACCGGGCAGCACACTCCATTCCGGCACGCAGCACCCGCCCATCCGCCGTGCCAAACTCGTCAATACCACTAGGGCATAAGAAAGCCTTGAAACCGACCGCCCCCTCCTCCGCCATCGCATCGAGATGCTTCACACTCTCCGGCGTCAGCCCACCCCATAACGCGAAGTCCAACCGGGAAACCGCTTCTCCACGGGCCCGTTTTGCGAGAAAGGATTCGCGGTCAAGCACCGGTGGATGGGAATTCAACGGCATGTCTATGAAAGTCGTGCCACCGCCCGCAGCCAAAGCCGCCGAACCACTATCAAGCCCCTCCCAACACTCGCGTCCGGGGTCATTGAAATGAACATGGGCATCCACCAATCCGGGAAACAACACCATGCCACGGGCATCGATTTCAGAATCTCCGTGCATGGAGCTTTCGGACTCGATCGCCACGAAAACACCTTCTTCAATCACCACATCGGCCACGCGTACCGAGTCGGAAGCGACCACCAAGGCACCCCGCACGATCAACGACGCATCAGCCATGCCCACCTCCCAGTGATTGGAATCTTGTTAGGAAATCCGCAGTCGCATGAATCGCCGCAGCAAGATCCTCACGTGTGATGGATTCGTCCGGATGATGGCTGAGACCTCCCTGGCAGCGGACGAAAAGCATCGCCACCGGCATCACTTTTGAAAAAACCACCGCATCATGCCCAGCTCCACTGGGAATCAGTGGCGGCGTGTAATCAAGAATCGCCTGCTGTAAAATTCCCACCATCCTTGTGTCGCAATCCACCGCAGCGGATTCCTGCACAGTTTCCCAATCCATCGCCAGTCCCCGCTTCTTCGCAATAGCCTCGCAGGCAGAGCGCAACGCCACCATCGCCTCCTTCCGAGAGGCGTCCTGCGGGTGGCGGATGTCCAGAGTGAAAACCACCTCGCCCGCAACCGCGTTTCCAACACCCGGGGAAACCAGCAATTTCCCCACCGTCGTGACCAACGGAACTCTCTCCCGCGCGTATTCCTCGACCAGCAACACACACTCGGCAGCCCCGGCGAGCGCATCCCGCCTCAGATGCATCGGAGTCGTCCCCGCGTGTTCTGCCTGACCTGTTAGACGCACCCTCGCACGCGTCTGACCGCAGATCGATGGCACCACTCCGAGCGGTAAACCCATGCTTTCCAAAACCCTGCCTTGTTCTATGTGAACCTCCAAATATCCCGCAGCCTCACTCAACGCATATCGAATGTCTTCCGCACCCTCATGCCAGCCTTCGTCCTCGATCACATCGGCCAGGCATTTCCCCGAATCATCCCTCAATGCGAGAAGTTCCCGATCTAGCGGCCCAATGCACGCACCACTGCCTAGATACGTCGCCTGGAAACGCACCCCCTCTTCATCCGCGAAGCCAAGTATATCCACCGCGATCCGTAACGGCATACCA
>JBGSRM010000249.1:0-11803 GCA_041737575.1 Akkermansiaceae bacterium
CGGCCGAGCACGCGGCTGACGAAAAGAAAGCGGCGCAGCGCGTTGTTGCGGATCGCGAGATCGCAGAGTTCGCGGAAAGGGATGTCCTCGCGCTCGATGGTTAGTGTGAAGCGTCCGCCCGGAAGTCGCGCTTCATGGACGCCCGGTTCCTTGTGCGACCACACGGTTGCGGGAGCTGTCGGAGCCCTGTCCGGCATGATGAAAACATCCGCACGATCCTTCACCCGCAGCGGCAGGTTCGGCACGGGGATTTCCGGATAAGGATTACCTTCGCCGCGCATCGCGATGCGGATGGCGAGCAGCGGCAGGTTGAGTCCCGAGAGCGCTACGTAAGGAAGTCCGCCGGACATGCGCCCGTTGATTTCGAGCAGGCACGGCTTCTCGGGGCGCTCTGCGCGGCAGCGGAACTGGACATTGAACAAGCCACCGAGATTGAAATGCCGCGCAAGCCGCCGGACCATTTCCTCGATTTCCGGTTCGCGGGCCAGCACCTGCGATTGGCCTTCCTCGACCCGCAGCAAGTGCGATGTCCCGGAAAGGCGCACCCGCCCGTTCATCGGTTTCCGGCGGCAGACCATCGCGATGACTTCTCCCGCATTCGCGAGCACATCCACGCTGAACTCGCTGCCGTCGAGATATTCCATCACCAGCAGCTCGGGAAATGTTCCGGATGCTTCGAGCACCGCCTGAAGCTCAGCTTTTGAAATCCGGTGCGCCTCGCTGCGAAGCAAGCGACGCAGGGGTGTCATCGCTTCGTCCAGGATGTAGAATCCCAGCCCGAACGTGCCCGTCCCCGGCTTGAAACAAACCTTCAGGCCTTCCTTTTCAAGGCGCTCGCAAGCCTCGGAAAATTCCTCCCAGTTGCTCACGCGGTGAAAACGGTGCGCGCGCACACCGTCCGGCAGTTCCGAGAGAAACCGTCCTTTGTCCTCCAGAAGTTTCAGCGTCGCCCCATCGCCTGCGACAACCAGTTTCGTCCCCCGGCCCAGGAATTCAGCACGCCTGTCGGAGATGGCTTCGCGCATCCTTCCGGGCACGAAGACATCGATGCGGTGGCGCTCGCAGAAATCGAGGCACCAGTCCACATATTCGTCCTCGGACAAGCCGACCGGCTCAACCGCCGCGAGATCGCAGGAGGCAAGAGGGCCGAAGTCGCGCTCGGTATGGCTGCCCGCCAAAAACAAATTGCTTCCCCAGTCGTCCCGGAGCTGCCGGAGCACTCCATGGACACTGGAAAAGCATTTGTTGAACCAGACGCGCGCCGACGGATGGAATTTCGCGGCAAGGGGTTCCAGCATAATCAGATGGCGGCCATCATTGCGGGCATCATGTCCTGGAACGTGCGTCCGGAGGTGTTCTCGCCAATGGCGTGCATTTTCCACTCCCCGTTGTGGAGATAGACCTTGGCCATGATCATCGCGGTGTGGGAACCGGTGCAGCTCAGGTCGTATTTCGCGAGTTCCTGGTTGTTGGTTCCGTTCACCACGCGGCAGAAGGCGTTCTCGATCTGGCTGAAGTTCTGGCCGGTGAAGCTGTTCACGAGGAACACGATGGACTTCACGTTCGCAGGCACCCGCGATAGGTCCACGATGATCTGCTCGTCGTCGCCGTCGCCCGCGCCGGTACGGTTGTCGCCGGTGTGCTTGATGCTGCCGTCCCTGCTCACGAGCTGGCCGAAGAAGATCGCGTCGAGCGGCTGCTTCGCCTCATCGAAGAGGACGCAGGAAGCGTCGAGGTCGATTTCCTGGTCTTTCGATCCCATGCCGAAGAATCCTTTCGTCTTCTTCGCGTCCCAGCCAAGACCCATTACGATCTTGGTGAGTGCGCCGCCGCCGGCTTCCTTGCTGAGGGAGATTTTCTGCCCCTTCTGTAGATTGATGGCCATGATTTCGGTTTCGTTGGGGGTTCGGGATCAGACGTTGACACCGTAGTTCTTGGCCATCGCGCCGAGGCCGCCCTGGAAGCCTTGGCCCACCGCGCGGAATTTCCATTCGCCGCTGTTGCGGTAAACCTCGCCGAAAACGAGCGCGGTCTCGATGCTGAAATCCTCGCTGAGGTCGTAGCGAACGATCTCCGAATTGTCGCCTGCGTTGACAACGCGGACGAAGGCCTGGCTGACCATGCCGAAGGACTGCTTGCGCGCCTCGGCATCGTGGATGGTCACCGCAATGGCGATCTTGTCCACATCGGCGGGAACCTTGGTGAGATCCACGGTGATCTGCTCGTCGTCGCCTTCGCCTTCGCCCGTGGTGTTATCGCCCAAGTGCTTCACGGAACCGTCAGCGGATGCGGGTTGGTTGAAGAAGATGAAATCCGCGTCACTGCGAACTTTGCCTTCCGCTGTGAGCATGAAACCGCTGGCATCGAGGTCGAAGCCAGCGCCGTCGGTGGCGCGGGCATCCCAGCCGAGGCCGATGAGGATGTTGGTGAGTCCGGGGGCGGACTTGGTCAGGGATACGTTGCCGCCTTTGCTTAGTGAGATAGCCATAATGTTGTTTTCTTTATTATTGTTGGTTTGTTTTGTGGGTTGTGGTGGAGAGTGTTTTTACTGACGGCCTATTTAGATCCGGATGTCCAGTTGAAGCCGAAGCCATATTGGAGGTCGGCGTCGCGGTGTCCGCGGAAATAGCGTGCTTCCTTGGTCACGTCCACACCGGAAGCGGTGCGTGTGATCAGGCAGATGGCGCAGAATGTCGCGCCGGTTCCCGGCGCATCCAGCCGGATCAGGGTCTCGCTGCCGTCCTTTTCGTGGAGAATCAGGCGTGCGTTCACCGTGCTGAAATTCGCGGCACCCTCGTAGATGAAGGCGTAAACGAGGACTTTCTCGATGAGATCGGGTCGGCAGACGTAGAGGTTTTCCCCGTCGGAGGCCGCGCCGCTGCGGTCATCCTTGTCGAGGAGGATGTAGGGTTCGCGGTCGCGGGAGCCGAAGTTTTTACCGAGCGCCTGCACGACACCCTTCTTCCCGTCTTTCAAGAGATACATACAGCCCAAGTCCAAATCCGCCTCGTTCCCGCCGCCGAAGAAAAAACTTTTCTTCACGGCACGATCCCAGTTCAGGTTGATATGGATCGGACTCTGGGACGAACCCTTTTCAAGGCTGATCGACTTGCGCTCGCCGGGCTTGTCCAAGGTAAGCTTTGTCAGCGAGACCTTGGGTTGCGGAGGGGGCGGCGGGGCGGGATCTGCTTTCGGGGGGGCTGCGGTTTCCTCGGCTACCTCGCCGCCGAAATGCTTGAGCAATCCCGGCAATCCCGCAGCGAAGCCCTGCCCGGTCGCCGCGAACCGCCAGCCGTCCTTCCAATAGATCTCCGCCAACATCAATGCCTTTTCGTCGGCATAATCACCGCCCTGAAGCTGGAACTCCGCGATCCCTGTGCCCGCAGCTGACAATTGCACGATCCCCCGTGTGATCTGGCGCATCGCGGTGCTGCCTTCCACGGTGGCGCTGAAAACCAAGCGCTTGATCGTCGCGGGCAGCGTGGAGAGATCGATATGGAAAGTCTGCCGCGCCACGCCGGAAGCGCCCTGTGCCGCGATCGCCCCGCAAGGGGATTTCGGCTGGTTGTAGAAAACAAAGTAGCGCTCGTCGGACAGTTTCCCGTGTTCATCGAGTCCGAAACAGCAGACATCGACGTCCGGCGCACCGGATAGATCCAAGGCGACCGACAATGAAACGGATGGAGCGGAGCCTTGCACCCCGAGGCTCGCCAAAGTCGATTTCTGTCCCCGGGTGACGATGTTCATATTCTCGGGGTGGAGGGATGAAGTTGAGGGGGCAAGCGTTCCTCCGTGGATTAAAGGTCGAACTCCGAAGGGCTGATACCAACCGCGTTACAGGCCTCCTTGACGGCTCGTTTCTCGTCGTCATCGAAGTTGCCGTCGGCACCGCCAATAATGATGCCGATCTGAACGACCGCGCGAGCCTGGTCGGGTTTGCTCCTGAGCTTGGCGATCGCTTGGATGGCTTCGATTTTTCCGAAATCATAATCGGCCGCCATCTTGTCGCAGAAGTGGTCGAACTTCTGCTTCATCTCCGCTGCCGGAAAAATCTTGAGCATCTCGTTCTGCGTGATGAGCGTCGCGATCTTGCTCTTTTCCTGCCCGGAGACACTGCCATCCGCAGCGGCGATCATGCCACACATGGCCATGGTGGCATTCGAAAATTCCGTGTTCTTGAATTTGGCGATATTCGTCTGGAGGGACGAATTCATTGTTTTGATTTTGTCTTTAAGATTATCCCAGAAGCTCATATTGACCATATTCAAGGGATGGGAGATTTGGAGTCAAGAAAAAATCACTTGGCGAATCTGGCGTGTCTGGCACCAGTTTTTACGTGTTTTTCCGACAGCTTGATAAAATTGCGCAAGCAGGAACGTTGTCTGCAAGCAATGTGTATTTCAAAAAACCTTACCCACATCCTGTGCTTCAGTGCGGGATTACTTATCGCGCCAGGGCTGCTTGATGCTAGACCGAAAAACCAGCCGTTGGCACCTCTTAGCGAAGCTGGACGGCAGTTGGAGGCACAATATGCAGCGGAGTTGGAGGTGCTTCAAAAGCAAATCGCCGCCGTGGTACCAAGGGTCAGCGACCAAAAGAAATCCGCTCTGTTGAATGCACGCGAGCAGTTGAAGATTGCCCAGGAAAAGGCGGACACCGCGCGAAAGGCGATGGAAGCACTGGGAAGTGCCAAGGGGCTGGTCGATCACGCCAAGAAAAAGTGGATTGGCGACGCTGATAAAGGCATTGCAGCGGCTCAGGAAGCGTTGAAAAAAGCAACCACGGCTGCACAGCGGCAGGCTGCCGAAAAGGAACTGGCCAAGTGGAAAGCAAATCGCGAGGAGGGTGTGAAAGCACTGGAGGAGCGCGAAGCGAACCTCGTACGTCTCAGTAAGGATGAGCCCCGGCTCAAAAAAAGCAATGAGACAGCACTGGCGGAGTTGGCGAAGGCAAAAGCTCACGAGAGGAATACCGCCAACTCGCTCATCGCGGATATCAATCCATTTCTTTCATCGGACAAACTGGATGCCAAGTTGGTGAAAGCAGCCGTAATTCAACATGCGACGCCACGCGGTCTGGCTGAATTCGCAGAGCAGGGTAAAGATAAAAAAGACGCGCTGGATCAGCTTCTTGCGAATGCGGAATTGATGCGCGAGATGCTCATTCATGGTGGAGCGAGCTTTGGAAAATATGGACGAGCCATGGAGATTTACGCCGCGATTCAGAAAGCCAGCAGCAATGCTTCGAGTGGCCATTTCCAACGTCTGGCCCTCGCGACAAGCCTTGAGCACGCCCAACCGATCAGCCAGTCAGATGTGGAAGATGGCACCGTCGGCACACCCAAGGCCGTAGATCCCGTGAAACGCTATCTTCATTATGAAAAGGCATTTCTCGATGGCGAGCTTGACCCTGCTTTCAAAGATTTGACCACATGGGAGTGCCGCCATGTCGTTAACTGCGATGCACCCGATGAAATCCTGGCATGGGGTCGTCAGATGCTACGGACCTATCGTCCGGATCATATCTACAATCCTGATTACGGCTGGCGCTATGTGATGGCGGTTAAATCGGAGGTTCCTTATGGTTCGCAGAATGTGCACAAAGACCTCGGCACGCTTCACAAGTATCAGAATATTGCGATGAACGGCGGCATCTGCGGACGCCGTGCTTTTTTCGGACGTTTCATCCTGCGCTCCTTCGGTATTCCCACATGGGGTGTTACACAGAAAGCCCATGCGGCTCTCAGCCATTGGACACCGAAAGGCTGGGTTGTGAATTTAGGTGCCGGTTATCATGCGAGTTGGTGGGACAAGGATGAGGTTTCCATGAGCGGCAATCAATTCCTTCAGGAAACACAAGCACGCGAGCACACGGAACATTACATCAAGGTATTGCGCGCCCAGTGGGTGAGCCGTGCTTTGAACGAGCCGCAATACAACGACCGGAGAAAGGTCGCCGGGGGCTTCTGGAGCAACCTTTCCAATGATATTTCCGCGCATCTAGCCTCGACTGCAGTATCTCTCGGGCCTCTTGGACAGGAGCTTGCTGAGGCCAATGAGCCGGAGGATAAAAAAGCCAACAACACGAATGCAAGTGCCAGCGGTGAGAAGCCCGAATTGCTACCCGATGGCAGCATCCGAATTCCTGCGGCAGCCTTCTCCAAGCCTGATGGAAAATACAGTTCCATGAAGAGCATAGATGAAGGTTTTCAGATTCACGCTTTCGGGGGATTCAAGGCACAGTATGAAATGGAAGTGTCCAAGGCCGGAAAATATGAATTCACAGCGCAAGTCGCCACAGTCCAGACTGACCAAGTATTCCTACTTTCGGTTGACGCTTCCAGCCAGCCTATGGAAAGCCCTGTGCCCTACACCAAAGGCCTTTGGCAAAACACCGAGCCTATGGTCATCGAGCTTTCCGAAGGCAAACATGTCATCAACTTCGGACTCAAGGCGGGTAGCCGTGGCGTGACAATCAAGGATTTCAAGCTAAAGCCAGCGCACTAACAATCGGATGCTCTCAGATCGTGGCCCATTCTTACTAAAACAAGATCAGCAGACGGCACGCCTTCAATCCACCTTATACTCGGCACGGACAATGGTGATGATGTCCTTCTCGTAGGAGGAAGTGTCATTGTTGCCCTCGGTGGAGGTCTCGGTGGAGTTTGCCGGATTGATGTTGATGATTCCCATCGACGAATCCACGAGCGCTCCGATATTGGTATTTCCAGCGGACTTCAGGATGTTCTCCGCACGGTTGCGAGCATCCTTGGCGGCCTCCGCCAGCATCTCCAGCTTCAGCTCGCCGAGGCGTGTGTAGTAATAACTTGGGGGGCTAGAGGTTACGAACACACCTTGTTCAAGCAGAGAGGTGATCTCGCGCGAGGCCTTTTCAATCTGCTGCACATTGGTAGAACTCACGGTTACTACTTGAAAGGAGCGGAATCCGACGCTCTTGCGCGTCTCCGTCCTTACCGGCACAGTGGTGCCAGGCAGCACCTTGTCCTCACGCACCGTCTCGAACTCCTCGCTGATGCTAGCGGACTGGGTCTTGATGTCTTCCGGCTTGATGCCTTGTCCTTTCAAAAACTCCACCACTTTGTCGGTTCCGCCCTTGAGGGAAATGTAAGCAGAGGTGCGGTCGCTTCCTTGTCCTTCGATGGTTGCCGACCACTCGATGAGGTCGGAAACGATCCTTTTTTTGGCGGAGCCGGTGATGCGGATGTTGTTTGTTTCCGGTAGTTTCCGGACATCCCGCCAACAGGTCGCGGCTATATATGTAGAGCCTGCGAGGCCTAGCGCCAGGGCAAGGGCGGCAAGCGGTGGAAGGCTGATGCTGTGAACGGGGCGTTGCGAACTGGGATCGTTGCTCATGGTTGTGTTGCGATGTTTTCGTTTTTGATAAAGGACGAGGTGCGTCACCCGTCAGTCAGAAGATGCGTAATTCTGCAGCAAATAGGATCACAAAATTGATTTTTCCTCCGATTTGAAATGCTCAACCAGATAGCCAAGAGTGTTGTATCCTAAACTGCGCGCGCGGACATCAAAAGGGTTTACCCGCTCAGCGTTTCTCAAACAACCACGCCCAAGCTCCCACGGATGTGCCCTTACCATCCACTGGTGCCAGTGTTTCGAGAACGTTTCCCTGCTCCTTGAGTGCTTTTTCGATGGCCGCCGGGGTATCACCATAGATATGGGTCGCCACCAGCCACACTTTGCCCTCGGCCTGGAGGGCGTTTTCGACAAATTGTGCCGTTATCGATTCGGTTGATTCGTTCTTGAGAGAAGATCCAAAACGAATCGAATGGAGTATCGGCAATTCCGCGGCATTTGAGTGGTGATGGCAGAGAATCGCTGGCCGGCAGTAGTGGTATGCCCAGATCGAAGCAGATTCGCCAGCGTCGGCGCGGGCTCGGATGGGACGCAAGACATCGCGGATTTCCTCGCGGCTCTGTTGGTATCGGAGATCGCCAGTCACCATAGCGACAGAGAAGAGGCCACATAGCAAAACCCCGGACAGGGAAACCCATCCGGCTTTTTTGATCCAAGGAGCCAGTTCCTTCTTTTCGGGATGAACACCCAGAGATGCGGCGGCTCCGCAGGCCAGCATCAGACCGGGCAACAAGAAAAGCACGAGACGTTCGCCGAAAGGGTATTTGGAAAAGTTGGCGGCTCCCATGACTGCGAGCATGGGGAGGACGGTGAACCAGAAAACGGGACGCTGATGGCGGAACAACCAAACCAAACCTAACAAAACGAGAAGAGGTCCCAGAACCCAGAACGCGGGAGCCAACCAGAAGCCCGTGTAATCAGGGGGCCAGAAAGCGAGACCTTCCAGATGCCAGACGATGGCTACTAGGGCATGAAACGGCCAATCTGGATTTTCCCAAATCGCAAAACCAGGACCGAGGGCACCGCGCTCGCGCCAGTAGTCGAAAATGTGGGCATCATCCTCCAAATGGATCATGAAGAACATGTATTGGGCAACGAAGGAAACAAGGCAGAGCAATCCCGCTATGGCGGGTCGAGCCACTCTCCGCATGCAGATGGGTTCTTGGCCGGCATAACCACGCCACGCATACCACATGAGTATGGGTGTCATTCCAGCGAAGACAAACAGGGTGGGCCATGCCAGCCATGGACCGATAAGAGCCAGTGCCACCAGTGCGGCCAATCGTGGTTTGTTCCATCCCATCGTCAGGCCGGCGTGGCCGACGCCAATGGTTAGCAAAGACAGAAGAGCATCCAGTTCATAGGGTTTGAATTCGTTGCTGTAGTAAATCAATGCCCGACTGGTAGCGGCCAGGAATAGCGCGACGAGGGCACCTCTTGGGGGGAGGATGCGGGAGGCAATCATCCAGAAGGCGGGCAGAAGAAAAATCCCCGCCAACAAGGGAATGATGCGCAAAGACATTCCGCTGAATCCAAACAACTGGGTGAGCAGTTCCGATGCGTAAACGAAAAGCATTGGCGCGCCCTGGCTATATTCAAGTGACCTTGAAAATCCTGCAAAATCCCTCTCAGCAAGGCTGATGCCGAGCATCGCTTCATCCAGCCACAAGTCCCGATCTTGGAACCAGATGGCAACGCGAAGTGCGATTCCGAGCAGGATGAAAACCCATGCGATTCGATGGTGAATGGGCTTCGGCATCATAGTGGTTGCTCCTCGTCCTGTCTTCCCTTCATTGGATTACGAGCATCAATATAGTAAGCCGCTCTCATGATTTTGAGCACATGCATTCGCGAAAGTGAGCAGCTTTTCTTGAAATTGACAAACTAAACATCCCTTGGATGTGTGCACGCAACGCCGTTAAATTGGTGGCGTATTCGTGACCTCCGGTCTGAAATGCTTAACGAGATACCCAAGAGTGCCGCCAAAAACGAGATGCCCGATCAAACTGAGCGACAGCCCGACGGGCGCGAGCACAAACATAATGTCTTCGCCTTGCGGTGAAATTTTTATGGTAGCGATGAGGCAAGACCATACGAAAAATCCAAAGAAGAGCCCGGATTTCATTTCGCCCAACGAGCGCAGCATTATGATCCGATGTTTCAGAAGACAAAAGGCGCAGACAAATGCCATGCCCATGCCGCCTCCGTTGCCCAGGTAACGCCAGAAGTATCCGACGAAAGCGTGATGCTCACTTTTTCCAGCCAGCATGATGCCAATTTGGGGAATGAAATCATCCATCCAGCCGGCCATGATGAAAGGAATCCGCACGCAGTCGTAACAGGTGACAGCAACGATCCCCATCCAATAACCGTGCAGCATCAGTTTGCCATAGCCGGGATGGCAACAGCTCAGGCCGATGGTAATCGCGATGGCCGGCATGACGAGAATGATGGAGGCGTTCGGCAGGGGCATCATTTCCATAAGTGCCAAAGCAAGAGCCATGATCGGAGCAAAACCGATTCCGAAGATGATCGTTGCAGCCATGACCTGATGAAAAAGCGGGACATCGTAATGCCGGAAAGTCGTCGGGCGAAAAAAGGCATTGCGATGGATAGGGGAGAAATATTTTTTCATGAACTGATTGGCTGCGATGGGATGGCCATCACCGCTCGATCAGCAGGTGCGGAATTTCTCCGCCAAAAGGATCAGAAATTTTTTTGATCCTCAAAATTTTTCAGTGTGACCGACACGTGTGCCTCGGACGTCACGATCCTTACTGATCCGATTTGACTTTTTCCGTTGGAAAAATGCTGTGGCTGAGTGCGATTTGGTCTGCTGCGGCAGCGATCTGCCTGAGACGGTAATGGAAGACGGCATCCGTCGGTTTTGCTCCTGCGGGCAAGGTCACTTTCAGAGAGCGTGGCATGGTTTTGCCGAGGGAATCCTTGTCGGGCGATTTGTCGAAGGCCTTGAGCAGTATGGGGAAAGGGATCAGTTTTCCGTCGAGGTAAAACTGGCCGCGTTCGTTTGCTATCAGGGTGGTGATGCTGTCCTTGAAGAGTTTAGTGCGCACCCATTCCGTGGCGGCTTCTGTGTCTTTGGATTCCATCACCAATTTCTCCAGTTGCTCATTCGCACTCCGCAGTCTCTCGATTTCTTCGGCGTAGCGCTCTTGGTTCGCCACCTCGTTGCTGACCTTGTCGAGCAGGTCTTGGTTTTCTTTGCGAAGTGCCTCGAATTCGGTGGGAAGCTTGGCTTCGCTTGAGTTCATATTGCTGATTTCGCCGAGCATTTTCTGGTTCGATTCCAGAAGGCCTGCAAGACGCTCCTTGTAATCGATAAGAGCGAGTTTCTGCCGATCCAATTCCACGTTCTTCCTGACCAACTCCTGTTGGGCGTCGAGCGCTCTGTTCATGCCGATCGTGGTTCCCACCGCACCGAGCACCAGTGCCAGCAAAAGTGCCGCAACCGCGAAGACCGGCCCGCGATGTCGGCGGGTGAAGCGCAGCATGAGATAGGTCATGCTCGGCGGACGGGCCTCGACCGGCCTGTGTTGGAGAAAACGTAATAGATCCTCCGCCATAGCACCTGCGGACTGATAACGGCGTGCCGGGTCTTTCTCGAGGGCTTTCAGCACGATGCAGTCGAGGTCGCCACGCAATGACCGGGGCGATACTCCGGATGCGTCTTGCTGATCTTGAGACTCTGTTAGTTTGGCGCTCGGCTTCGACGGATTTACCTCGCGGATCAGTCGCTGAATCTCGACGTATGGGGAGCTGCGAAGTTGATCGCCGCCCAGTGGAGTCGTGCCTGTCAGGAGTTCGTAAAGGATCGCCCCAAGCGAATAAATGTCGCTGCGGGTGTCCACATCCAGCGCGTTGAGTTCCGCTTGCTCCGGGCTCATGTATTGCGGAGTGCCGATCATCCGGCCAAACTGGGTGAAGGCGGTTTTCTCAGAGAGTTCCATCCCGATGGCCTTCGCGATTCCGAAGTCGATCACCTTCACCATCGGTTTTTCATCATTAAGAGTAACGAGGATATTGGACGGTTTCAGATCTCGATGGATGATGCCTTTCTGGTGTGCGTGTTGCACGGCTGCGCATACGCTCGTGAAAAGTTCCAACCGTTGCCGAATGTCGAGATGGTGGTTGCTACAGTATTTCGTGATCGTTACCCCGCTGACCAGTTCCATCACGAAGTAGGGGCGTCCACCTTCGGAAGTTCCCGCATCATGCACCTTCGCGATGTGAGGGTGATCCATCATGGCCAGCGCCTGCCGCTCGGCTTCGAAGCGTGCGCTGATTTCCTTGGAGTCCATTCCCGGCTTGATGACCTTGAGTGCCACCTGACGTTTCACCGGATGGCTTTGCTCTGCTAGAAAGACCGTACCGAAGCCGCCCTCGCCGATTTG
>JBGSRM010000286.1:0-17557 GCA_041737575.1 Akkermansiaceae bacterium
ATGGTGGCAGCGGGCGGATTTGAACCGCCGACCAAAGGCTTATGAGTCCTCTGCTCTACCACTGAGCTACGCTGCCATTTCCAACACAAATTTGTCGGGGCGCGATGATTACCCGCGTTCCCGCCCCTTTGTCAAACCGAAGATACCATCTCCAATTCATTTTTCAAAAAATCCCTCAATCCTATCCTCAAAGCAAACCTCCACTCATCCAACATTGAAAACTTGAGGTTTGAGGTTTGAGGTTTAAAGTTTTTACCCCTCCCCCGGCGGCGCCATCACCACCACCCGATCCATCCCGTTCTTCGCAAACTCCTCCCAATAACGCTTCTCCATATTCACCGTCCGCGCTCGCCGATCCTCCTCACTCATCGCTTCCCACACCTTAACTCCCACCGATTTCATCAAATCCCGATCCGCCAAACGCACTGTCAACTCATCCCAAAAATTCTCATTCCGGAACTCCTCATAACACTCGTGGCTGAACAACTTCTCCTCCGCCTCCGGCTTCACACGGAAACGACGCGTCTCCTCATCAAACTCAATCATGTGCCCCAACCCATGATGCGCCGCCTTCTCCAGCATCCGGCTCTCAAACTCCTCATAATCACTCAGCCTCTGATCCGCCGTTTCCTTCTGATTCCATGACGCCACACTCACCGCCAAACTCAACATCTCCACCAACACCGTCAACTCCTGCTCCGTAAACCGAATATGCATACCCCCACAGCAAAGCAACACACACCACAATTGCAACCACCGAACTCTCTAACACTTTTTCATTTCCCAACCCCTCATCCTCGTGCAACTTGTTAGCCTATGACTCAAAACCCAATTTTCGATAAAGAAGTCAAATCCTTCATGGCAGGACTCAAAAAACGCAACCCCGGCGAAAAGGAATTCCACCAGGCCGTCCACGAAGTCGTCGAAGCCATCCTCCCCTTCACCGCTGAACATCCGAAATACCGCGAAGGCTACATCCTCGAACGCATGACCGAGCCCGACCGCATCATCACCTTCCGCGTCACTTGGGAGGACGACAACGGCGGCATCCACGCCGACCGCGCCTGGCGCGTCCAATTCAACAACTCAATCGGCCCCTACAAAGGCGGCCTCCGCTTCCACCCCTCCGTCACACAAAGCGTCCTCAAATTCCTCGGCTTCGAACAAGTCTTCAAAAACAGCCTCACCGGCCTCCCCATGGGCGGCGCCAAAGGCGGCTCCAACTTCAACCCCAAAGGCCGCTCCGACCGCGAAATCATGCGCTTCTGCCAATCCATGATGATCGAGCTCCACCGCCACATCGGCGAGGACACGGACGTCCCCGCAGGCGACATCGGCGTCGGTGCCCGAGAAATCAGCTACCTCTTCGGAACCTACAAACGCCTCGAAAACCGCTTCGCTGGCATCCTCACCGGCAAAGGCCTCGCCTTCGGCGGCTCGCTCGTCCGCAAGGAAGCCACCGGATACGGCGCCGTCTATTTCATGAAACACATGCTCGAACACATCGGCGAAGCCATCCCAGGAAAAACCGCCCTCGTCTCCGGCTCCGGAAACGTCGCCCTCTACTGCATCGAAAAACTCATCGAACTCGGTGCCACCGTCCTCACCGCCTCGGACTCATCCGGCTTCATCCACGACCCGCAAGGCATCACCCGCGAAAAACTCGACTGGCTCATCGACCTCAAGGAAAACCGCCGCGGTCGCATCCAGGAATACGCTGAAAAATTCAACTGCTCCTTCCACCCCAATGCCACACCGTGGGCCATCGAGGCTGACATCGCCTTCCCCTGCGCCACCCAAAACGAACTCCTCGAAAACGACGCCGCCACCATGATCAAAAACGGCATCATCGCCGTCGCCGAAGGCGCCAACATGCCCTGCACCGCCGAAGCCGCCAACCTCTTCCTCGCCCACAACGTCCTCTTCGGCCCCGCCAAAGCCGCCAACGCCGGCGGAGTCGCCGTCTCCGGCCTCGAACAATCCCAAAACCAACTCCGCATCAGTTGGAGCCGCAAAGAAGTCGACGACCGCCTCGTCGATATCATGACCGGCATCCACAACAAATGCGTCCAATACGGCTCTCGCCCCAACCAACCCGTTGACTACCGCAAAGGCGCCAACATCGCTGGCTTCGTAAAAGTCGCCGACGCCATGCTCGCCTACGGCGTGGTATAATCCCGCACTCTATTTCCTTGCCAAACTAACACATTTCTTAGAGTAGTTCGGTGGAAATGCGTTGGCTCCTTAAACTCTTCCTCATCGCGTCAGCACCCACCGTGCTCGGCCAAACAATGACTTTGTCCGATGTCCAGACCGTCATGGCTCAAGCCGTTCAGGAAGCCAAAATCTCCGCCCCAAACAGCATCATTGCCATCGTTGACCGCGAAGGACACGTCCTCGCCGTCTGGGACGTAAACGGCGGCACCATGCCACCTCCAACCTCCGTCGCAGCTGTCGTCTCCTTCGCTGGAGCCGCCTCCTTCCTCAGCAGCGATGAACACGCCTTCACAACCCGCACCGCCGCCTTCATCATCCAGCAAAACTTCCCCCCAGGAGTCCCCAACAGACCCAACGGTCCCCTCGTCGGAGTTAACTTCTCCAGCATGGCCTTCACCGATACCAATAAATACAAAGCCCCGCTACCCGACAACTCCTTCCCTTCCCCTCCCGTCCCCGGCGTTAACGACCTCGGTAGTGCCACACCCGCCGACTTCTTCCGCAGCGTCCCCTTCACATCTCTCGCTCTCGCCGGAGACCCCGGTGGCGTCCCTCTCTTCAAAAATGGCAGACTCGTCGGCGGCGTAGGCGTTTTTAGCGGTATCCCCGAACCCAGAGAACCTATCCAAACCCCCTTTATACCCTCCCTCAACGAACGCATCGCCCTCAGCGGCCAAGCAGGCTTCCGCCCTGCTCCCCAATTCGATGGCAGCAACGTCTTCATCGATGGCCTGCGCGTCGCCTACCTCGCCAGCACCGGATCCAACAACACCGTCGCCAACCCTTCCGCCTTCCTAGCCAACCCCACAAACGGCCAGCCCGTCATCTTCGCTGACATCGACGGCATCCCCGCCTCCCTCGACAACAACCCCGTTGACTACTCTCCCAAACCATCCCCCGCCACCGTCCTTTACCCCGATCCCTTCGGCCTCACCGGCATCAACGGCTCCACCGGCCAGCTAAGATCCGCCATCCGCGCCGATCCTATCCCCGGAAACCTCGCCGGCGTCCCCCGCCTCACCGCCCTCGAAGTAGAAGACATCCTCCGCCGCGCCGCAGAACGCAGCCAAATCACCCGCGCTGGCATCCGCGTGCCCCGCGGCAAAATCACACAAGTCTGGATCTCCGTGATCAATAACCCGGCATCCCCCGGAGTCGAACCCGTCGTCCTCGGAACCTACCGCACACCCGATGCCACCATCTTCAGTTGGGACGTCGCCGTCCAAAAAGCCAGAACCGCCCTCTTCTTCTCACGCGGCCTCGAACGCGGAGCACCCCGCGCCTTCTCCAGCCGCTCCGTCGGCTTCCTCGCCCAAAGCATGTATCCACCAGGCATAGCCGGGACCTTTCCCGGCCCCTTCAACGGCTTCCAAGAACTCTGGTCCCTGGTAAACTTCGGACCAAATGATAATCGCGTCCCCGCCCAACCCATCAACCTCAACGTCCCCAACGGCATCACCATCTTCCCCGGCGGCTTCCCCCTCTACCGCAACGGCGTCCTCATCGGCGCCATCGGCGTCTCCGGAGACGGTATCGAACAGGACGACATCGCTGCCGCCGCCGGAACCGCCAACTTCCCCCCTCCCCCAGGCAGCCGCTCCGACGACTTCGTATTCCAAAACGCCCGCATCCCCTACGCGAAATTCCCCCGCGCCGCCACCAGCTTCTAACAAGCAATCATGGGTGACAAGGCAGGGATGCCTCTCCGAGGCGTCCACCGAAAAATCAATCACCTCCACCTTCCTTCAGACAGCTTCTAACGTTTTCTTTTTTCCGCAAACGAAGCGTAAAACTCACCCAGTTCTGTCAAAGACCCATCCTTCTCAAACAACGCCGACGGCCCCAATTTCGCATCATCCACAGCAGCCGTGAACCACGAATAACGCTCCACGTATTCCAATTTCTCCAACTTCGGTAAAACCTCCTTCATGAACCCCAACACCTCCTTGGGTTCATACTTGTTCTTGTCACGGCTCTTCGCAGACCAATCAGCAATTGCAAACTCCGTAATCCAAATCGGTTTGTCATAGAGCTCATGAACCCGCTCCAGATACGTGATGAATTTGTCCGCATCCATCTGCCCATACCAATGCACACATACAAAATCCACCCGATACCCCTTCTTCTTCGCACCCTCCATGAAATCCTTCATCCATTCATTATCCCCATGAACCGTCGCCGGACTCCCCAGCCTCCGGTTCGTCTTCTCCAACATCGGCCACATCTCCAACGCCTTCTCAACACTCATGTTCGACTGCTTTTTCCCATCCGGCTCATTGAAACCTAACAACGGACTCTCCTCCATCTTCGACTCCGCCACCTTCAACCCTCCCACATTCTTCAAAGTCCACTCATTGTTCCCGAAAAACATCGGAACAAACGGCGCATCCTTGATCCGCTTCCCCTTCCACGTCGGCGTCCAATTGTAATGCCAACCCACATTCAACGACTCGATCTTCTTCTCCACCGCTCGTATATCATCACCCCCACCCCCCAAACAAATCCCTTTCTTCACAGGCATCTCATCCCCATGCAACAAACCCGCCATAATCAGCATGAAACCTACGATCATTCCCTCTCTCATATTCAACAACCTGCTTCCCCTATTCCCTCCGGTCAATCAAAACGCGGCCGATTACCCATCTTACCCCGAAAGGAGCCGCGATTTTAAAATCGCGACCACGCAAGCCGAAGCATAACCACATATCCTCACAATCACACACGAACAGTAACCATCATTCATCCAAAAAACCATGAATGAACACAAAGTAACACAAATAAAAAACTCAAAATCAGAGGTTCACGATAAAAGCTTCACTTACCCACTGGAGGAGTTGGGATTGATGCATAACTCTTTGAAAATTCGTGTCTATTCGTGTTCATTCGTGGTTCCAATTTCCTTTCGCGGTAAAACACGCTCCCTCGGCACGAATATCCCCTCCCTCACCAACTGCCTCCCATCCATCTCAAACCCTCCCCGCTCCCCCAAAACCCTCCGCGCTATATGAAAACACCTCCAAGCCCGCGCAACCCTCACCTCCCTCCTCTCCCCACTCATCCGCGTCGCCAAATGCTGGAAATGCCTCACTGGATTCCCCAAAAATCCCCTGCTCCCGTCCGCCGCCCTCTCCAACATCCACTCCAACGCCCCATACGGCCACGGCCACCTCTCCAAAACCTCATCCCCTTCCCCCAAATCCGCCGAAAACGCCTTGTTCAACTGCAAAATCGCCTGCGCCGGCTTCCCCTCCAACCAATACCCCTGCGCAAACCGCAACGCATCCATATAAAATCCCTCCCCCCGATCCAAACCATGCCGCCAAGGCCGATCCGGAACCTCCCCCGGCAAATACGGACAAATCTCAATCTCACTCATCTTCAAAATCTTCAAAATCATCAATCATCAATCATCAATCATCAATCCAATATCTCCTTGCCCCAAGCCCAAGAAAAACAAATCCTCCGCCCGTCATGAGCAACCGCCTAGAAGGAAAAGTTCTCGTCGCCCAAGGCGGCGGCCCCACCCCAGTCATCAACCAGAGCATCGTCGGCGTCGCCCTCGAAGCCCGCAAATTCTCCCAAGTCACCTCCATCTACGGCGCCGTCCACGGCGTCTCCGGAATCATCAACGAAAACTTCGTCGATCTCACCCGCGAAACCACACACAACCTCGAACAAGTCGCAGGCACCCCCTCCTCCGGCCTCCTCTCCACCCGCGACAAACCCAACGAAGAATACTGCGCCCGCATGTTCGAGGTCATGAAAGCCCACGACATCCGCTACTTCTTCTACGTCGGCGGAAACGACTCCTCGGACACCGTCCGCATCGTTAACGAACAAGCCAAGGCGGCCAACTACGAACTCCGCGCCATCCACATCCCCAAAACCATCGACAACGACCTCATGGAAAACGACCACTGCCCCGGCTTCGGCTCCGCAGCTCGATTCGTCGCCCAAGCATTCCAAGGCGTCAACCTCGACAACCGCGCCCTCCAGGGCGTTTATATCGGCTGTGTCATGGGCCGCCACGCCGGCTTCCTCACCGCCGCCTCCGCCCTCGCCCAAAAATACTTCAACGACGGCCCACACCTCATCTACCTCCCCGAACGCCACTTCAAAACCGAGCAACTCCTCGCCGATGTCGATCGCGTCTATTCCAAATACGGCATGTGCACCATCGCCGTCTCTGAAGGCATCTCCGACCCCGACGGCACACCCATGATCGTCAAACTCCTCGGAAAAGAAGAACGCGACTCCCACGGAAACGTCCAACTCTCCGGCTCCGGCGCCCTCGGCGACCTCCTCGCAGACACCATCCGCAACGGCCTCAAAATCAAACGCGTCCGCTCCGACACCTTCGGATACCTCCAACGCTCCTTCATGGGCATCCAATCCGACCGCGACGCCCGCGAGGCCCGCGAAGTCGGTGAAAAAGCCGTCCAATTCGCCATGTGGGACAACGTCGACGGCTCCGTCGCCATCAAACGCCCCGTCCTCGACTACTCCGTCGATTACGAACTCGTTGACATCTCCAAAGTAGCAGGGAAAACCCGCCACATGCCCGACAACTTCATCAACCCCGAAGCCAATGGCGTCACCCAAGACTTCCTCAACTACTGCCGCCCCCTCCTCGGCTCCAACATGCCCGAACCCCACCGCCTCCGCGCCCCCGCCGTCCCTAAAATCCTCCACATCTGAACCCGGGGGAGCAACCATGGTAGGGACGCCTCGCCGAGGCGTCCGCCAAAAGGCAGGGACTTTTATCCCTAAAAGTCCATATCTGACGGCTTCACCCATTCATGCCTTACCTCTTCGCCTACAGCGCTTGGATAAAAAAGCGCGAATCTCGAAGCGACTAGCTTGGATAAGAATATCCATCTAGCACCAGATCGCGGAGGCCCCGTGTGGAAAAGGCAAGCATTCAAACATCCACCGCCAAGACGCAAGGGTCGCCAAGAAGAGCAATGGAAATCGATGATGCAATCCACTTGGCGGACTTGGCGTCTTGGCGGTAAAAAATTCCAAGTTGCTCGGGAGATTACCCACCTCACTCCAACTTCCCAAGCGACCTCAACGTCTCCAAGATCTCTGAAATCTGCCCTTCACGCGGCTTCGATTTCTTCCCAAAGCAAGCCGAGATCGCAACCGCATTCGCACCCATCGCGGGTAAGAGCTTCTGAATCTCCGCAACCTGCGCGGCAAGACCCGTGGGCCATTTGAGTTTTTCTGTAGGCGCGGCGATAACCTGATCCGTCGTATCCAGCTCGATCTCGTCCTGCTCCAGTTTGTCCGTCTTGCCCTGTTCCGGTGCCTGGTATTCCGGGCGGAGCCAGCGGACGATTCCACGCTTCTCCTCCGCGGCCCGCTCGTGGTTCAGGGCAACGAGGCGGGTGAGGAGTTCCTCTTCGCAAGGAGGGGCTGCATTCTGCTGCCCAACATCCCCAGCCATTTCCTCCCTGCTTATCGGGCAGCGGAACGCAGCCCCTCCTTGTCGCCCTAACAAATCCTGCCACCCGTAAGCCTCGAAAACAGCGGCATCCAGATCATCATGAATCTGCTTCAAAATACTCACCAATCCATCTTCATGAATCTTCCTCTCCTTATCCGAAAGCACCTCTCCACGGCGGAGCTTTTCCAATACATTATACATCCCCGTCAGCGTCAACCCGGGATGCAAACCCTGCCGCTCCTTCCGATGAGCATCCAGCTTCTCCCCCAAGCCCCGGATTCTTTCCTTCAACTCCCCTTCTTCTAAAGCGGGGAAGGGAAAAGGTTCGAAGCAAACGGATTTGTTGTAACGTGGCCGATCTTCAAGCGTTCCTCCCCGAGCAAGTGCCCAAGTTACGTGTATGTTTGAAGAAAGGATAGCGAGAACAGCAGCATCGTCCGTTGCAATCGCAATAAGCATGTTGTCGGGAATTATCTCTTTATCAAGAAATGTGAAAAAGCGGTGTTTGCTGGTCTCAACCGTAGCAATGTAACGAGAAAGACCAGCAAGCGCTGGGCGAAAATCTCCTCGCGGTTCGCCGAATATCCACCAATTATTCCTATATGTTTCACGGTTGTTGTGATCCCTCTCAGGTTTAACATGGACCATCACATGTTGATAAAGCGTCGGGAAGTATTTTTGGGCTGCATTCTCGGATAGCCCATACAGATCAATTAACCGTATATCTCTTGGGTGACTTGTTAAATCCTTGCCATTTCTATATTCCTTAAGGCGCTCTTCCAAACCAGTGATTCTGCCAAGGCCTAAATTAATTGCTGTCTCAGGGCTGACGATGAATCCAGAGCCATGAAGTTTCATTCCGGGGCAACTTAGCTTTGAGTTCGCGTCCAGAGAACTGCAGGAGCTGACGTTGGCACCAATCTTCATATCCGCTCCAACCATCCCCTTTGCACCTTCCAGCACCACATCATTCTCTCCATCCTCACGTGTTTCTTCCTTAACTACTTTCTCCACCAAACCAGCCGCCTTGCCACCGGACGCGACGGTCATCGAGATCCTTACAGCAGCACCATCTGCAGAATCAACCCACGGATGATCCGGAATCGCATAAGTCAGGTGAATCGGCTTCTTATCATCCGCGAGAAAAGGTTCCAGCACGCGGCGATTGAAAGTCTGATGAATAGAGTTCGTGGTGATGAAGCCGAAGCCTTTCGCCTTTTTCGCGGCAAGCAGTTCCGCCGCTTTCCTCCACCAGAACATCACAAAGTCCGCCGATTCCGGGACAGCTCCCTTCCAAACCTTACGCAGTGTTTCCGTGTAGCCGTCACCCAGTGCCTCACGCATCCGCGAGGCTCCAATAAACGGCGGATTCCCCACAATAAAATCCGCCTGCGGCCACTCGGCGCGTTTCGGGTTCGTGTAATCGAAAAGGTTGGTGCGCGCGCTTTCGTCGGGAACTTCCTTGCCGGTGACAGGGTGCGGTTTGGTAGTGCGTCCGTCCCAGATCGTAACGAAATTCCCATCCTCATCCTTGCGCGGAATGCGGGCATCGTAAGCAAGGACGGCATCGCGGTTCTCGATGGTGTTCTGTTTCGGCAGAAGCGGGCGGTCGTTGGTATCGGCTTTCCCCGTGGTCTTTTTCACCCACTGGAAATATCCGATCCATAGAACAATCTGGGCAATGGCGGCGGCACGGGCGTTGAGCTCGATGCCAAGGAAGTTGTCAGGGCGGACAATGACACTGGACATCTCCAGAGCGCGATCACCGCCGAGTTTCTCGAAGAGATCGAGCACCTCCGCCTCCAGCGTTTTCAACAGCGCGAGGGAAACGTAGAGAAAGTTCCCGGAGCCACAGGCGGGATCAAGCACACGGATGGCGGCGAGTTCCTTGTGGAAAGATCCGACAGCAGCCCGGGCTTCCTTGATTTTCCCCTTCTCATCGAGCTGGGCGGCAGCGGCTTTCACCGCATCCCATGTTTCGCGGAGTGGATTGATGAGCGTCGGCCTGACAAGCCGCTCGACATAGCTGCGCGGGGTATAGTGCGCCCCCAGCTTGTGCCGCTCTCGCGGATCGAGCGCCCTTTCCAACAGGGTGCCGAAGATGGCAGGCTCCACATTTCCCCAATCCTGCTTCGCGGCATGTATGAGGTAGAGAATCTGTTCCGGGCGCAGCGGAAGGACGGAGCAATCGGTGAACAAACCACCATTGAAATGCGGCACGGCAGCGCGTATCGCGGCGGAGAAGCTGGCACCGGTGGCCATGTCTTTCCACAGTCCGTTCAGCAGCACGGGAAATCCGGCGGGCGAATCTTTGCCAATTTGCAATAGCTGAAGAAACGACTCCTTCGGAATCAATTCCACATCCTCCGCAAACATCGTGAACAAACAACGCTGCAAAAATCCGGCGGTCACCTGAGGATCATGACCGTCCTTTTCCAATGACTTCGCAAGATCGGCAAGAGCCTTCGCCACTTCCCGCGTCACCTCCGCCGCGTGTTTGGACGGATCAAGCGAACGCGGATCGCTCCAGATATTCCGGAATAGATCACGAACCTTCGGATCATGCAAATCACGCAGATGAATCCGGTGATTCCGTGGATCAGGAAAACGCTCATACTGCCCGCCAGTGCCGGAAAACTCCGCATAAAGATCAAACGAGCTGCCAACATCACAAATGATGAGAAACGGTGGCCGCCCCTCCTCCGCCGGTAGCGAATGAATGTAACGCTCGCCCTGCGCATGAGCCCTCTCAAGCGCCTTGTCGAACGCACTGCTACCGCGTTTCCCATGTCCGCCGGAGACCGGTTCTCTCCTCTCCAAATCCGGCAGCAAGGCCTGATTCGGATCGCTCTTGTCCCTCGCCGGATTCACTCCCTGCTTTGTCTCCAAAACAAAATGTCCCGATTTGTAGAGATCGATCCAATTCGGCGCACACGTCCCATCCGCCTTCTTCCGCTCCACGCGCCGCTCAAAAGTATAGGAATTCCGCTCGTTGTCCGGCAACGGTGGTGTCGGCTCATCCAGGCCCAGCAACCGGCAGAAATCCAAAAGAAAATGCTGCCCCGCCCCCCGTTCATGCCCTCCCGACTCACCCCATTTCCGGATAAAATCATCAATTTCTTCCCCTATCGGTTCCCGCATACTCCTAGAAAAACCAATCCTCCATCATAGCGTCAAGCCACAAGCGGTTTATCCTGAGTTCCGAAGCTGGAATGGCAAGAATCCCATTTTCACCACAGAACCACAGAGGTTTTGTAGGACACAGAGAATGGCTTTTTGAAGCTCCTCCGTGTTCTCCGTTTCCTCCGTGTCTCCGTTGTAAAATTAGCAGGAATTCATCTGAACCTTCAGATTTCGGGTTTATCACACTTTCCCCACAAGCCTCGTCTTCTCACACCAACAAAAAACCCCAAGTCCATCCAAGGACTTGGGGTCTCTCATTCTTAAAATTCCCAAAAACCAATCCTACTCAGGAAGCGGAAATGGCATCTCTTGCTCTTGCTTCGGCGCGTCCTTGATCTCCACAAGCTCCAACTCAAAAATCAACGTGCTGTTCGGCCCGATCTTCGGCCCACGGCTCTCTTCGGCGTAACCCAAGGCACTCGGTATGTAAACCTTCCACTTCGCTCCCACTGGCATCATCGTCAACGCCTCTCGGAAACCTGGAACCACCTGCAATGTCATCGGGTAAGGTTTCCCCTCAGGTGACTTATCGAACTCGGTTCCGTCAACCAAAGTCCCGCGGTAATTCACCATGAACAACTTCGCTTCATCCTTCGCCGCATCAAACTTCACATCCCCACCCTTCGCCAAAACCTCATACTGCAAACCGCTCGGCGTCGTGATCACTCCCTCTTTCTTGCCATTCTCCTCAAGAAACTTCTTGCCGGCCTCAAGATTCTTAGCCGCCGCTTCTTGCGCACGCTTTTGAATCATGTCACCCAAAGCCGCCATCGATGCCTGCAAACGCTCAACCGGAATACTCGGCTCCTGACCCTTCAACGCGGCCTCAAATCCTTTGGTCAGCTCCGCCAGGCTGATGTCCGCTTCCGTAATCCCGGAACCATCCAACTGCTTTGCCATCTGATATCCAAGCGCATACGAAGCATCCGCTTTCGTATCAACCGCCGCCTCTGCGGGAGCAGCCTCTGCCGGAGCAGGCTTCTCAGCCTCCACCTTCCCTTCTTCTTGTGCGATTGCAAAACCACTTACGGTTAGAGCCAGCAAACTCATCTTCACGGCACTCTCTAAAATTCTTTTCTTCATAATCATTCGCATGTCCGGGCAAACTAGGCGTACCACCCCGACCTGTCGAGAACCGCTTTTACAGATTTTCGACACTTTCTTTACTCATTTTCCATTGCCCAACCGCGCAGAAATGTCACAGTATCCCACCGTGAAATCCGGATTCCTTGAAAAACTCGTCGCCCGCCTCGACCGCGTCGAACCAGGTGAAATCCAACAAATCGTCACCCGACTCATCCAGGAAAAAGGCTTCCTCGAAAACGTCTTCGAAGCCCTTCACGAAGGCCTCATCATCCTCGACCCCCAAGGCAAAATCCTCTTCCTCAACCGCGCCGCCTCACGCTTCTTCGGAATCGACCCCGCACAATCCCTCGGTCAACCACTCTCCTCCAAAATCCGCGGCATCGAAAACATCAACCTCAACGCCTCCAACCAATCCTTCTCCCGCGACATCGAAATCTTCTACCCCGACCACCGCATCCTCAACTTCTACATCTCTCCCATCGACAACACCAAAAACCACGAAATCCCCCTCGGTCACGTCATGCTCGTCCGCGACATCACCACCACCCAGGCAGAAACCCTCGAAAACATCGAATCCGAACGCCTCAACGCCCTCACCCTCCTAGCCGCAGGCGTCGCCCACGAAATCGGAAACCCCCTCAACTCCCTCGACATCCACCTCCAACTCATGGAGCGCAAACTCCGCAAACTCCCCCTCTCCTCTCAAAAAGGCCTCTCCGAAAACCTCGACACCGCTCGCCAGGAAATCCGTCGCCTCGATACCATCCTCAAACAATTCCTCAACGCCGTCCGCCCCACCACCCCGCGCCGCGAACCCTCCAACCTCAACGACATCCTCCACCAAACCCTCTCCATCCTCGAACCGGAAATCTCCTCCCGTAACATCCAGGTGAAACTCGACCTCTCACCCCACCTCCCCCACGCCCTCATCGATCCCGACCAATTCCAACAAGTCTTTTACAACCTCCTCCGCAACGCCTACCAAGCCATCTCCGGCAACAACGGCATCATCCACATCTCCTCCCTTTCCAACGACACCGACTTCCTCATCTCCATCTCCGACAACGGCACCGGCTTCTCCCCCGAAACCATGGGCAGCCTCTTCGAACCCTACCGCACCACCAAATCCTCCGGCACCGGCCTCGGCCTCCTCATCGTCAGACGCATCATCCGCGAACACGGCGGCGACATCGAAATCCACTCCCAACCCAACCAAGGAACCAACATACTAATCCATCTCCCCCACACCGCCCCCACACCCAGACTCCTCCCCTCCCCCATCATCGACGCCTAATTTAAAAAATCAAAAATCAAAAATCATCAATCATCAATCATCAATCATCAATCCAGAGCCCCGAATCCCATAAATGAAAAATGTTAATGATATGGATACCCCACTCCGTTCCATCCATACCCTTCTCCAATTAATCCTAGTCGTCCTTCTCTTGAGAATCGGCATGGACTTCACACCCATACGCAAAAGTGATGCTGGTGTTTTGATCGGCCTGATCTCATTTGGATCCGGTATCAGTCTGATAGGCTGGATGGTGATCTCCCGATTTGTTTGCTTCTTCAGCGGTCTGGCTGACTCCGAATCAAGCAAGAACGATCTCCCCCGAACAGGACCCAAGGATTGACACCCAAAATTGAAGTTTAAAAATTAAAAACTTAAAGTTTAAAAAATGCTCCCTACTCTCCTCATCGTTGACGACGAACGCCCCACCCGCGAAGGCCTCCGCTCCGCCCTCGAAGACGATTTCGACATCTACCTCGCCTCCAACAACACCGAGGCCCTCTTCATCCTCAAAAACGAACAAATCGACCTCCTCCTCACCGACCTCCGCCTCGGCGGCGACTCCGGCATGGATCTCATCGATGCCTCCTCCAAGCTCCCCCACCCCCCGCTCATCCTCATGATGACCGCCTACGGCTCCGTCGATACCGCCGTCGAAGCCATGCGCCGCGGCGCCTTCCACTTCGTCACCAAACCCCTCAACCTCGACGAAGTCGAAATGCTCCTCAAACGCGCCCTCCGCACCCGCACCCTCGAATCCGAAAACACCCAACTCACCCAACAGGTAAAACGCGGCGGCAGCCTCTCCCGCATCATCGGCAAATCCCCGGAAATCAAACGCGTCACCGACCTCATCGAACAAATCGCCCCCACCCGCGCCACCGTCCTCATCGAGGGCGAATCCGGCACCGGCAAGGAAATCGTCGCCAACGCCATCCACCACCTCTCCGGCCGCCCCGCAGCCAAACTCGTCATCGTCAACTGCGCCGCGCTCTCCCCCCAACTCCTCGAATCCGAACTCTTCGGCCACGAAAAAGGCTCCTTCACCGGCGCCTCTCAAAAACGCATCGGCCGCTTCGAACAAGCCGATGGCGGCACCCTCTTCCTTGACGAAATCGGTGAAATCGACCCCACCACCCAGGTCAAACTCCTCCGCGCCCTCTCCGAACGCTCCATCGAACGCGTCGGCTCCAACTCCCCCATCAAAGTTGACGTCCGCCTCATCGCCGCCACCAACCGCAACCTCCGCGAAATGGTCGATCAAGGCCGCTTCCGGGAAGACCTCTACTACCGCCTCAACGTCGTCTCCATCAAAATGCCCACCCTCCGCCAACGCCCGGAGGACATCGTCCTCCTCGCCAACGCCTTCCTCAAGGAATTCGCGGATGAAAACCAACGCCCCCTCAAACCCCTCACCGATCCCGCCCTCAACCTCCTCATCTCCTACCCTTGGCCCGGAAACGTCCGCGAACTCCGCACCGCCATCGAACACGGCGTTGTCATGTCCAACGATAAAGTCATCGATACCCACCACCTCCCCACCTTCCTCACTTCACTTCAAACCCCTCCCCCAAAACTCAACACCCCCCACCCTCAAATCCCACTTGCCCCCTTGACCGATTTCAACTTGCATGAACTCGAAACCACCGCCATACGCAGCGCGCTCGCCCAAACTCATGACAACCGCACCAAAGCCGCTGAACTCCTCGGAATCAGCCGCCGCACTCTACAGAGAAAAATCAAAGAACTAGGGCTTTAAGTTTCCCCCTCCATCCTATATCCCATCCCTCCCGCATGAGCATATCACTAAAAAATTTCGACACAGGCATCCTGATCAGAAGATCCCTCTTCTTTTTGATACTCATCATCCTCACCCTCGCCAACCTCTTCACCCTCTTCCGTGGCCTCAACTCCTCCGCCGCCATGGAACAAGCCCAAATCTCCCGCGAAATCTCCCGCGGCAACGGCTTCGTCTCCAAAAGCATCTCCCCCGCCGCTTACCAACAAGCCACAGAACACCAAAACCGCACCATCCCCTTCACCAACTTCGAAAACACCTACCACTCCCCCCTCAACCCGCTCCTCAACGCCGCCGTCTTCAAAATCATCGGCGCCGACGGCCCTCGCTGGAAAATGGGTGAGAAGGAGATGGTCTTCCCCCTCGACCGCGTCATCGCAACCGTCTCCACGGTCTGCTTCCTCATGGCCATCGGAGTCACTTACCTCCTCGTCATCCGCATCTTCGACCCCAAAATCGCCGCCGTCACCGCCATCCTCATGCTCTTCTGCGAAACCTTCTGGGAATACTCACTCAGCGGACTCCCCCAAATGCTCATGCTCCTCCTCTTCACCTCCGCCATCTACTTCGCATACCGCGCCGTAGAGGACTCCAGCGAAGGCCGCATCCCCTTCGTCCCCGCTCTCATCGCTGGCGTCTTCTTCACTCTCCTCGCCATGGCTCACTTCCTTACCGTCTGGATCGCCCTCGGCTACATCATCTTCGCCGCTGTCGCCTTCCGCCCTCGCGGCATCATCGGCATCTCCGTGCTCGCCACACTCCTCATCCCCTCCATCTTCGTCATGCTCCGCAACTACGGCATCTCCGGAACTCCCTTCGGCGCCGCCTTCTTCAACCTCTACAACGGCATCGGCGGCAACATCGAAAACATGGCCCTCCGCAGCCAAACTCCACCTGACCTCCTCGACCGCGGCTTCTTCAGCACCATCCTCCGCACCGTCCTCGTCCAAACCGTCGATATCATCCCCTTCCTCGGCGGCATCATCGTCGCTCCCATCTTCTTCCTCGCCATCCTCCACCCCTTCAAACGCCCCTCCATCGCCAACTTCCGCTGGGCCATCCTCCTCATGTTCGCCACCTCCGCCGTCGGCCTCGCCTTCTTCGGCGTCAGCGCCTCTGGCCTGGATCCCAACCAAACACACCTCCTCTTCGCTCCCATCATGACCGCTTACGGTCTCGCCTTCATCTCCATCCTTTGGAGCCGCCTCACCATCGTCGCCAACGTCCTCATGCTGCGCAATGTCCATTACGTCATCATCGTAATCATCTGCGCCCTCCCTCTCATCCTCTCCATACCTAACAAAGTAAAAATAGGCATGGATCGCAGGGACCGCGGCGGCATTCCTCACTGGCCACCCTACTTCGCACCCCGCTTCGACAACGATCTCGCAGCATGGACTACTGATAAACAAATCGTCTTCTCAGACCAACCATGGGCTGTCGCTTGGTATGCCGACCGCATGTCGATTTGGCTTCCATCAACAATCAGCGAATTCACATCCCTCGAAGTACGCGCTTCCGATCTCGATACCCCTGTCGCCGGCATCGTCATCTCACCCTCATCTCACGGCAGTGGGAATATCGCCAGCATCACTGCCGAATACAAAGACTTCACCACCCTTATCCTCGATGGCAAAGTCAGTCTTGCCATGTATCCCTCCGGCGTTGCCCTCTACCAAAACGATCCCAAAATCGCAGAAATCAGCCGCCGCTATCGTTACCGCGCCAACCTCGTCGGCTTAGATACGGTGTTCTACTCAAACCGCCTTCTAGTTCCCATTGAGAATGAATAATTGCCTACATCCTCATGCCCTCAAAAAAGAAATCCACGGATTCTGACACACAGCTTGGCTTCGAAGACGCGCTCTCACAAATCGAGGAAATCGTGGAATCCATGGAAAATGGTGAACTACCCCTTGAAGACCTCGTAAAACAATACGAAAGTGGATCAGAACTTTTGAAATACTGCGAAAATCTCCTCTCCTCCGCTCGCCAACGCATCGAGCTCATAACCCTCGCCAACCGCGACGAACCCGAAACCTCCTCCAACAATCCCTCTCAAGCCCCCCCCGCCAGAGACTCTAAAGACGATAATGACATCTCCCTCTTCTGAACAAACAGTCCCGTCCTCCCCTGTGTCCATCCTCTCCGGCATCAAATCTCCTGACGACCTCAAGAAACTCTCCCAAAAAGAGCTTCCCGACCTCGCCCACGAAATACGCCACACCCTCATCAAAGCCCTCTCCGTCACCGGCGGACACCTCGGCCCCAACCTCGGCGTCGTAGAACTCACCATCGCCCTCCACAAAGTCTTCTCCACCCCTCACGATAAATTCGTCTTCGACGTCTCCCACCAAGGCTACGTCCATAAAATGCTCACCGGTCGCGCCGATACCCTCCACACCATCCGCACCTACAAAGGCCTCAACGGCTTCCTCCTCAGAACCGAATCCGAGCACGACTCCTACGGCGCCGGCCACGCAGGAACCTGCCTCTCCGCCGCCCTCGGCATGGCCGCCGCACGCGACCT
>JBGSRM010000291.1:0-8028 GCA_041737575.1 Akkermansiaceae bacterium
GTGATTGTTCGTCTCCACGCTCTTCATCACATCCTCGGGACGGAGTTTCTGCAGAAGATCGGTGCGGAGTTTCATCGTTCATGAAGGTAATCGGAATTTCGGTCAGGTCAATACAGGGTCATGTTCGGTTAGCGAGGACATTCAACCAACGTTCCATAGGCATAAATACTGGATTGTCCGCGCCGGTCATTTCCGCGTCCCATGCCCACCAACCGCCGCAGAGTTCCGCCAAAAGACGGCACTCGCGGCTGGTGTTGACGGTGAACATCTCTCGCTCAGACGGGGAATCCCGATCCGCCGCTTCCCATAGCTCGAACTCCAAATCCTCGAGCCAACTCGCGCAGAAGCCGTTCTGCGAGTAGTCCTCCATTTTGTAGAGGAGAAGTTCGCGGGCGAGGGCGGCACGGGTGGGGAGACCGTCGGTGGGATCGGGGTTCATGGTCAGATACGGCGGATTAGGGTGACGCCGTTGCCGAGATCCTTCGTCTCGCCGCCCTTCACGACTTCATCGAGTGGCTTGCCGTCAAAGGTGATGCGGCTGGCGTAGTCGGTGAATTTGCGGGGTGGCTTGCCGTCGGATGATGGGGTGCTTTCAAACGATTCAATTTGGAGTCGATCAAAGAGAGCGTGGCTGGAAGCGCGACCGAGTTTGGCGGACTTGGTTTTGTCTTCTTCAGTAGAACCTTCTCCTTCGTGTTTGAAAATCAGCAGGGCGCGGGGTGCCATGCTGCCTGCGGGGCGGGCGGCGGATTGATCGAATTGGAAAGCGTTTTCGAGAGCGGTGAAGAAGAGTTCGAGGTCTTCATCGGAGAAGCCTGTGTCGTCAGCAAGGAAAGGATTCACAAATCCATGGCAGCGATAGAGACCGTAGGGCACGGTGAATTTGCGACCCATAGTGCGGTTGTCACCTTGCTGAGCAGTCGCTTCGCGTTCGGTAGCTACGGCCATGCGGGTGATGGCGTGTTCACTGATTACTATAGGGTCTATAGAACGTGAGAAACTAAGCTGAATTGGGCCGCGGACTTGTCCGCAGTTCGTGGTAAGACTCATGACAGCACCGAAGGTGCGAACGTCATAGAAATTCTGGCACATCCAGGCGCGAGCCTTTTCAACATCGTCGCCTGCGCCTTTGCGCCTGCCTTCAGTAGCTTGCGCATCAGACTTAATTGCTTCGTAGGCTTTCTCGTGCGCACGCATAAGCACTCCTTTTTCTTTAACGTAGATGTCATAACTTGGGGTATCTTTTTTTACTACTTCGATGAAGTTGCGAACTTTGCGTTTGAGACAAACATCGGTGATGAGTCCTTGGTTGGATTCTGTGTCAACGCGTGGGAGGTTTCCTGCATCAGGGTCACCGTTCGGGTTAGCGTCTGTTGTATCAAAGAGATAGATGAAGTCGTATCGGTTGTTCATAGTTTTGGTTTGATTGAGATTTATTGAGCAGTTTCGGTTTCTTGTTTTTTGTCTGTTTTTTGAGGGAAAAGTGCTTTGCGCTGGTGATAATAGCCGAGTGCGAACTGCGCCTGACCTTGAAGATTGAGATGCGCGGGGAAATCATTCATAGCACATAGAATTTCCTGAGCGCGTTTCTCGTGGGTGATTTTTATGCCGATATCGAGCTTCCCTAAATGGTGCTGATAGGTGCGGAGCAAACGTCCAAAGACGGAGCGTGGTGTAGCTGATGCGCTGGAATAGAAGCGATCGCGGATGGTGGAATTGATGCCTGGAAGGGCGTCTTGCTGGGTCTTTTCAAGGACAGCAAAAAGCCTGCCTAGGCGGTAGCCGGGGTTGGTATTGGTTTCGTCTAACATTTCAGTGATGTGTGTTTTGTGATTACGGATGAGCCATGCTTTCAGGATGGAAGCTCGGAGATAGGAGACGTTGTCGAGAGTGCCTTCGCCTTGTTGTTTCTTCTCGACGACACGTATGCGGTTCATGACACCCGTGATGAGGCTATCAGGATATTTTGTGCCGAAGAGGATGGCGCGGATCAGCGCGCCGCCGAGAAGTGGTGAAATTTTATCTTCATTTCTTTTTCCATCTTTCAGCGGCGCTGTTTCGAGCAAAATTCGCTTCACAGTAGGTACTATTGGATCTGGATTTTTAGAATTTGTTTCGTCCCACTGACGAACGATTCGGAGTTCGGCGAAATGCTTTTTGAGATTTGCTAACAAGTCTCCGAGATTGCTTGTGTTCCAGAATCGGATGGAGAGGCGCGAGGCGTTTGGTGAGAGTCCGAGAATGAAGTAGGGTGTGTCGGGATTACCGAGTTCGTCGCCAGCAATGCTTTCCGTCGCAAGACGTTTTAGAATTTCCTGTATTCGTGCGAGCGTTGCTGGATCTTCTGGAGTGTTTCCAGAAATCATCCAAGGCATGAGTTGCTCTGCAGGTGTGGGCTCTTCGGTCCAAAATACCGTGGTTGCATCTCCGAGTCGAAAGCGTCGCTCGCGGTTTGCAAGAAGCCAGTTAAGAGCGTTGCAGTAGGCGAATGCGGCTTCTTCGCTGATGGGAGAGTTCGCACCTTGCCCAACTTTTTTCGCATCTTCCTTAGCGTAAGATTCATATGCTTGCTCGTTAAATGACACGAGAAGCGAGCCTTTTGGATCAAAATTTTTGATTTTTGGTTCGTGCAAACGGGCGATTTTGGAAACTTTTCCTGTGACAAGGCACTGCCCGAGTGCTGTATTTTTTATACTAGTTTCTCCACCAACCTTATTTGGTCGATATTCGTTATGAGCATACGAGGTTTCTCCAGATACTTGAAAAATACCGTTTCCCAACCGAGCATCTATAGGCAAATTTTCTATGTATGGGGCAATTTCATCAGGTTGATACCGTTCAAAATATTTTCTAACTGCGAGAATTGATAAATTTGTAATATCCGCAAAAGTGGTGATGTGATGTTTCTTGCTTCCTGCAAAGCAGCGTGGAGCGCGCAATTTGTTTTTTTCAGCTTTTGCAGCACTCTTGTCAGGCTGCGGGTAACCACAAAGATAGGTCAAATTATCCCAAAGGGTACATGGATTGATACCTTGACCGGTAGATTTTGTTTGTCCCGGAACTATCAAGTTAAGTGGCTTGAGTAGTTTTTTCTCAGTGCCGTTTTTCCCAATTTGAATTACTTCCTGCCGTGCGTCTTGGATTTCAACAAGCGTGCCATCGGCGCGAATAACCAACTTAAAGGTTATATTTTGCACACTGTAGCCTGTAAGCGGAAGACCATTAGCTGGATCTTGCGTAAGACGGTCGTAGAGGCTGGTGAGTGATTGAAGGATCATGCTTTTGCTTGGTCGAAGGGTGGGACGGTGATGATGCCGTTGATCATTTCGGCATTGAAGAAGCGGGGTTCGGTGCGGACTCGTTTGCCTTGACCTGTTAGGAAGGAATCTTTGTCTGCGGCGGTGGCTGGGAGGAAACGGATGTCGTGGAGCATCCAGCCGAGGGAGCGGTTTTTCTGGTCATCGGCCAAGGTGGATGCAGGGAGATCAGCGGTGTCTTCAATTAGCGTGAAGCGGGCGGGAAATTCGCGGGTGCCGAGGCAGGGTTGGTGGAAACATTGGCCTTTGCTCGCACGGCTTTTGAACTTGCTGAGATGTTTACCTGCAGCCTCGTTGGCAGGCCTTTCGGGGCCGTTTTTTTCAAAGCGGCAATCCAGGAGCTCGATGCTGGCTTCTATGATGTAGGAAACATCACGAAGTAAGGTGGCAGCACGTTGTTGGCGTTCGTCTTCGATGAGCATGCCGATGGCGGTGACTTTTTCTCCGCGCATGGCTGCGGAGGATGGCTTGCTTGCCTTTGAGCCAACTTCGTTACGGCGGATGTTTGTGAAGCGAATAGGTTTCAGAATGTGGATGCGGTCGATGACCCAGCGGAACTGAGGTTTCCAATAAATGGCTTCAAGGATGCCGCGTGCGGCGGATGGGGTGATGACATCATAGGAGACACGCTCGACTTTCATTTCGGGTCGGGTGAAGCAGGCGAAGTCGCCGGAGATATGAAGTTGGATTGAGGACATAGATTTTAGTGTTGGGTAAAAGTTTTCATTTATAGCATGAAAGCATTTGGATTAGCAGGTGCGTCTGCCCGTTTGAGTCCAGTGAGGCTGTCGTAGTAGTTTTGGGGATGAGTGAGTATAGCGATTGCCTCATCGAAGAGAAGAGAGAGGTTGGGTTTTAGAGTGAGCCATTCGTGCTCATAGACTTGGACGGTGAATTGTTGTGCGCGGCGATAGTGACTGCGGTTGGGCGAGCGGCCTTGATTGGCGAGACTACGGAGTTCTTCTTCCAGTGCTTTTCCTTTTTTGCCCCATGGAATGAGAACGGGGTGCGTAACTGAGTCGATAAGGCGGAATTTTTCGGCAGCGGTTTTGAATTTGTAAGCGTGTGCCCAGTGCTTGCTGGTATCTTTGGGGTCAAAGCACGGCATGGAGCCTGAAACAATACCTTGATCGTCCCATTGGTTGGTTTTTTCGCCAGCTTGCCAGATGGCTTGCTCGAAGTAGGCGCGGATGGCTGCTAGGTCGAGTAGGTCAGGTTGAGGGAAATTTGGCAGAACTTGACTGCGAGTAATGGCCGCAGCGGAAGTGATGTCGCGGAGTCCAGTGGGAATGGGATGATCGCATGGAGCGAAGAGATAGACTTTTCCGATTTTGCCGGAAGCTTCAAGTTCGCCGTTACGATTGCAGCGTCCTGCGGCTTGAGCTAATGAATCAAGGCCGCATTCAGCGCGATAGACGACAGGAAAAGAAATATCGACTCCGGCCTCGATAAGCTGTGTGGAGATGAGGACGACGGGCTGATTTTTTGATCGTAACTGCTTAGTTTCATCAAGCACTTGGACAATGTGGGATGGGCACATTCGAGCAGATAGATGAAGCGCAGTGAGATGAGCGGAAATTTTTTGGTGAAGGATTTGGGCTGCTTTGGTGGTGTTAACGATCAGCAGGCAGCCGTCAGAAGCATTTTCTAAAATGTGATTGATGAGTGCGTTGTCATCGAGTGATCCGAGATTTTCAGGCTCTACGCGTTTGAGGATTTGAAAGAGTGCGGCTTCGTCTTTGATGATAGGGGTGATTTCCTCTTGCGGAATTCCAATAGTAAAGGCATCTCGGTGGTCGAGTGCGGGCTGGGTCGCAGTGCAAAGAACGGCGGTGCAGCCAAAGTCTTTTACGAGACAGTTGAGGCTACGGAGGATTGGGTGGAGCAAGCGAGATGGGAGGGCTTGTGTTTCATCGAAGATAATGACGGTGCGGGCGATGCGATGCAGTTTACGACATGTGGATGTGCGGTTGGCGAAAAGGGATTCGAAGAATTGGACGTTGGTGGTGACGATAATGGGTGCGTCCCAATTCTCGCTGGCGAGGCGATAAAGGTCTTGCTCGTTGTCTTCGGTGCTGGGCTTGCTTTCGAACTTTGAGTGATGTTCGAGCACAACTTCGCGTCCGTGTTCTTTTGAGAGAGCTGCAAAAGCTTCGCGGAAGACATCTGCGTTTTGGCGGATGATAGATGTGAAGGGGATAACGTAGATGATGCGGCGATGACCGTGAAGATGGGCGTGGCGAATAGAAAATAGGAGAGATGAGAGAGTTTTTCCGCCACCAGTTGGAACAGTTAGTGAGAAGAAACCTGCTGAACATAGGGCAGCATCGAAGCAGGCTCGGCGAACGTTTTCTCGCGCTTTGTTGACGGGGGTGTTATCTGTATCTGCGAACTTGGAAATAAGATGATTTTCCAGAACGGGAAGCATTTTTGAAATGATGGCATCCGGCCATGCGGAACGCTGTTTTGCCTGTTCTAAATTCATGAATGCCTCGGTGGCGAGGAAGTCGGCATCGACGAGGCAGGAGAAAAAGAAACGGAGCATGAATGCCATGGCATCATTGCCAGCATTCGGACGCTGGAGTGGCGGTTGAGGTAAGGGGAGGTCGAGTGGGATACCGTTTGCTTGGGCGTTGGTGAGCCATTCAGGAAGGATTTTTTTAGAACGCTCACCAAAAAAGAGATCGTTTCCATCAGCAAGTCCCGCGTGATGTCCAGCTATCATATATGCGATTAGTGGACCAAAGTGATTTATGTCAGAGCAGTGCCGGGCTCCTGCAGTTGAGTGGTCTACAGGAAGTGGATTGCCTTTCAGGCGTTCCTGAAACTCTGCAGAGAATTTCCCCAGATCATGCCATAGGCCTGTTAGGTAGCCCCATTGGTGGGCGGATTTGGATTCGGGAGAATCCTCGGGGAACATTTCGGATGCGAATTTGGCGGTGTGGTAGGCGACTTTGTTGAGGTGTCCGTGTTGGGGTTCCATGTCTGCACATTTCTGGCAGGTGTTGCGTTGGCATTGGTTTTCTTCCTCGCCGAAGGGGGTGAAGAGATGTTCCCATTTTTCCTTTGGTTGGTCTTTGAGAGTGTGGGCGAAGAAGGGCATAGTGGCTATTTTTACGGCTTTTGGAGGATTGCGGGTTTGGATTTTTTGTCGAGGGGGAAGGGTGGGGGGAAGAGAGTGGAAAGTGATCAGTTAGCAGTGATCAGTGGAGAGACTTACAGTTTTGTTTGGTGGGAGATGGATTCGATATGGGCTAGGGTGAATTGGCGGATGTTGAGTTGGAGGAGGATATATTTCACTTGGGTGAGATGTTTGGATTTTTTTTGGTGATAGGAAGTTGTTTGAAATTTGTATTCGTGGAAATTTTGGTGCCGCTTTTGGATTCAAGTTCACGGCGGGCGTTGCCGGCGATGGTGCCTCCGGCTTTGGCGGCCTTTTGGTTTGCGGGAAATCCTTTTGCGTTCTTCTTCTTAGCTATCTCGGTTGTGGAGGCTTCGCCGAGCATTGTGAATATGAGTTCGAGATCGGTCATGTGATCGCGGAGGTTTTCCTTTGGGTTGGAGAGTGCTTTGAATTCTTTGTATTGGGAAGGGGTCATGCCAAAGGTGGCTTTGCTGATTTCTGCAGTGAGGATTGCGAATTCCTTATCTTCTTTGACTCCGCGTTTTTTCCATTCGTCGGTGAGTTCATCGCGGACGGCGATGCCGCGCAGGCGTTTTTCGATCCAGTCTTCGGAGTAGCCTTTTTGCTCGTAGATGGCTCGCATGCGTTTGGAGGCGAGCTCGGGGTTCTCTATTTCCTCTAAACGTTCGTAGCCGACTTTGGCGAGCCAGCGTTTGAAGGGTTCGGCTTTTGGGGAAGGGATGGATTGGATTAGGCGCAGGAGTTGCTCGGTGTCGGCACAATCTGTCATGCGTTGTTTGCCGTCGGCGGCTGTCATTTTCAAACCGTTACAATTTGTAACGGTTTCATTGCCCTCGTCCTTGAGGCGTTTTTTCAGGACGCGCCAATAGACTTGAGGATTCGGGCTATCGGTCAGGATTGCGATGATATCGACGATGGCGAAGAGCCATTTTTCATGCTCTGCGTTCCATGCGCGGCGGACTTGTTTTTCTTCGAAGAGGGAGATGGTGGACATGGTTGGGTAAAAGCTGGAATTAGAATTTTAGAGGCGGGAGATGGATTCGATTTGGGCTAGGGTGAATTGGCGGTTGTTGAGTTGGAGGAGGATTTGGGAGCGGATTTTTGGGAGGGTTTTGGAGGTGATGGTGAGGATGCCTTGGAGGGGTTTGGTTTCGCCGGTTAGTGTTAGGATGACGGGTTTGCCGAGGATGATGCCGTCGCGGGATTCGATTTCCTTTTTTCTGGTGTCGAGTTCTTGTTGCCATTTTTGGTAGCCCTGTTGGGTGGGGTCGTGGTTGAAATCGAGTTCGCCCTGATTGAAGTCCATGAATACAAATTTCAAATTTCAAAACTCAACTTACAAGGAAGAAGGGAGATTGGGGATTAGGGGTGGTCATGCGGTCGAGGCGGAAGGTGCGGGTGGTTTGGCGGAGGTGGCAGTAGGCGAGGAGGTAGGTGTGTGGTCGCGTAAAAGGCTCTGGCCTCACGCGATTAGCGAAGGGGTGTGGTTGATCGGTAAGGGTGTATGGGTTTGGTATTTTTTGGAAGAGGAGGACGGGTGTGATGGTACGTGTTGTGCCGGGTTGG
>JBGSRM010000320.1:0-14649 GCA_041737575.1 Akkermansiaceae bacterium
GGCAAAAACATCCACACCGATTTCCGCCCACCCTCCGCAACCGAAGAAGGCGCAGGCATCTATTACAAACACATGATCGACCACGTCAAAAAAGTCCTCGAAGACCCGAAAAAAATCGTCCCCTCCTACGACGCCAAAGACGGCTATGAAATCGCTGGCTTCGTCTGGTTCCAAGGCTGGAACGACCTCGTCGATCAAAAACAATACCCCAAACGCGGCCAACCCGGCGGCTACGATTCCTACACCGAAAACATGGCCCACTTCATCCGTGACGTCCGCAAAGACCTCGAAGCCCCAAAAATGCCCTTCGTCATCGGAGTCCTCGGCGTCAACGGCCCCGTCGATACCTTCGATGGACCCCGATACAAAGGCATCTACCAAACCTTCCGCGACGCCCAAGCCGCACCCGCCTCCATGCCGGAATTCAAAGGCAACGTCACCGCCGTCCTCACCGAAACTTTCTGGGATCACGAACTCGACAAAGCCCGCAACAAAAAAGAACGCACCCCCGAAGAAGAGGAAATCGCCGAAGGTGCCTCCAACCAAGGCTTTCACTACAACGGTGCCGCCAAATTCTTCGCACCCGCCGGCAAAGCCTTTGCAGAAGCTCTACTAAAATAGGACACAGCAGTCCGTATGGTCACAATGGCGACGTAGCTTATTACCTACCACCTCGAATTATGCATTTTCGCACCCTGATGCTCTTCGCCTCTTTTTCATTGCTTCCTGTTTCCGCCTCCGCACAGGCGAAACCCGCCGTCACTCCGCAAGCCGACGGCTTCCGCGGGATCTGGTTCGAACTCGGACAAAAGAGCGAGCACGGCGACAAATACTCCGGCGGCCTAGGCACCTACACCGCCAACCACGTGCCCATGGCTCACTACGTGAAAAAGGTGAACCGCACCTACTTTACCTGGGGCGGCACCCCGGACGCCAAGCAACGCCGACTACATATTCTCATATCCTACTACGATCATAGTAGCGGAAAGGTCGCTCGCCCAGTCATCGTCATGGACAAGGAAACGGTGGACGACCCCCACGACAACGCCTCGCTCTCCATCGACGACGAAGGCCACCTCTGGGTCTTCGTTAGTGGTCGCGGCAACAAGCGTCTCGGAAGAATCTACCGCAGCAAGGCTCCTTACGAAATTAACGAATGGATTACCCTCGGCGATTCCGAATTCACCTACCCGCAGCCCTGGTGGTTCGAGGGCAAGGGTTTCCTCCACACCTACACCCGCTACACCCCCGGCCGCGAACTTTACTACCGCACCAGCCGCGACGGCACCGACTGGAGCACCGAGAAAAAACTCGCCGGACTCGAAGGTCATTACCAGACCAGCGAACAAGTCGGCGACCGTCTCATCACCGCCTTCAACCGCCATCCGAAACGCATCGTGGATCAACGCACCGACCTCTTCTACATGGAAACCGCCGACATGGGCGAAACCTGGACCACCGCCGACGGCAAAAAACTCACCACCCCGCTGACTACCGCCGACAGCCCCGCACGCATCCGCAACTACTCCACCAACCCGGACAAGGCCGACAACGACCTCGTTTACATCCACGACACCACGGCTGATGCCGAAGGCCGTCCCATCATCCTATACCTCACCGCCAAGCACCATCAACCCGGTCCCAACGGCGATCCCCGCACCTGGATGGTCGCCCGCTGGACCGGCAGCGAATGGTTGTTCCACATCGTCACCACCTCCACCCACAACTACGACACCGGCTCGATCTACATCGAGGAGGACGGCACTTGGAAAATCATCGGCCCCACCGGCACCGGCCCGCAAAAATGGGGAGCAGGAGGCGAGATCGAGCTATGGACGAGCAAAAATCAGGGAGCCACCTGGACAAAACAACGCGACGTCACAAAAAACAGCCCACGCAACCACAGCTCCGCCCGCCGCCCTCGCAACGCCCATCCAGACTTCTACTCCTACTGGGCAGACGGCAACGCCGACACCTTCTCCGAATCCCACCTCTACTTCAGCAACCGCGCAGGCGACGAAGTCTGGCACCTGCCCTACGACATGACCGAAGACTTCGCCGCGCCGATTCTGGTAAAGCCGTAGTTCTGCCGGACAAAAACAGACTCGCTCATTCCTTTGAGGGGAAATAACTCGCCTTCTATGTCTGTAGCTGTAATTTATTCGTAATTCTATCATTCACTCCATGATACAACACTTACTACACCTCCCAATCCTGCTCCTCTGCATCGCACTATCCCCGTGCTTCCTCGCATCGGCCCAACAACCGGATCGCATGAACATCGTCATCCTCTACGCCGACGACCTCGGCTACGGCGACCTAACCTGCTTCAACAAAGACTCAAAAATTCCCACACCCCACCTCGACCAACTCGCCAAAGAAGGCCTGCGCTTCACCGATGCCCACAGCTCATCCGGCATCTGCACACCCTCTCGCTACGCCATGCTCACCGGCCGCAACCACTGGCGCGATTTCCACGGCATCGATAACGGCTTCGACCCATCAGTCTTCAAACCAAACCAACTTACCCTCCAAGCCATGCTCCAACAAAAAGGCTACGCCACCGCCTGCATCGGCAAGTGGCACCTCGGTTGGGACTGGTCCTCCATACGCAAACCAAACACCCCTCCTAAATCAAAACAACACGACCACTTCGATTGGACAAAACCCTTCCGCGGCGGCCCCACCGACCACGGCTTCAACTACTACTTCGGCGACAACGTAATCAACTTTCCTCCCTACACATGGATCGAAAACGACCGCGTCCTCACCGCACCCGACATCACCTTCAAAACCACCCCGCAAAACACCAAAGAAGGCGGATGGGAATGCCGCGAAGGCCCCGGTATGTCCGATTGGGATTTCTATCAAATCCTCCCCACACTCACGAAAAAAGGCGTCGAATACATACACTCACGAAAAGATAATAAAACAGAACCCTTCTTCCTCTACTTCCCCCTCCCCTCCCCTCACGCACCCATCGTTCCCAACGACAAATTCGACAACACATCCAAAGCCGGTGCCTTTGGCGACTTCGTAGTAGAGTCAGACGACGCCTGCGGCCAAATACTCCAAGCCCTCCGCGACACCGGACTCGATAAAAACACCATCGTCATTTTCTCCGCCGACAACGGAGCCGAAGTTTTTGCATACGCCCGCGATGAAAAATACAACCACTGGTCCTCCACCCCCCTGCGCGGCCTCAAACGCGACATCTACGAAGGCGGCCACCGCGTCCCCACCATCATCAAATGGCCCGGCCTCACCAAAGAAAATTCCGTGAGCGACGCCCTCCTTTCCCAAGTCGATTTCATGGCCACCCTCGCCAACTACCTCGGCTTCGATCTCCCGAAAAACGCCGCCGAAGACTCCCACAACTTCCTCCCCTACCTCAAAGGGGAAACCACAGAACCGCCCCGTACCACTCTCGTCCACAACACATTCGTCGACAGATACGCGATCCGCGATGGCGATTGGGTCCTTATCAACGCAAAAACGGGTGCGATGCGCCAACCACCGCCACCATGGTTTGAAAAACACAATGTCCCCGCCTACGACGGCCAAAAAGTAGGACTCTACAACCTTCGCGAAGACCTTGGCCAACGCAACAACCTAGCCAAAGACCAACCGGAGAAAGTGGAGGAACTACAAGCACTACTCAAAAAAATCCGCACCCAAGGTTACTCCGCCCCGCGTCTATCAAATCCCTAATTATAGCCGCCTGATGAAATCTCCATTTTTTCTAACAGTTTTTATCGGGCTCTTGGTCACGTCCATCTACGCGGAAGATAAACCAGCCCGCCCCAACTTCCTCTTCATTCTAACAGATGACCACGGATACGGCGATGTCTCCGCATACGGTGCCAATGATGTCCTCACCCCGAACATCGACCGCATCGGCAAAGAAGGCATCCAGTTCACCGCTATGCGTGCCAACTGCACCGTCTGCTCCCCATCCCGCGCCGCCTTTCTAACAGGAAAATACGCGGACCGCGTCGGCGTCCCCGGCGTCATCCGCACCCAACCAGAGGGCACATGGGGTTGGTTCGCACCCAGCGAAAAAACACTCGCCGATAAACTCCGCGAAAGCGGATACCACACAGCCTTGATCGGAAAGTGGCACCTCGGCCTCACCACTCCCAACACCCCCAACGAACGCGGCTTCGACCATTTCCACGGCTTCCTCGGCGACATGATGGATAGCTACACCACACACCGTCGCAACGGACAAAACTACATGCGCCTCAACTCAGAAACCATCACACCCAAAGGCCACGCCACCGATCTTTTCAGCGAATGGACCTGTGACTACCTCCGCGAACAAGCCGACAGCGAAAAACCATTCTTCCTTTTCCTCGCTTATAACGCTCCACACTATCCCATCCAGCCCCCCGCCGAATCACTGGCAAAAGTAAAAGCACGCCATCCCGAAATGAAAGATGGCCGCGCAAAAAACGTCGCCTTCGTAGAGCATCTCGACGACGGCATCGGCAGGGTTCTCAAAACACTCGATGAAACCGGCCTGGCAGAAAACACCGTCGTCGTTTTTACCGCCGACAACGGTGGCTCACTACCCCATCACCAAAGCAACCACCCATGGCGCGGCGGCAAACAACAACACTACGACGGCGGCCTTCGCGTCCCCTTCTTCATCCGCTGGCCTGCCCGCATACAAACCCCTTCCCAAAGCGACTACCCCGGCCTCATCTTCGACGCCTTCCCCACCTTCCTCGAACTCGCCGGCGCCGAAATTCCAACCGACCTCGATGCCAAGAGTCTCGTCCCCATCATCGATGGAAAAACAGAAACCCAGCCACGCGAACTCTACTTCGTCCGCCGTGAAGGTGGCACATACAAAGGCGAAAGCTACCACGCCCTCATCCACGGCGACTGGAAACTACTACGCAACGACCCCTTCACCCCCTACGAACTTTACAACCTAAAACAAGACCCCAAAGAGCAACAAAACCTCGCCGAAAAAGAACCTAACAAATTCAAAGAACTCTCCGCCCGCCTACAAACCCACATCCAAAAAGGCGAAGCCATCCCCTGGAAACCACCTTCCAAGTAACTCAACGCCCCTACTCCACAGGACCAAATATCTTCGAGTCTCTTAGTACAATTTCGAGAGGTTGCGGCACAAATCCTTTATCCGAATCCTGCCACTCGAAACGTTTGCGATCCTCACTAATTCGTAGGGCTTGTTCGCCGTCTCCTTGTTTCCATGTGACCGTTCGTGTCTCCTCATCAATGGACACGATCTTGAATCGCAAAACGGTTTCTTGCGGATTCGTTTGCGAGACATGCAGCACTTCCTCCTCATCAATCGCCCAGATCATACCCTCTCCTTTCTCGTGCCGGAACTGAACCGTCTTGATCCATGTAGCGAAGTCGGGAACTGCAACCTCAGGCACCTCAACCGGATCTGCCGTATCCCCTAACCTACTAAGTCGCGGATTCGCCCAAATCGCGTGGTCGTTGATGTTGTTCCCTTCAGAATTAACAACTAAAGAGATCGTCTTCGTGCCTACCGGTAATCTTACATCGATGAGGTAATTAAGATCGGCCTTCGTATCGAGACTCGGCCCATCAAAAATCGCTTTCCCATCCGCCAGCACACGATACGACCACGAAAAGTTCGTCCGTCCCTGCATTGTCGGGCCTATGGCAGTAGCCGTAAAACGATCATAACCCGGCGGTACATCAAACCGAATCCTCGCGTAGGCATGAGTGAATAGGAATCGTCTGCAGAACTCCCCATCGAGCCGCACCCTGGCTCCTCGGCCCGCTTCATCTCGGTTGTATCGATTCACCCGATAAGGCGCATAGGCCGTCATTGTCTCTGTGGGATAAAGTTCATCGAGCCATAATTCTTCGGGATAATCTGCCTTCTCCACAACAGCATCCGAAGTCTGTATTTTCCATTCCAGAAAACCTGCGTTATATCGCCATAGTTGCTGGGCAACCAGACGCAATCCTTTCGTGCGAACGGGTGAAAATCGCGTCACATCCCAATCATGCCGTTTGGCAGGTTTGGGGCCGGCATCAACGGGCATCCAAAACCCATCCTCATTCAAATAAAGTATCCTCCAATATTCCGGCATAATGACTCTTGTGCCATCCCCATACCAATAGACAGCACATCCATCCACCACAGTTGGTTCGGCAAAATCATACTGCTTGAACTCAAAAGCGCCTGGCTTACCTCGCCAAACATGTGGCGTAAGGTCGGCATCACGCGATGAAGTCGGTTCCTTAGTCTGTCCAAGAACGGAAATGAGATTGCCTGTAAGTGGAGGCTCCTCAGGGTTCGCATCATCTTCAGGCTCAAAGGGAATGATCGGCTTCAAGGGCGGCAGCGGTTCGGTATTTTCGGGAATTCGCTGCGGAGGCGAAATACGCACGAATCGGCGCTCATAAGTCACCTCATACCTACTTTGCTCGGATAGCTTTTCTAAGATCGTGGCAAGCGTAGCATTTCGCATTACAAAATTGATCTGGCCGTTATACTGCGAATCATACTCCAAAACTACGGGTATCCCGGTTTCGCGGGTAATATTCTCGCACATCCTGTTGAGGCTCGCTTCTCGATAAATCGCCGGGGTTCCTTGGTACACAGCCACAGTAAAATTCGCGATGATTGCCTTCTTCGCCATAATCTCCGTGCTCCAATCCTCACGACTTTCTAACTCTTTGATCTTCGCCTGAGCATTCGCATGGTCTGGATCCACACGCAAAGTTAGCGCATAACAATGATCCGCCACAAAGAGTTCTCCGCGCTGCTCTGCCGCAAGACCACGCTCAAAAAATGCCTCCGCCTGCTCTGCGGGTGTTGCGGCATTTGTTGCCATCGGTAGCAGCCCAGAGAAAATGGAAATGAGATAATAATTTATGTATTTCATTGTGATTCTGTTTCTGTACGGGTTCGGTTCAAGCGGATATATCCCCATCTTGGAGTATCCTCGATCAAGGCAAGTCCATGGCGATACATGGATGTATCCATACCACGAGTAGGTCTGAAACGGGAGAGCCGCATCTCAGCATTGTCTTTGAAAATCCATGTTCCCTCCGCGTTGACCAGACCTCCTTCAACTTGATTCCATGCGGCAGCGACACCGGGAGCAACCCACTCAATACGCTCAAAAACAGGTTCTAAAACACGCGATCCATCCAAGCGATTCAGGCCATTTTTTCTACTAGAAACACGATCAGTAATCAGGTTCGGGGAAAAGGAATCGAGATTCAAATGATAGGGAACACCTTCTGACTGTGGATTCACCAACTCAACTTTCCCCTCTTTCTCCATCACGATCAACGGTTCCTTGCCATTGATGTAGGCGGAGCCATCTCGATACAGCTTCGGTGTCCGTGGATCGACGATCAATCCACCTTCACGATCAATAAGCGCAGCCGCTCCGTTGGCCTTCACTTCAGCAACCGCGAGGTAAGCTGGCTCGTCGTTGACCTGTTTCTTTCCCCCATACCACCGGGCGAAGCTCTGGGCTTCGTCCCACACCGGCACGATGACCATCTCACCTGTGGGATCGATATAACCCCAGCGTCCTTCCCTTTTCACAGCGGCAAGACCTTCGCTAAAATCAAAGACTTCATCATAAACCACCTCAGTAACCATCGCCCCGTCCAGCCCCACGAAGCCCCATTTCCCCTCCCTTTTCACAGCAGCGCAGCCGGCCCGAAAATCACGCACATCCTCCCAACGATCTTGCGATATCGCTTGGCCGTTAATGCCAATGAAATACCAGCCGACTCCGTCGTGAAGCCGTGCCCGTTCTTGCATGAAGCCCCATCCAACCGGCTCTTCCGTGGCCGGCTGAGTGTGACCTGGGTCTTGTCCTCTGAGATTACGGAGCCGAAATACTACTTCTGAATCCACCTCCACCAACTCCCAGATAAATCCGTAATGCGCCGCGTTCCAGTTGTAGTGCAATCGCACAGCCCCAGGAAAACCGGTCTTAACTCCCGTGACAGGATCATAAAGACTGCGGAGTTCCACGTCGTTTTCGTCCTTCTCCTTGATGACAATCTGCTCAGGGCCATAGAAGTCCACATACTCCGCCTCAGGCATGGTTTCAGGTATCGCTGCTAAACCATTCGTTCTTAGAATTTGAGTCTTACCGTCATTCGACACCCGCACCCAAGGAGAGAGAAATCTTTTTCCCTGACGTCCGTTCATCACTCCATTTCCGAACAACAGACTCACACCATCGTCGTCAAATGCCGCTGATCGGACAGAGAATACACTCAACTCATCCCATTCCGGCTCAATTAGAATTTTTCCGCTTCCATCCATAAGCCCTTTTTTGCCCTTCACCTCGATGATCACCCGATCAGCGGAAAGGATGTAAGCGTTGTCCAAAGTCGGCGGCACAATCACATTCCCCTTCATGTCAATGACACCGTATTTGGCAGGCTCGGAATAAGGCACATAATCAGCAAGGAGATCCGACCTCAAGGCACCACCCATGTATAGTTTATCCCTGCCTATGCCCCATAAAATATCATTCCCTTTCACATCTCGCAAACGTCCATGAGGGCCAGTCAAACCATGTCGATCCTGATAAGGAAGTCCACCATCTCCAGGATAATGTTTTATCAAATTGCCAAAAATAAAGTAATCGTCGTGACGCTTCCAGTCATACTCAATCAGATTGCCTTTCGTGTCCGTATAGTATTTCCATTGCTCCATCCAATCGTAACTTTGCCCCAAAGGCTTGCCCCAGATATGTCCATCCTTGAAGGAGAACGATTTCGCATCTAGGACATTGCGGAACCATATTTTCCCATCAAATGCGATTTTTCCCGTGCTGTCGATAAAGCGAAAGAAGTTGTGTGCGGGTAATCGCGTGTATCTTCTGGTCGCCGGATCATAATTGCTCTCCTCCCTCCTATGCTGCTCCGGCACCATATCTAACAACTCCGGCGTATGCTCAAGCATCACGGACGCAAAGCCATCGGAAAAATCACCCACATCCTTCCACTGTGGCTCGGCAATCACCTTTCCATCCAGATCAATGAAGCCCCATTTCCCGCCGCGATTCACCGCAGAATAACCGTTCACAAAAGTTCTCACATCATTCCAAGTCGGCTGGGCGATAATGGTTCCATCCTTGCCCACCCATCCCCACCGACCATCGCGCTTCACTGCGGCCTTGCCGTCTTCCATATCACGCACCTCATCCCACACGGTATCGATAACGAACTTACCCTTGCGGTCGATGAAACCCCATTTCCCGTTTCTCGTAGCGGCGGCAAATCCGTCCTGAAAATCTCTGCAGAAAAAATCCTGCGGTTTAATAACCCATTCGCCCATAGCATCAACAAAGCCCGATCCCTTTTCCGAATCGACGCGTGCGAGGCCTTCACGAAAGCGTCCCTCCGTAGTGACAATCACCGCGTGTCGCGCCTCTTCAAAGATATCGACTGACTTGCCATTCATACCGATCACACCGTCATTATGAGGCAGAAAACCCAAATCCCAGCGACGTTCACGCCATAATAAATCAAGGGTGGGCGGATGAAGAATCTGCCCAGAAGTATTTACCAACGCCCAGCCCGAACCACTCTGACGGAGAAGCCCGAGACCTTCTTTTGAAAAATTGATCACACCGTCCCAGTTTGGCTCAACGATAATTTTCCCGGTGCGATCAATGATGCCGCGTTTGATTTCGTAAAAAACTCTCATGAAACCGTCACGTGGATGGTAAACCGACCTTTGAGTTTCTGTCTGTATGTGGCGCGTGACCACAGCAAAACCTTCTGGACTAAAACGCCATGCATCGCCCCATTCACAAGGGATCACCAGCTCACCCTTCTCATTGAGATAACCCCACTTCTCATTTCGCTGCACGGGGATGAAGCCGTTGATCAAATCTTGTATATCTTCCCATTCCGTTTCGGCTATGAGCTTACCATTCCGATCTACAAGTCCCCATTTGCCATCCAATGAGACTCGTGCACAGCCATGCTCCGAGAAGTTCGTGATTTCATCGTATTTTGCCTCCAATATCGTGTTCCCTTCCTCATCAATGATGCCCCAATACTTGCCAACCCGCACGATCGCGAAACCCCACTCAGAGAACGGCCGGGCTTCATCAAAATTCGGCTCGATCATCCATCTCCAACCAAGGTTGATCCATGTCTTATCCGCAGGCCATGCCACCATAACCCGCCAGCGGCCTTGCTCATCCGCAACGGGCAGAATATCCGGAGCATCGAGACCGCACGGCAATCCCTGATCGGCAACCCATACGGAACGCCCCTGCAAAAACGTAATTTCCTTGGCCAGCCACCCACTCATTTCCTTACGGCTGGTATGAGGCAGCACCGTAATGTCCAACACCTCTCCGCCCAGGCGATCCGCATAGGCTACCGCCTCTTTCCATGTCATCGCAGCCTGACTCAATCCGACGAAGCCGTCTCCATAGGCCGCGAAGGTTTCGATCTCACGCAGGTCATCGACAGTGGTGGCACCGCTTTCGACGAGGCGGGTGAAGAACTCGTTGTATATGAACTTCTCATTGATTTTCTTCGTAACCTCCGTCGTGGAGGGTGGCTGTCGTGTTGCTAAAAAGGTAACGATGCCTCCAATTACTAGGATCGCCGTAGATCCTAAAATGAGCACGTTGCGGTTGATCGACCGGAATACGGAATGACCCGTCTTCGTAGGTGTAGTCTTCACCGGCGAAGGGATGGATTTCTCACATACCGGACAATCGAAAGCGTCCAGTGTAGCGAGAGTGCGTAACGTCTCCTCGTCGAGTTCCAAGGAGGCGGAGCAATGTGGGCAATCGAGTTTCATGGTGTTGATTTCAGTTAGAGATTCGACTTCGAATGATCCCAGTAGAAGATCACACGGCGTTTCCTATCCATGGTGGAAACACGGTTCACAGCAGCGGCGGAAATCACTTTTGGTTCTCCGTAATCGAGCAGCCAATGAGTCTCACCTTCCAGCTCCTCCGTCACAGCAGGTAGCCAGGTGAGAAAAGCCGTTCTTGCGGCAGCATCGGGCGGATCGAGCTTGTATACCGTGGCTCCCACCTCGCGCGCAAGAGCCTCGGTTTCCTCCCAAGTGGCCGTTTTTCCAGAGATACCTATATATCCTGTGCCGTATGGGTGGATGTCCCAAGAAGAGAGCAGAACATTTTTATCAGCCTTCCCCGATGCGATCAAATCCGTGAAATAACGATTGTTCACGATCTCCCTCACCCGGTCTTCCCTTGTCATCGTGGTGTTTCCCTTGTCCCTGGAGGCGAGGAAAATGCCAAGACCACCCAGCAGCAAAATTGCCGTCGCGCCAAGAATGAGCAGATTCCGATTCATGCGCCTCAGGACTTGAAACCGCTCAGCAAATGGTTTGCGGGGTTTGCTCTGGGCTACCTTTTTTTTGCGGGCGGTGGGTGCCCTTCTCGCCGGTGACGGCGAGCTGTCCTCACTGATTTGAAACATGGAAGTAGGCAGCATCCTTGTGCAGAGAGGACAGGGAAAAACCACCCTTGACCGCAAAGCAGAAAGCGTCGGCATATCAATTTCAAATTCGCCGCCACAATGAACACAAGGCGCGACAACGACCTCGGGTTCGGTGCTGGGAACCGGCACCTCGCCTTGGCAGGCCGGGCACGCGAACGCCGGTGCATCGCCCATCGCCGCAAGGGTTTCATCATCGAGTTCAAGTTCCGTTTCGCAATGTGGGCAGGGGATGATCATAAAATATTGGTCGTGTTAGGGATTTTGCGAAGAAACCACCTCCATACCAGCCTTGTGATGCGCACGAATGCGCTCCAAGGATAGGACATGGGGATAGTAGGCCACTTCGTCAATCAAGCCCTTGAAGTGACGCATTAAGACCTTGTCGCCGCCGATCAGAACTTCCTGGTTGGCGGACAAATCTTGATTGTTGGTTGGCATGGATCCTTGGAATTCTCCATCCACATATACTTCCATCTTGCCGCCTTTGGATCTCGTTACCACCAGGTGATGCCACTTGCCATCATTGATCTCAGTCGTGCCGATCACGGTCGTGTCCGGATTTCCAGTAAAGAATGCAAGGCGATTGTTAAGAACCGACATGACAAAATCGTTCGTGTACCCCGGCACATCCGACCACAGCAGGGCGGTGCCAACATAACCTTGGCCACCTGTATGGCTATTCGATGTGGTATTGATCCAGGCTTCGAGCGTGAAATCGCCATTCGCCAAATTCGGAGTGGCGACATGGTCATCGATACCATCGAGTCGAACCGCCTTACCCAGCGCTGGCAGGCCAGACTGATTGAGGGCAATGCCATTCCTGTATGTTCCGTTGTTCCCGTTCGCGCTATCGGCGGCTGTGGTGCCACTTGTCTCCTCGAAGCGGTAATAAGAGATGGGCTTGTCAGCCATTACAACAGAAGGATAGGTCACTTCCGTCTTGGTTTCCTTTTTCTCTTCCCCTGATTTTGAAGATGAGAGGAAAAAGCCCAGCCCAATCAGAAACAACAACGCGGATGCTCCAAGTATGAAAAGATTGCGTTTCCCTGTTTGGTTTTTGGGAGTGGATGTGGTGGCCGCCGGGTTGTGACGAATGGCAGCGGCGGCTGTGACTTTGAGTGGCGCGCGCGCGACATTAGGAACAGGAACTTCAACACCGCACGACGGGCACTGGAAGAGAGCGTTACCTTGGAGGGCGGCGAGGGTTTCCGGATCGATCTCGATCTGGATTTGGCAATGTGGGCAGGGAGTGTTCATGGATGTGAGAAGTTTGGTATGGAGAGTCGCACGGCCGACCGTTGATGTCGTTGTGAAGAATTTCGGAGTTCAGTCGTCACGAAACAGAAGTTCATAGTGATCAAACTCGAAGAACGCGTCGCCGCCACTGGCGAAGAGGAGCGAGTGGCCACCATTTTCGAAGGTGTCATCGGTGAAGGAACCCAGTTCGGTGCCATTGACGAGTATTTTGAAGCGATTGCCAATCGCTTCCACGGTCGCTTCATTGTAGTCACCCGCAGGGAGGATCGAATCGCCCTTTTCCCATTGGGAAATCGGATAATTGCGCTTATCCCTTCTGACATAGAACTGCCAAGACCCGTCACCTCGGATTTCCAGCGCGTAATTTCCCGAATCGCCGGTCCGGAAAAGCAAGCCCCAGACCGCTCCGGCAGCCTTTCCTTCGAAGATGCCGTTTCGGGAGATTCTGACCCGGGTGGTGATCCTAGTGGAATTGCCGGCGTGGGCGCCTCCCGCCCCCTGCCACAAGACTCCCGAGTCCGTTCGCCGAACGGTGTAATGTCCATTTTCCAATGCCGTTGTCCAAGTGCGGGCTTTGGTGAGTCCAAATGGCGATGATTCTTCGAAGTCGGCGGACAACAAGGATTTCCAAGGTGTCCAGTGCAAGCATACTTGGAGCGGTGCTTCCAAAGAATCAGCAGGGGACACGGCTGAATTTCCGAGTTTTCCCGCTTTATCGTTCTGGCTTACCCAAAGGCCAGAACCGATGCTATCGGGAAAAGATTTCCTGATGTGGTGGGTGAGTTGCCTTTCCGAAAGGCTGCCCGTGATGCCGGGATCCAGAACCATCGCCCCAGAACGCAGCGCGATTTCCCGTGCCTCTTGCCAGGTTGCTTTTTGTTTGCTGACGCCGATAAATCCGTCCCCGTAAGGTTGAATTCCCGCGACGGCTTCCAAATCCGCGACCGTTGTTTTTCCGGACGCGACAAGATCCTGAAAATATGAGTTGTTGATGATCTCATAGTTGATGTTTTGAGTTGTTGCATTGATGGTTCCGGAGTTCCATGAGGCGATGAAGAAACCGAGTCCGCCGAGCACGAGAAGAGCGGCGGCACCGAGGGTCAGCATGTTCCGGTTCAGGGCGAGAAAAACGGAAGCGATGGTGGAGGCGGGTGCTTCCGACGAGACTGAACGGATGGCAGCGGCGGCGGTGACTTTCACGGGTGCTCGCGTGACAGGTGGAACAGTGACGAGGCCGTCGCAAGACGGGCATTGGAAGTTTGTGTGGCCTTGGAGGGCGGCGTGGGTTTGCGCATCGATCTCGATCTGAATTTGGCAGTGTGGGCAGGGAGTGTTCATTTGGTTGAATCGTTTATGCTATTGAATTGAGTAGGTTATGAATGCGTGCTCGCAATACCAACCGGTCGCGTGAACCTGGAGGGTGATAGTTTCGTCATTGAAAGGCACCTGCATCGTTATCCATTCTTTGTTTTTCACATCCACCGTGTGGACGAGCGTCCCATCGCCTCTGACCATTTCGATCCGACAGTTCCCTTTGGGATGGTTCCTCGCTTTGACGGTGAGAATGCCTTTGGCGTGCTTGGTGATTTTACTAAAATCCAAAACACCCGGTTTATCCTTGGCGATGGGATGGATGACGAATACTTGCTTTTCTCCCCAAAGATCTTTGTAAACGGGGAAAGAGTCTCTGTTTTCAATTTCGGGAACAAAGCTCTCAAAAGCATATTTATCCTCCACCTTCAAGAACGCGGAGGTTTTTCCCTCGAACACCAGCTTCGCGTCCAATTCAGTCCTACTCGGAAAGGTGATCTTAGCTACTGTAGCTTCTGTAACTACTGCTGCTTCTGGGGAAGGGCGGGATTTCATGTAGAAGATAAGACCGGCTACAAAGACCAATACGGCGGC
>JBGSRM010000323.1:0-3592 GCA_041737575.1 Akkermansiaceae bacterium
TTGATTGGGTTTTGATTAATCCCAACCCAACAGAGCACCGCTCCACATCCCGTCACCCGAAAGTTTTCCATCGGTGAATTTAGCTTGCGCAATACGAACGCTCGCTATGTTTGCGCCAAATCTAACAGATCAGCCCTCCACTAGCACGGCGCCCTTGATGAGACGGCAGAATTCTTTTTTTGTCACATCGTGGAGCGTGCCTTCGGCTGCTTCCGGGCTATCGGTTTCCTTGTAGCGGATCGCCAGGCGTTCCCAGATGACGATGCGGAAATAGCGGTCGTCTTTTTTCCAGAGTTGGTTTTGTGCGAGTTGGATCATGAGTGAGGTATGGCGGATCGGATGGTGTTTGTCGCTGACGAAATGTCGGCATACTTACGGCCAATCTTTCGTAGGGCATTGGAAAGGTCTCCGGCATTTTGATCCTGTATGGTGTTGTGACGACCACCGGGAATCTCGATGAAATGCACCACGTCCTTCCTTTTGTCGGCGAGCTTGCGACCCATCGTGACCGGAATCGACTCGTCATCGCTGCCGTGAATAATGATGACTTTTCCGGGACCGCGTGCGGCCAACTCGGCGAGCCGCGCTTCGTTGTCGAAACGATGAGTGACGAGAAAACCCACTGGCAGTCCGGTGATCGCACTGGCCATATCCATGGTGCTGGTGAACGGTGCAAGCAACACTCCGCGCTGGATATTGAATTCTGTGGCGGCAATCATACATGCCCCCGCTCCAAGACTGTGACCGAAAAACCGGAGCTGTTCCGGATTGGGAACGGCCCATCCGAGAGCCTTTGTTGCAAGCGGCACGGCAGCCCGCAGCGACTCACGAATGCGCGACGGATTGGGGTAGCCCTCGCAATCGCCATAACCCGGAAAATCCACCAACAGGTAAGCATCCTCGGATGGCCCGTGTTTTTGCAGCCATTCAGACCAATCGAGCGCTACCGTTCCATTGCCACCGCAGACGATCCAAAGATTCCGAGGCGACTTTAGTTTTCCCTGAAGAAACGCCCTTTGGCGTCCTTGCGAAGTAGTGAACTCGATGGTCTTGCCGCGGGTTTCCGCAGACCATTTTGCGGTTACGTCGGCTCCATACGGCCTGGGAAAATAAATGAACTTGGATTGACAGCTCATCAGAAAAGCTGAGGGGATGCCAATGATTACAGCCAGATAGATGAAAGCTCTAACAGCCTTCGAGGCTATTGATGTTTTCCCGTTAGATTTCATGATCGAGAACATAAAACATCACACGGCGGACGGAAAGCAAAAGGAGATCACGCTGGGGACTTCATCGGCCTTGATCGTGTCTTTCCTCGTGCCGTTGCGCCAGAGTTGGAAGCCCGATTTTACAATCTCGAAGCCCTGCCATCAAAGGTCAACCGAGCAAAGTCTGCGAACATCACAAAGCGTGAACTTGATCTCGCTAAACAATGGCACCAGAAAGGTTTGCTCTCTGCTGCCAGACCAGCTGCGGTGGAGGAAGTAGCCTGACAGTGATGGGTGTCGTGAAGTAGATAAGGAAATGAAGCATTTCTGATGGGGCGTGATTTTCCTTCCTCCTTAAACTTGGTTTTGGTATCAGTTTCATTATGAAATTGTTTAGGATATCGTCTTTGCTTTTGACTCTGTGTCTTGTGAGCTGCAATTCACAAAAGGAAGAAGGAGAGCCGGTGGAAGCAGAAGCGCAATACCAGTTGGGCTTAAAGTATTTGGGCAAGAAGTATTCTCCCGGCAACGGAGCGCCAGAGAATCCAGCTGAGGCGGAGAAGTGGCTTCGAAAGGCTGCTGAACAGGGACATGCCCGTGCGCAAAGCGACTTAGGTATATACTATTTTTTTGGAGGGCCAGAGGACGAAGCTGAGGGGGTAAAGTGGCTTCGAATGGCTGCTGAACAGGGTGAGGCCTCTGGACAAGCCTACTTAGGAAACTGCTATTCTATGGGCATCGGAGTGCCACAGGACTCAACTGAGGCGGTGAAGTGGCTTCAAAAGTCTGCTGAACAAGGTGATGCCCATGGGCAAAACTGGTTAGGTAGCTGCTATTTAGGGGGCGAAGGAGTGCCAAAGGACGAAGCTGAGGCGGTGAAATGGTATCGTAAGGCGGCTGAACAGGGTGATGCCGGTGGGCAATACAACTTGGGTTCCTGCTATGCTAAAGGCGAAGGAGTGCCGCAGGACGATGTCACTGCATATATGTGGCGCCATTTAGCTGGTGCTCGGGGAGGTCCTTATAGTGGGGATTGGGCGGATGATCTCACTAGCTTGATGACAGAGGAAGAGATTGCCGAGGCGCAAAAACTCAGTCGCGAGTGGTTGGAGAAACACGCTAAGTAATCGCCTTACCTAAATGAAGATATCTAACTATATTAAATTCGGTCTATTGATAGTTTGCATCGCATGTTCTGCTACATCGTGTATATCTACCAAGATCATAGCGATTTCAAGCTCGGACCGTGCGGCATTGAGAGGAAAAACTCTGGTCGTGCCGAAACACACTCTCCGTGGTTGGGGAGTATTCAAGCCGGAAACCGCCGTCGCAGCCGGTCTCGGGGGAGCTATCGGAGGAGCAATTGCAGGCAGTATTGCCGAACAACAGGGTATCAAAGAACTCAATAAGCACGGCATCAAAGATCCTGCCGAAGGCGTGGCCAAATCACTCGAAGACATGCTTGTGAAAAAAAGTGGCGTAAAGCGGCTTCAGGGAGCGCCTATGATTGTTGATGATCATGATCCGAAAAAAATTGCCGGAAAGTTTCCCACAGCCGACTACATCCTGGAGGTAAGAAGTATAGCTTGGATGGGCATGTATTATCCGATGACTCTGACGAAATACAGAGTCATGCACACCATGCGGATGAGACTTATTGAGCGCAGCACTGGCCGCGTAATTGCACAAGGCTTCTCGGCATATCAAACCGACGACAAGGAGAATGCACCTGATTTTGACGGCATATATGCGGATGGCGCACGTTTCCTAAGACAGGAGTTCAAGAAATCTTCGGATCAGGCGGTAGGGATGTTCAGTGACCAACTGTAGCTAGCTTATCCTCCAGGAGCTCCGCGCCTTTAATGAGGCGGCAGAATTCCTTTTTGGTCACATCGTGGATCATCCTCTCGGCGGCGTCCGGGCTTTCGGTTTCCTTGTGCCGGAACGCCAGGCGTTCCCAGATGACGATGCGAAAATAGAGTTAGTCTTTTTCTAGAATTGGTTTGTGCTAGTTGGATCATGAGTGAGGTATGGCGGATTTTACCGCACTTGTTGCTCCGGAAATATCAGCTGCGGTGAGCAGGTGGGAGACGATGACGCAGCGGCGTGCACCGGCGGCTAGGACATCGCCAAGATTCTCCGGCTTGATGCCGCCGATGCAAAACGCCGGAATTTTTGAGCCTACTTCGCGCTCCATTTCGGCGATGTCATCCAAGCCGATGGCGGGTCGTCCGGCTTTTGTGGGAGTGGGGAAAAGCGGGCCGAAGCCGATATAGTCCGCTCCGTCGGTAAGTGCTTGTTTCGCTTGGGCGAGGCTGTGGGTAGAACGGCCGATAATCATGTCAGGGCCGATTCTACTACGGACATCGTAGATAGAGCCGTCG
>JBGSRM010000001.1:0-21444 GCA_041737575.1 Akkermansiaceae bacterium
TCAATCACAGCCCTCCGGTATTTGGCTGGAAAAACCAAGTGGTAAAGTAGAACCGTGACGTTGTGGCTTTTGTGGATATACTCACTCACATTCCCTTCTACGCCGCAAGCGGCGGGGAATCAAACCCTCCTGAGATTGAAACCGCGCAATTTGGGGATGGAGTCTTTGTCTGTGCTTGTGGTCAAAGATTTCATGAATTCTAACAGCGTTTTGAGCGTTCCCTTCGTTGTTGGCGGTCTTGGTGATGGGTGCCCAAACAAACGGACTCTTCATGGCTCCGTTATAGTTGGAAAAGCTCTTGTAGGAAGTGGCGAAGCTTTGGAGTGAAGCCCAGGATGCGGAGGCCGCATGATAAGTGCCTGGTTGGGTATATCCTATGATCAGCGAGTATTCGCTCCATGGATAAAGGTTCGACATGAGGGGAGTGGCGGCTGTCATTGCGGCGTTGTTGTTCGGCGGGGCAATATTCGTTGTGGGCCTTACGGGCTTTGGCACGAGGGATGTGGATCCGGGATCGCCCGTCGGTGCATAGCGGAAAAGCGGCAGCCGCCCGCCCGGATAACTGCTGTATATGTTATCCCATCTCTCCGTAAGAATCGACATATCCTTTTTCCAGCCACCGGTGGCGGTGTTTGTCAAAAGGCCGATAGAATAAGCGGATAGGTCATGGAATTTTTTCTGAGGCGCGGTGGCATTTCCTACCTCGATCACAGCCATGGTCTGGCGGCTGATCGCTTTGCGGCCCGGCTTTGCCTCCGCTCCGTTAGGATTATGAGCTTCGGGATCGGTGAGTAGGGCGGGCAGACCGAAGACTGCGGGATTAGGCACCGTGTGTGATTGGCCCAGCTCGACCAAACCCGCTGCGTCATCAGTCCTTGGTTTGTATGGCTGGGACAATACGGCCTTCTGGTTTTCCCCTGATATCCACCAGGCATAGCGCCCGCCATCCTTGATCTTGTTGGGAACAACGTGAATTTGTCGGGAATCGGTCGATGGTAGCGATCCGCCTGCGAGCAGAGGCACCGTGGAACTACTTGCCGAGTTACGTACCAAGGAGGGGGCGTCGTCAATCTTGGGTTGACTGATCGCATCCGCACTGGAAACAAGCCAATCGACGAAGCGACCGCCTTCGGATTCGGATTGATCCTTGGATGCATAATTCGGGACGCTAGGGCGGCCATTGGCTTCGTGATTCGTACCCTCCCAACTACGCCATACACCCAATAGTTGGGGATAATTCTCATCGACGATGTTCGCCGGAGCGGTAATCCGGGTGTCCGGTCCCGTGCTGCGCTGCAACTCACTGATTGCCAGCATGAGTGCCACACGAGCATTTGCATGAGCCTCCGCCTGCGCGGCTCCCTGACTCGAACTGCGAAGTGACACTGCCGACAGACTCAGCATGCCGACAGCGAGGATCGCCAGAAGTATCATCAGGGAAAGGGTGGCGATTAACGCGAAGCCACGCTGCGGGGATTTGATTTTGAGTTTCATAAAAAGCCAATGATTCGAGTGGGTAGAAGATGCCGAGCGCTGATGGACGGGTAGATTTATTTTGTATATACACCCCTCCCGCCACTCATCAAAAAATAAAATCATTGCCAACTAATCCTCATCCAACCATGTTATCTTAATGGAAGACATGCGCATCCGTTCCGCATCCGGGCAGCTTGCGGAATACCTGAAGGAACAAATCCGGAACCGGAAATGGACAAACACGATGCCGGGCGAGAGCTGGATGATGACCCATCTCCAGGTGGGACGCGGCACCGTCAGGGCGGCCATGGCTCAGTTGGAGGAAGAGGGAATCTTGTCTCCTTGTGGGCAAGGAAAACGCCGGAGCATCGTAATGAGCGAGGATGCCTTCACAACCCGCAAGATCCGGGTGAGAATTTTCCCATACGAAAAACAGGACCGTGGCGACATCGACAGCTCAAGCCTGTTGTCCGAGCTTTTGGAGGCGGGAATGGATGCTGATTTCGCGGGAAAATCCCTCAAGGAACTGGGTATGCAGGTCGATCGTGTGGCTCGATATGTGAAACAGAATCCTGCTGACGCCTGGATCGTCAGTGCCGCTTCGCGCGAAGTCCTCGCATGGTTCGCGGGGCAAGCATCTCCCGCGTTGGCGATGTATGGAAGGCATAAAGACCTGCCAATCGCAGCAGCGTTTCCGATGATCATACCCGGCCAGACGACGGCCGTAGCGCGCCTAATCGACCTCGGACACAAACGGATCGTGATGCTGGCGCGCGAAGAACGCCGCAAGCCAAAATTGTCGCACCCCGAGCAGGTCTTCATCGATCAACTCGAGGCTGCAGGCATCACCACCGGCGATTACAACCTCCCGGACTGGGAGGAAAGCCGGGAGGGCTTGGGCCGGTTGCTCGACGAACTCTTCCGCTTCAGTCCGCCGACGGCATTGTTCTTTCAGGAATCCCAACTCTTCATCGCCGCACGCTCCCATCTCGCAGACCGGGGCATCGTCGCCCCCCGGGATGTCTCGCTGCTGGTGGCGGGAAATGATCCGAGTTTCGGCTGGTGCAACCCCATCCCCTCATACATCCGCTGGGATTACCGACCGGTGGTGCGCCGCGTCGTGCGCTGGGCCAAAAATGTGGCCGCTGGAAAGGACGACCGACGAAAAATTGGCATAGAGTCGGAATTCGTCGAGGGTGGCACCATCGGTCTGGCACCCAACAGCAAACCTTTTCGCGGATAAACCTGAAATCCTTAGTTAAAACTGTATAATTCAGACAGTTTTCAAAAACTAGGTTAGAATAGGATTAGTTACTCACGAAGAAAATTACATTTTCGCAGAGAGGTTGTGATAAAATAGGACGCCTTGACCGTTATTACAGCGCGTAATCATGACTTCCTCAACATTATCGATGGCTCTCGCCGCTTCCTTGGCGGTCGGCTCGCTCGCCGCTGAAGAACTCGTACTGGCGAAAAGCGACTCTTCCGATCCCGAATTCGACCCCACCGTCCTGAAGGACAAGGCGACGCAGATCATGGAAACCTACTGCTACTCCTGCCACGGCGAGAAAGAACAGGAAGGTGACATCCGCCTCGATCAGTTGGATGCGATCGATCCTGTCGATCTCCAAAAGCTCCTCAGCGATGCAAACGAAGCCGTGCTTTTCGAGGATATGCCCCCGGAGGATGAAAAGCAGCCCACCGAGGCCGAGCGGAAAATCCTCATCCAATGGCTCGAAAGCCAGGTCACGGGCGATGCGGCCGAGGCTCTTGCGGAAAAACTCCGTCGCTCCGAATACGGCAACGTCGTCAAACATGAGGAGCTGTTCTCCGGAAAACACGCCAAGCTGCCGGGATTCACCACAGATCGCCGCTGGCTGGTCAGCGAGTATATTTTTAACGAAAAAATCAACCGGCTGCTCAACTACCAGCCCACTCGAACCATCTACGGCACAAACCAGATCGTCGCCGGCGACAGTGGCATCCACTGGAGCCCTAAAACCGAGCACGGCAACAAGTTCCGCCGCACCATCACCAATCCCTTCCTCCTCCCGGAAAAAGTCGGCGTCCGCTACTTCGACCTCGACCGCCTCACGACAGGCCACCTCCTGACAATGGTCGGAAACGCCAAGCGGGTCGCGGAACACATGACCTCGGAGGGCATGATGAAATCTCATTTCCCGGCGATGCACGAGCTGATGAAAACCGAGTTCGAGCATCGGAAAATCCTCAAGGAGCGCGAGCAATTCCTCACCACCACCGGCTACATGGAGCACTTGCTCAAGGACATTTACAAAGACAAACACGAGTCGCTCCTGCCCAAAATCAAGCGCATCGATATCCCCTACCCTCCCGCTCCTATGCGCAACGGCAAACCGGCAGGCCGTGAAATGAACCTCGGCCTCATCCCACGTATGGACAACATCGACGTCGAGGCGATCTATCATGGCATCGCCGCTCACGATGGCGTTAACTTCGAGGTGGTCGTCATCCCGCCCGAAGCAGGCTCTCCCTACGAGACCTACGCACAGTCCACGCTCGATGCCTACAACGAAATCATCCTCAAGTGCGAACGCGACTGGATCACGGAGGGAGTCACCGAGAACCGGATCAAAAACCGCATCAGCATTATGAAGGTGTTCTATGCGTCGTATGATTTCTCTGGCATCTACAACAGAATCATCAAGCCCGGAAAATACGGCCCGCAAAAATTCGTCCCGCGCAACGAGGCGGAAATGGCCACCATCACGGAAACGATCAAGAAACACCGCAAACCCGGTGATACCTATCTGCAAATCATCGAGAAATGCATGGCAGATTGGGAAGCCGGTTTCCGCGCCGAGCGCGAGGCCGCTGGCGGTTTCAACATCGATCTCGTCGAGCAAATGATCATCAACCTTTACGACAAGGTCTTCGAACGCAAACCGACGGATGTGGAAATCGTCGAGAACGTCGAGCTGCTCAAGCAATACCGTGAAAAACTCGAACCCCAGCAGGCCATCGCGAAACTGATCGAGTCCCTGGTTCTCAGCACCGAGTTCACTTACCGCCACGAGTTCGGCACAGGCACACCGGATGAACACGACAGGCGCATGATGTCACCGCGCGATGCCAATTACGCCCTGGCCTATGCTCTAACAGATTCCAGCCCCGACGAGGAATTGGTAAAGGCCGCTGCGGAAGGCCGTCTCAACACCCGCGAGGACTACGAGCGCGAACTCCGCCGCATGCTCGCCCGCCGGGACAAATGGACCATCATCGACGAAACGGCGCAGGCCTTAGGCCTCAATGCCAGCGTCACCAACCAACCCATCCGCAAGCTCCGCTTCTTCCGCGAATTTTTCGGCTACCCCAAGGCGATGAAAGTTTTCAAAGACGACTTCCGCTTCGGGGCAGGTGTGCACGAAGGCATCGTCAGCCGCGCGGTCGATGAAGCGGACATGCTGGTCGAATACATCCTCGAAAAAGACAAACGCGTCTTCGAGGAATTACTCACCACAGACAAATTCTACGTTTACCATAACGGCGACAACGCAGCCATGCAAGCCACTGCGGACACCTACAAGGTCACATACAACTATTTCAAAAAGCTCGATTGGAAAAATTTCAAACCGGAAGATCTCAATGCGCACACCGAGTTCATGAAAACAAAGGGCATCAAGGAGCTGAAGGAATTCAATCCGGCAAAGGCAAATCACACTCTGGGCATCCTCAAGCGTTTCATGGCCACCGCAGAGCTACAATTCGGCGCGGGCCAGAAGAACGCCATGCCGTTCATGTTCGTCGGCTATGGCTTCTGGCACGGCGGCCCGGTGCTCGGTCGCTCAGGCCAGCAGATGCGCGGCGAAGCCGTCACCACCTATTGGAATATCGACTGGCGCACATGGGACTACCCCGCCGAACAACCCACGAAAATACCCAACCGCAAAGGCATCCTCACCCACCCCGCATGGCTCATCGCGCATTCCCAGAATCTCGAAAGCGACCCCATCCACCGCGGCAAATGGGTGCAAGAAAAACTCCTCGCCGGCTCCATCCCCGATGTGCCCATCACCGTTGACGCCGTCATCGATCCCGACCACACCAAAACCATGCGCCAGCGCATGGAGATCAAGACCGGCGCACAAGCCTGCTGGCGCTGCCATCAGAAAATGGACCCCCTCGGTTTCCCTTTTGAAATCTACGACGACTTCGGCAGATTCCGCACCGAGGAAAACCTCGAGCACGCCGAAAACCTGATCAAACCAGCTCCCCCTCACAACGCCCCGATCACTGAACTCACCTACGGCGCCCACCTCCCCGTTTACAAAACCCTGCCCGTCAACCCCACAGGTGTGCTCGAAGGCACCGGCGACCCGAAACTCGACGGCGAAGTCAAAGACGCCTTTGACCTGATCGACCGCTTGGCGAAGTCGGACAAAGCCCGCCAATCCATCATCCGCCACGCCTTCCGTTTCTTCATGGGCCGCAACGAAACATTGTCCGATTCCAAGACCCTCATCGATGCCGAGCAAGCCTACCTCAAAAGCGGGGGCAGCTTCGACGAACTCATCGTTTCCCTTCTCACCTCCGACTCCTTCATATACCGTAAACCAGTAGTAGAAAACAAGCCATGACCATCAACCGCAGAGAATTCTTCAAAAAGACCGCACTCGGCACCACCGCCTTCGCGTTCGCCCCGTCATTCAACAACCTGCTCGCCGCCCCAGCCCCGCAGCTCGCGCCAGTCATGACCGGCGGCTTCCCGCATCGCTTCGTTTTCATCCGCAAATCCAACGGCAACCTGCCCCAACAATTCGGACTGGATTCCTTTTCCTCGGAAGAGAAAAAGAAACACGATGAAAAGCAAGCCTTCGAGCTCGATTTGGATAAACACGAACTCCCCGATTGGCTACGCGGCTTGGAAAGCCACAAGGAAAACATGACCCTCCTCCACGGCATCTCCATGTGCGTCTCCGGCGGTGGCCACTACTCCTACTCCGGTTGCCTTGGAGCCTACAAAGCCGGTCGCGATGTCATCAGCAACATCAAGTGGGCCACCGTGGACTTCGAACTCGCCAGGCTTTTCCCCTCCCCCTACGGACATGTGGAAATGTCACTCGCCTCACCCCACGGCAAAGCGAACAGCGGCGGCATCGTCTCAGGCATGTCGGCTCCAGGCCCACAGCAGCGCAACTATTGCTACGCCGACCCCATGACCGCCTACAACGAACTCTTCAAATCCGTCACTAACACCGAAGCCGTCGCCTCCGATAACTCTCTGCTCAACTACCTCTACGAACAGGAATCCCGCCGACTCCCCAAACTCAAAGGCGAAGAGCGCATGAAAATCAGCGACCAAGTCGATTCCCTCCAAGCCACCCGCGAACGCAATGCCAAAGTCGCCGCCCTCGGTGATGTCATCAAAAAACACCTCCCGAAAATGGATCCCATCCACGCCGACGGTGGCCTGGACGCGACGCTTCCGCAAAAACAAGCCGCCTTCACCGACGTCATCGTCGCCGCTCTCGCATCCGGCCTCACCAACGTCGTCACCTACACCATCGATGACCTCGGCACACCCATCGACACCTTGCCCGAGAACGAGACAAAAACCAGCATCCACGCCATCGGTCACGGCATGGGCGACGAGTCCGAATCCATGCGCGCCGTCATCCAGACCTACCACATGAAACAGGTCGAGACGCTCGTCACCAAACTCAAAGCCATCCCCGAAGGCAATGGCACCATGTTCGACAACACCACCATCATCTACTTCCCCGAAACCGGCGCAGGCCATCACAGCCCGGACACCGAGGCGCCGATGGTCATCATGTCAGGCAAAAACTCCCGCCTCGACATCGCCGGCCGCTACATCCGCCTCCCCTTCCACGGCACCGATGGCCACAAGACCCTGAGCAACTGGTACACCACCCTGCTCAACGCCTACGGCAACCCCATCAAGCACTACGGCGACCTCGACCTCGTCATGCAACGCAACCGCCTCGATCAAACCGGCGCGATCCAGCACTTCCTCGCCTGATTTTTCCACTCATCTGCGAAGCTTTTGAGTGCGGCGATCATTCGCCGCTTTCCCTGTGGCTCCGCATAAAAAAGCTCCTTCCTCCTAATCATCCTCCTCTCACCCTTCACCAAAGCAGGGAATCCATCCCCGCGCCAAAAGGCTACGCCTCATCCCACAGCAAATACCCAGCTTCCCCCATAAAACTTAACGAAGAACCATAAATATTCACATGAGAAAACTCCATCTGCTCGCTTGGCTCCTTCTAAGCCTGCTCCCCTACACCGCCATTGCACAGCAACTCGAGCTCGCCACGCCCTTCACCCAAAACATGATCCTCCAGCGCGAGGCTCCCGTGCCAGTCTGGGGATTCGATAAACCAGACACCAAGATCACCGTCACCTTTGCAGGCCAGGAAAAATCCACCACCACCGCCAAAAACGGCAAGTGGATGCTCAAGCTCGATCCGCTCCAAGCCTCCGCCGAAGAACGCGAATTCAAAGTCACCTCCTCCAGCGGCCAAACCATCGCCCTCGGCGGAGTCTTGGTCGGCGAAGTCTGGTTCTCCTCCGGCCAATCCAACATGGTCTGGGAAGCAAGCAAAAGCTCGGTCAAAGAACTCGCCGAAACCATCGCCAAGTCGGAAAAAGAAATCCCCATCCGCGAAATCAATATCAACACCGAATCCGCCGTCTATCCGCAAGACCGCGCCACCTCCGATGCTGGTTGGAAAAAATCCACCCAAGCCCCCGGCTTTTCCGCCCTATCATTCGCCTTCGCCTACGACATCTATCAGGAACTCGGCGTCCCCGTCGGCATCCTCCTGAGCGCCCACAGCAACACTCGCCTCGAAGCCTTTACCCAAGGCGATGCCATCAAAGCCCACCCCGAACTCAAATCCGACGCCGACCTCATTTACGATGCCGAAATTCTAACCGAACGCGGTCAAAACGCCTTCAAAAAATACCTCGAAGACCTACCCAAATGGCAAGCCGAAGCCGGCGAAGCCGCACTCGCCGCCGCATGGATCCCGAAACGTCCCGACCTCCCCGGCATCACCGCCATGTGGCGCGGCCCCTCCCAATTCTACAACGGCAAAATCCACCCCCTCGTTCCTTACTCCATCCGCGGCACACTCTGGTGCCAAGGCGAAAGCAATGACGGCGACGGCGTCCTCTACGCCGCCCGCATGGAAGCCCTCCTCAACGGCTACCGCGCCGCCTGGAACATGCCGGACATGCCCTTCATCTTCACCCAACTCCAAAGCTACGGCAAGGTCGCCAACCCCGACGAAGTCGGCCTCGCCGAAGTCCGCCAATCCCAGCACCAATTCTTCATCGATAACCGCAAAAACGTCGGCATGGTCGTCCAGTTCGATGTCAACTCCGACGACGCCGGCGGCATCCACTACTTCAGCAAGCTCCACCCCGGCCAGCGCATGGCTCGCTGGGCGCTCGCGAAGCAGTATGGCAAAAACATCCCCCACACCGGCCCGATTTACACCGGTTACAAAGTCGAAGGCGAACGCGTCATCGTCTCCTTTGAAAAAGAAAGCCTCTTCGGCGGACTCATGACCGGCAGCAAAGGGTCCAGCAAGGATATCAGAGACCCGGAAAAATACTACGAACCTGCCAGACCCACACCCGGCGCGGAACTCAAACAATTCCGCCTCTGCGGTGCCGACAAAAAATGGCACCAAGCCACAGCAAAAATCGAGGGCGACACCGTCGTCGTCACCTCCCCGCAAGTCCCCGCACCCATCGGCGTGCAATACGCCTACTCCGCCGCCCCCGCCGGTGCCAATCTCTACAACCAAGCAGGCCTCCCCGCCACACCGTTTTCCGCAATGAACGGCGAACTCATCCACGTCGATCCCGCCACCCGCGCCGCCCAACTCAAAGCCCAATACGCCCGCTTCACCGACCCGAACCTCCCCATCCTCCAGGTCGCCGAATACTTCCGCGACGGAGCCATCATCCAGCGCGACAAACCCATCCCCATCTGGGGTCACGCCAACGTAGGCGAAACCGTCACCGTCACCCTCGGCGGAGTCACCAAAACCGCCCAGCCCAACAAATTCCTGCAATGGTCGGTCGAATTCCCCGCCCTCAAAGCCTCCGCCGACCCCATCACCCTCGAAGTCAAAACCACCAACGGCTTCAGCAAAAAAGTCAGCGACATCCTCGTCGGCGATGTCTGGTACATCACCGGCTCCCATCCACTCATCCTCACCGAATCCCCCTACAACGAGAAAGCCAAAGACGCCGTCATCCCCGAAGCCATGCCCCTCGTCCGCGAGTTCAAGCGCCGCACCGCCGGCAGTTGGACCACCACGCCCCGCAAGCGCAGCTTTGAGACCGGCGGCGGAAAATACCGCTCCTACTGGGCCACAGCCGACTACTCCAAGCCCGGCCAAGGCGTCACCACCTTCGCCTACCACTTCGCCAAAACCCTCGCCCGCCAAGGCATCCCCCAAGGCTTCATCACCATGTCCTCCGGCCAAGACGGCAGAACCGGCGAACCCGCCCGCCAATACTCCTCACCCCTTTTCTGGACATCCTACAAAGGCGTCATGAACCTCGAAAACCCCGCCTTCAAAGCCCGCATCGACGAAATTTCCCTCCAATATCCCGGCTCGGAAATCTCCAAAAAAGCCGTCGCCGAGCACCTCGAAAAAATCAGCGAATTCATCAAACTCGGCCAACAACACGCCGCCACCGGAGCAGACCCCACCACCTTCCGCGCCGTAGCCCCCGCCTTCCCTGAGGCTGGCCAAAACAAAGCAATCCGCCCCGACACCATCCCCACCTACGCCTACAACTGGAACGTCAGCCCCCTGACCCCCATGGCCGTCTCCGGCGTCATCTGGCTCCCCTCGCAAGCCGGCATCGGCGAGAACCCCGCTCACTACGCCGCCGAGCTGGAAGCCTACGCCAAAAGCCTCTCCGCCACCTACGGCCAAGCCGAAGTCCCCTTCCTCCACACCCTGCCCAGCCCCAAACTCGTAGAAGGCATCACCGCACCCAACATCCCCGGTGCCAAAGCCATCAACATCGATGAATGGCCCAAAACCCTCGCCGAAATCGCCGAGAAACTGGCTGCTGCCGTGAAATAGCATAACACGGCTGAACATCCCCTAAACTATGAAATAAGAACGGATCAAAACATCCTTCTCGAGCCACATGATCATGGCTCTTTTGGTAAGCCTCCTCCTCACCGATGCCCATGCCAGAAAATGGACCAGCGCCGACGGAGCCAAAACTTTTGAAGGCGATCTGACATCCTATGATCCCGCGACCGGCAAAATGGGAGTCAAGCTGACCAACGGCAAGGAAATGAACTTTGATCAGAAAGTCCTCTCCGAAGCCGACATCGCTTACCTCAAGGAAAAAGCAAGGTAGATCCAAAAGCCGCCAACAATCAACCTTCCGCCGCTACTGCAGACTTCACGCCCCGGCACGATTACAAAGCGAAACTCGATCCCGTTGCCATGTCCTGCATGGCGCCGGCCAGGTGAATGCACAGGATGTCGAAGAGTACCGGAAAGAACTTGCATCAACGGATCCTGTCCTCTTCATGGACTATTGCGGAGTGCGCGGCACGAACTCAACGCGGCCACCGTCTGGTGCGTCGCTCCCCGTGGCAAGCTGGCGGAAATCATGAGCTTCTACCCAAGAGACGAATGGGTGGATTGGTGGGGCGTGGATATTTTCCGAGCCTATGAATTCGGCAACAGAAAACCATTCATCGAAGAAGCCCACAAACACAGCAAGCCCGTGATGATCGGTGAATCCACTCCGCACTCCGTTGGTGTTCTGGACGGCGAAGCGAGTTGGAACAAATGGTTCAAGCCCTACTTTGAATTGATCCACACCAGCCCGGGCATCAAAGCCTTTTGTTACAGGTGCCCATGCAAGGACATGGACTCGCGCCGACGGAGCCAAGACCTTCGAAGGTGAATTGGTAGCGTATGACCCCGCCACCTGAGAAGTCAGTGTGACATTAGCTGGAGGTAAGGAACTGAAGTTCACCCAAGACAAGCTCTCCACAGACGACATCACCTTTCTCAAGGAGCAAGGCAAAACGGAAGCACCCGCCGCTGAAAAACCCTCAACCGAAAAGATTGATGCCAATCCGGAAGACCTTTTTAAACCCTACGATGGCAAACCAGCGGACATGACCAAACCAGTCCAAGTATTCATACTTCTTGGACAATCAAACATGGTCGGCGCAGGTAAAACGGGCGCCTTGGAGACGGCGGTGAAGCAGAACAAGAAATACCCCTACCTGCTGGATGAGGCGGGCAACTGGGTCGTCCGTCAGGAGGTGCGCAACGTACGTGTCATGTTCGAAGGAAATTTACCATGGAAGCAGTTTAATAACGAATGGATGACGGTTACTGGCGGAACCATTGGACCGGAGTTTGGTATCGGCCACGCGCTCGGAAACGCCATCGATGCGCCTGTCATGATCCTCAAGAGTTGCATCGGCAACCGCGCACTGTGTTGGGATTTATTGCCTCCGAATGCCGAAGGCTATGCCGGCACCGGCGAAAAACCGAGAAAGCCAAAGTCGGTAGCAAATCCCAAAACTGATTGGTATGCAGGCCTCCAATACGATGGCGACGTCAACGCCGCGCAAGATGTCCTAGCGGATCTCAAGACATACTATCCCGACGCCACCAAATACGAAGTAGCGGGATTTTCCTTCTGGCAAGGGGAGAAGGATAACGGCAGCCCGGATTTGTCAGCGGCATACGAAAAAAAACCTCGTCCTTTTCATCAATGCTCTTCGCGAGGATTTCAATGCACCGAACGCGAAGTTCGTCCTCGCCACCCTCGGCGAGCACACCAAAGGCAGCGGCAACAAGGTGTTTGATGCCCACATGGCCGTGGATGGCAAGGACGGCAAATATCCCGAGTTCAAGGGCAACGTGTCCACCGTCTATTCCAATCCCCTGTCGATGGGTGGAAGCGGCAACGGCCACTACGGCAACAATCCGGAAACCTACATGAACGTCGGCGAGGGCATGGGCAAGGCGATGGTCGAGCTGTTGAAAGATTAGAAGCTTCATTTGGTCTTTCTCAGTCTGTCAATACACCTCGACGAGCAACACGGCTCCATGTGCTGTGTCGGCGTTGAGTCACAGATAAAACCATCGCATGAATAATCGGCCGGATGACGGTCAAATATCTGCCCCACCGCGCTGGCCGGTGATCCTCATGCTGGTGGCCACCATGGCGCTGTGGGGCGGTGATTACTGTTGTTGCTTTTTTGGGCATGTGGCGATTTAAGATTTCTTTTATACCGATACTTATCGGTTGTGCGCTTTTGGGGTTGGTGATGATTTGGTTGTGATGAAGACACAAAAAACGGGAGAGCCGGTGTGGCGTCTCCCGTTTTGAGGTGTTTTGTTGTGGGTTGGTTTAGTTTACCTGGACTTCGATGTGTCTTGGTTTTTTCTCTTCGCTTTTGGGTAGGGAAACGCGGAGCACGCCGTCTTTGAAGTTGGCGGTTACGCGGTTGCCATCGGCGTCTTCGGGTAGGGAGAAGCTGCGGAGGAATCGGCCGTAGCTGCGCTCGATGCGATGGAGTTTTTTGTCTTTGTGTTCGGTTTCACTTTTGCGCTCACCTTTGATGATGAGTGAGCCGTTTTCCACGACGACTTTGACATCGTCTTTGGAGAGTTGCGGCAGGTCGGCGCTGATGAGGTATTCTTTGTCGTCCTCGGTGATGTCGACCAAGGGTGACCAGTCCGATGGGGTGAGGAGGGTGTTGCCCTCTTCATCCGAGTGAGTGGGGGCGAGGCGCATGGCGCGTATGACGCGGTCCTGAATGCGCTCGAGTTCGCGATATGGATTCCAAGTAGTGATTGTGCTCATAGTTTTATTAGTTTGATGGTTAAGCCGTCTGTGTTGCGGCGATATTGGGGGGTTGCAGGAGATGCGCCAGATGCCGGATCCTTTGTGGAATCAAGGGTATGTGGGTTGAGGGGGTTAATTTCTGGGAAAATTTGTCCCGAATGTTTGGTCAGAAATGCGCGGGTGGGGTGAAAATTTGTCTCAGAATTTGAGAGACAGAACAGAGCGAGTATGCTGCGGATCGGCATGTCTTTCCTCTCGCCTAGGGTTCTTCTGAAAAGTATGGTCACGCGCGATGGCATTGCATCCTGAATTTCCTGTATCGCCTAACGCACCGTTGATTCCCGCACAGCGTTGGTTTCCTGCCGCTGAGGAGCTACGCGAAACGGCTTACGAAAAGCTACTTCCACCGCTAGTGTCCAAGATCCGCGAAGAAGTTCATGCATGGCGTATGGCAGGTTATCCTGGAGCATCACCAACTTCTCAATCCCTGCTTCGATGGTGGTTTGAAACCGATCATCTTCTTGAGACAGCAGATGGCACACTTGCTCCTTTTCAATATTACTTCGCCCAGCGCGAGGCTGTAGAAACGGTAATATGGCTTTATGATGTACGTAAGGCTCGCGATAAGTTCGATTTGTTGCGCTTCGATGCCTCTGGTGCGGTTTCGCATGGCATGTTCTCGGAGGATTGGCCGCGTTATGTTTTAAAAATGGCCACGGGTGCTGGTAAAACAAAAGTTCTCTCCTTGTTGATGGCATGGAGCTTTTTTCATAAACTTTACGAGCCGGAATCTACATTATCGCGAAACTTCCTCGTGATTGCTCCAAACATTATAGTTCTTGATCGCCTGCGCGCGGACTTCGATGGCCTCAAAATCTTTTTCAACGATCCGATTTTACCAGATAACGGTCATCAAGGCCAAAACTGGCGCGATGATTTTCAACTCACGCTCCATATTCAAGACGATGTGCGAGTTCTCCGAGAAACTGGAAATATTTTTCTAACGAACATCCACCGAGTTTTTCTTGGCGATGTTTCCGAGCCGACGCTCGATGATGACGATCTGAGAGATTATTTTCTATCTGATGCCTTCGGCGACAAACCGAAAGGGAAAACGACGGATAGTAAGACCGATCTTGGCGAGGTCGTTCGTGAAATCGAGGAGCTTGCGGTTTTTAACGACGAGGCGCATCACATACATAATCCTAAAATGGCGTGGTTTAAATCCATCCAAGACATCCATCACAAGATGCTCCAGAAGGATGGCCGACTTACCCTGCAGATAGATGTCACTGCGACACCACGGCACGATAATGGTGCGATCTTTGTGCAAACTGTCTCCGACTATCCTCTTGTTGAGGCGATTTATCAAAATGTCGTCAAACATCCCGTGCTTCCCGATGCGGCGAGTCGCGCGAAGCTGCATGAGAAAAAAACGGCCATATTCTCAGACAAGTATGCTGATTTCCTCGCTCTTGGCGTAGAGGAATGGCGTAAGAGCTATTTGGAGCATGAAGCATTGGGCAAAAAGGCCGTTCTTTTTGTGATGGTGGATGACACCAAAAACTGCGATGAGGTTGGCGAGTATCTTCAGAAAATTTGCCCTGAGTTAAGGGATGCTGTGCTGACCATTCACACAAAGAACAATGGTGATATTTCCGAAGCTGCTTCTGGAAAAAATAAGGAAGAGCTCGAATTGCTACGCAAGCAATCGAATGAGATCGATTCATGGAAATCACCCTTCAAAGCAATTGTATCCGTGCTCATGCTTAAGGAAGGATGGGATGTTAGAAATGTGACCACAATCGTCGGCCTGCGTGCTTACGCAGCGAAGTCTAATATTCTTCCGGAGCAGACGCTTGGACGTGGCCTGCGACGGATGTACTTTGGCAGTGAGCAGCGAGAAACAGTTTCCGTGATGGGAACGCCAGCCTTCATGGACTTTGTTGAGACCATTCAAAACGAAGGCGTCACATTTGATCGCGTGCCCATGGGTGCAGGGACGGCGCGTAAAGATTCACTGATTGTTGAGATCGACACGGACAATGCTGACAAAAATCTTTCGGATTTGGAGATATCCATTCCGCGCCTCAGTCGTAGATTTCAGCGGGATTTTAAAGATCTCAACGATCTCGATCCGGCTGAGCTAGGCAACCGGCGGCTACCGCTCAAGCCTTTTTCTCCTGAGGAGACGCGCGAGATTGTCTTTAAAACGATGCTGGACTCGGAAATTCATCACACGGTACACCTCGATGGTTCAGGGCCTGCCGATTATCGATCTGTCGTCGCTTTTTTCGCGCGCCAGTTGCTGCATGATCTGAGGCTTGTTGGCGGTTACGATGTGATTTATCCGAAAGTCCGTGAATTTATGCGCGATCATTTGTTTGAGTCCTCGCCTGTGGACTTGGAGGATGCGGTTGTGTTGAGAAACCTCTCCGAGTCCGATGTGGGAAAAGTCCTCTATGATTCCTTTAAGGTGGCTATGAATGCTCTCACGATTGCCGATACCGGCACGACCCGCATTGAGGATTACATTCGTTTGCAGAACACTCGTCCATTCCGCACCGAAAATCGTTCGTTCCTTGCTGCTAAAAAATCCATTTTCAACAAAATCGTAGGGGAAGCAAATTCTGGCGGGTTCGAGCTCGCGTTTGCTGCTTTTCTTGAAGCTGCGCCGGACGTGGCTGCCTTTACGAAGAACTACCTCGCCATCGGCTTTAAGTTCGACTATGTGAAAGCGAATGGTGACCTCTCCCATTATATTCCTGACTTCATTGTCAGGGATACCGCAGGTTTTATTTGGATCATCGAGACAAAAGGCCGTGAAGAGCTTGATCTGCCGCAGAAGATGGCGCGCTTGCGCCAGTGGTGCAGTGATGCGACAGCCGCTGATGAAAGCGGAGTGCGTTATGAGTATGTTTACGTCGATCAGGTTGGATTTGAGAAACACAAACCCGTTAGTTTCAGTGATCTAATCACCAGCTTTATCGAATACAGATAACGATGCGAGTCACCACTCCAGAACAATTCAAAACACACTTGTCGTCACCTGAAGGCGCACGGCTTGAGTTCAAATCCGCACGGACGAGCTATGAATTCAACAAGCTGGTGGAATACTGTGTCGCTCTCGCGAATGAGGGTGGGGGCACGATGATTCTGGGAGTTACTGACAAGCGTCCACGTGAAATCGTGGGCACAGCCGCATTCCCAGAGCCGGGTGAAACAGAGGCCAGTTTGCACCGGGTCTTCAAACACCGGATTCCCATCGAAGAATACCACCATAATGGTAAGCGGATCTTGCTCGTGCATGTTCCCGCACGCCTGCCAGGAACCGCATGGGAACATGAAGGAAAATATCTCAAGCGTGCTGGTGATGCCTTGGTTCCGATGGGAGATCAGGAGCTACGGGCTATTTTTTCAGAAACTGGCCCCGATTTCACCGCAGAGATCGTTCCCCATGCCAATCTTAGTGATCTCCAGCCCGAGGCCATCGCGGAATTCCGAAAACGCTGGCAGAAAAAATCCGGAAATACGCGAATTGCCACCCTGACGCACGAGCAGATTCTGCAGGACTGCTCGTTGGTGGATGGAGATGGCATCACCTACGCGGCCCTCATTCTTCTGGGCAGGCCTTCCGCGATTACACGCCACCTCGCGCAGGCCGAGGTTATCTTTGAGTATCGCTCTACGGAAGCTGCTGGTCCTGCAGCCGACCGTGAGGAATACCGCGAACCCTTTCTTCTCTTTCATGACCGACTCTGGACGAAAATCAATCTTCGCAACGACCGCCAAAGCTTCCAACAGGATTTCTTCCGCTACGATATTTCCACCTTCGATGAGACCTCGATACGCGAGGCTCTTCTCAATGCGATCTGCCACCGAGACTACCGCTTGGGCGGTTCGGTTTTCATACGTCAGTATTCTAGGCGGCTGGAAGTCGTGAGCCCTGGGGGTTTTCCGCCGGGTATCACTCAAGAAAACATCGCTGATCAGCAAAACCCACGGAACCGCCTTCTCGCCGAGGCTCTCAACCGCTGTGGATTCATCGAGCGTTCTGGTCAAGGTGTGAACCTGATGATCGAGCAGGCCGTGCGCCAAACGAAACCGCTGCCCGATTTCTCCAAATCCGCTGCCCATGAAGTTTTTCTAACTCTCGCTGGCACCGTTCAAAATCCCGCCTTTCTCCGCTTTATTGAGCGCCTGGGAGAAGAAGCACTTGCCCGTTTTAAGACCTTAGATTTTCTTGCGCTTGATGCCTTGGCACATGGTCGTGTGCTCACACAAGAAATGAAATCCTGCCTCCCGCACTTGATCGATGTCGGCGCGGTGGAATCTCAAGGCAAGGGAAAAGGCACGCACTGCTTTCTATCGCGCGCGTTATACGAAGCCATGGGCACACCCGGCACGCACACTCGCAAGCAAGGGCTCGACTACGAGACAAACAAAGAACTCCTGCTCAAGCACCTGCGATCCTGCGGTGAAATCGGGGCAAAAATGGCTGAGTTGGAACAGGTTCTTCCCGCCCAATCGCGTGCCTCCATCCTGAGGATGCTTAACGATCTCCGAGATGAACAGCGTGCTGATCTTGCTGGAAACAGCCGTGCCCGGCGGTGGTTTATGCGTCAGATGACCGATCCTGACGCATAAACTGACGCATAAATCCTGACGCATAATTACACAATCCGTTGATTACAAAAGATTTAAACATACTTCCAATTACGCCAGTCATTGATTTTTGACGCAATACTCCCATCCCTAAACACCATGTCCCGCCCATCCACTGAACACTACGATCTCTCGGAAGCTGAGAAGAGCACACTTATCAAGCTGATTGAGCAGGGGAAGCCACTGCCGGAGAAATACCGCTTTCTTCTGTTTGCGGACAAGCGGGAGGTGGAGCTGGTATGGAATGGCAAATCCCGTGAAGTCTGCACGGCTGTACTGCCTTTCCAGACGCTGGAGCATATTGACGAGCCACGAAAGGAAATGGCGGACGAGCAATCCCAGTTATTTGACAACTCCGGCCGCCAGACCAAGGGCTGGACCAACAAGCTCATCTGGGGCGATAACAAGCTCATCCTCTCCTCCCTCAAGTCCGGCGCGCTTCGCCGCCAGATCGAGGACGCCGGTGGCCTTAAGCTGATCTACATCGATCCACCCTTCGACGTGGGCGCGGACTTCTCCATGGATATTGAGATCGGTGGGGAGACTTTTCATAAAGAACCCAATTTGTTAGAGCAAATCGCTTATCGGGATACTTGGGGACGGGGCGCGGATTCGTTCATCAGCATGATTTATGAGCGGCTGATTCTGATGCGGGATTTGATGCACGAAGATGGGAGTATTTATGTGCATTGTGATTGGCGACTAAATTCAGTGGTGCGAGTTGTGTTGGACGACGTTTTTGGAAATCAGAAATATATCAATGAGATCACTTGGAAACGGACAAGTGCCCATAGTGATCCTAATCATTTCGGTGTAAATGTTGATTCGATTTTCTATTATGCGAAAACATCTAAATGGACTTGGAACCAATTATACGGAGCACATAGCGGAGATTATTTAGAGCGATTTAGAAACGTCGATGAAGACGGACGCAGGTGGACAGATGCAGACTTAACAGCAAAGGGTCTTACTGGTGGTGGTTACACGTATGAATATAAAGGGATTTCTTCGTTATGGCGCTGTCCTCCTGACACTATGAAACGTTTAGACGCTGAAGGGAAATTACACTTTACCAAGGCAGGAGGAATTCGCTTAAAGCGTTATTTAGAAGATACTGAGGGAGTTCCTTTGCAATCTCTTTGGGACGATATTTATCCTGTGAATTCACAAGCGAAAGAACGTCTTGCCTATCCGACACAAAAGCCCGAAGCCCTTCTCGAACGCATCATTCAAGCCAGTTCCAACGAAGGCGACCTCGTCGCCGATTTCTTCTGCGGTTCCGGCACGACGGCCGCCGTGGCGGAAAAGCTTGGGCGGAAGTGGATCACCAGCGATCTGGGCAAGTTCGGCATTCACACCACGCGCAAGCGGCTGATTCAGGTGCAGAGGGAACTGAAGTCAACAGGCAAGCCGTTCCGGGCTTTTGAGGTGCTTAATCTCGGTCGATACGAGAGGCAGGCGTATTTGAACGTTGGTGGGCGTTTGAGTGGGAAGAAGAAGGAACAGGCGCTTGCCCGCAAGGAACAGGAATTCCGCGCATTGATTCTTAGGGCATACAAGGCCGAGCCACTGGCAGATGCCGCTTTTTTTCATGGCAAGAACGGCAGTCGCCTTGTCTGCGTTGGTCCGATCAATTTGCCGGTGGGTCGTTTGTTTGTGGAGGAAGTCATTACGGAATGCCGCAAGCGCGGTGCCTCGCGTGTGGACATCCTCGCCTTTGAATTCGAGATGGGTTTGTTTCCTGCGGTGCTGGAGGAAGCGAAGAGCAAGGGAATCGACATCGCACCAAAGACGATTCCGCCGGAAGTGTTCGACAAACGCGCCGTGGAGAAGGGGCAAGTCCGTTTCGCGGATATCGCATACGTCGAGGCGACACCGCGTTATGACAAGAAAGACAAGCTCACCCTCAGCATCGAGCTCACCGATTTTTCCGTGCATTATTCGCAAGGGTTGGTGGACTCGATCACTGCCGAGTTGAAAGCTGGGAAAAGTGAGGTGGCCTGCGATGGCGGGCAGCTCGTGAAGATTTCCAAGGACAAAGACGGCATCGTGAAGCGCGAGGTGCTGACGAAAAAATGGACGGATTGGGTGGATTATTGGGCGGTGGATTTCCACTACGAGAGCCGCAAAGAGATCATCAAAATGGCCAAGACCATGGGCGTGGATGGTGAGCTGCCCGGCGTGGTGGATGCTGCGAGTGGAGAATTTCTTGAATTCGAGGAACGGTGGACGGGAGCGTATATCTTTGAGAACGAGTGGCAGAGCTTCCGCACACGGCGTGACCGTGACTTGGAGCTTAGCACGATCACCCACACCTACGCCCAGCCGGGTCGTTACACTGTGGCCATCAAGGTCATCGATATTTTCGGCAACGACACCATGACCCTTGTGCCAGTGAGTGTGGGGTGAATTTGGACTAGCCTATTTCTCGCGTAAGCAGCTCTTAGTGGGGAGATAATTTATTATTACACGAAACTGGGCTTAGTGTGACTGAAGTTTTGTAAGCCTTTCTTTGTTCTCTTTCTTGAGGTTTAGAATTTGAAATCTAGGATGATGGCCATGCGGACTTTGATCAAACATGTGCTGGGGCGGACGGAGGGGGCTGATTCTTTGGAGGTGGCGGGGTGGGTGCGGACTCGGCGGGACTCGAAGGAGTTTTCGTTTCTTGAGTTGAATGACGGGTCTTGTATGGGGAATTTGCAGGTTGTGGCGGATGCGGGGATAGGTGGTTATGAGGAGATTCATAAGATGGCGACGGGGGCTTCGGTGCGGGTGTTGGGGAGGTTGGTGCCTTCGCCGGCGAGCGGGCAGGTGTGGGAGATGCAGGCGACGGAATTGAAATTGTTGGGGGGAGTTCCGGAGGATTATCCGTTGCAGAAGAAGGGGCATACGCCGGAGTTTTTGAGGTCGATCGCGCATTTGCGGCCGAGGACGAATTTGTTTGGGGCGGCGTTTCGGATTCGTTCGCGGATGGCGTATGCGATCCATCGGTTTTTTCAGGAGCGGGATTTTGTGTATGTGCAGACGCCAATTATTACGGCGAGTGATTGTGAGGGGGCGGGTGAGATGTTCCGGGTGACTACTTTGGCGGATGATGAGATCAAGAATGACAGTGAGGATTTTTTTGCGAAGCGGGCGTATTTGACGGTTTCCGGGCAGCTTGAGGGGGAGACGTTTGCGTGTGCGTTATCGAACATTTATACGTTCGGACCTACGTTTCGGGCGGAGAACTCGAATACTTCGCGTCATGCGGCGGAGTTCTGGATGGTGGAGCCGGAGATGGCGTTTTGTGATTTGGCGGGGGATATGGATGTGGCGGAGGAGATGATCAAGTTTTTGGTTACCGAGGCGTTGCATCATCAGGATCAGGATTTGTCGATTTGTGAGAAGTTCGTGGATAAGACGCTGCGTGGGCGGCTCGAGCATGTGGTTGAAAAG